>NZ_JBFAQY010000047.1:0-41294 GCF_040678965.1 Streptosporangium sp. NPDC049248
CCGGGTCGCGAAGGCCGAGGCGGACGAGGACTTCCCGCGCGACGTGTTCCGCACGCTCGGCGCGATGGGCGTCCTCGGCCTGCCCAACCCCGAGCGCGACGTGAACTCGTCGCGGGGGCGCGGGCCGTTCCGAGGTGCCCGGTGCGGGCGGCCCCTACTTCAGCCAGCTCATCATCGGGCGGAGCTTGGCACCGGTCTTCTCGATCGGGTGCTCGGCGAGCTCCTCGCGGTAGGCGGTGAACTTCTTCTGGCCGCTGTCGAACTCCTCCACCAGTTCCCTGGCGAACTCGCCGGACTGGATCTCGGCGAGGATGCGCTGCATCTCCTTCTTGGTCTCCTGCGTCACCACGCGCGGGCCGCGGGAGTAGCCGCCGTACTCGGCGGTGTCGGAGACCGACCAGTACATCTTGTGGATGCCGCCCTCGTACATCAGGTCGACGATCAGCTTCATCTCGTGCAGGCACTCGAAGTAGGCGACCTCGGGCTGGTAGCCCGCCTCGATCAGGGTCTCGAAACCGGCCTTGATCAGCTCGGACACGCCGCCGCAGAGCACGGCCTGCTCACCGAACAGGTCGGTCTCGGTCTCCTCCTTGAAGGTCGTCTTCAGCGCGCCGGCGCGGGTGCCGCCGATGCCCTTGGCGTACGACAGGGCGAGGTCCAGGGCGTTCCCGCTGGCGTCCTTCTCCACCGCGACGAGACACGGCACGCCGCGGCCCGCGGTGTACTGGCGGCGCACGAGGTGACCGGGGCCCTTGGGGGCGACCATGGCCACGTCCACACCCTCCGGCGCCTCGATGAGGCCGTAGCGGATGTTCAGGCCGTGCCCGAAGAAGAGCGCGTCGCCCTCGACCAGGTTCGGGGCCACGTGGTCGGCGTAAAGGTGGCGCTGGATGTGGTCCGGCGCGAGGATCATGGTCAGGTCGGCCTCTTCGACGGCCTCCGAGGGCGTGAGCACCCGCAGGCCGTCGGCTTCGGCCTTCTCCCTGCTCTTGGAACCCTCGGGCAGGCCGACCCGGACGTCCACACCGGAGTCGCGCAGCGAGAGCGCGTGGGCGTGGCCCTGGCTGCCATATCCCAGAACGGCGACGTGCCGGCCCTGGATGATCGACAGGTCGGCCTGGTCGTCGTAGAAGATCTCAGTCACTTGCTTAACCTTTCGGGTTTCTCGGGTGCGTTACGCGGTCCGGTCCAGGGCCCGGAGAGAACGGTCGGTGATGGAACGGGCGCCGCGGCCGATGGCCACCATGCCCGACTGGACGAGCTCCTTGATGCCGAACGGCTCAAGGACCTTGATGAAGGCCTGCAGCTTGTCCGGCGTGCCGGTGACCTCGATGGTCACCGCGTCCGAGGAGACGTCGACGCAGCGCGCCCGGAACAGGTTGACCAGCTCCAGCACGCTGGAGCGGTTGTCGGCGTCGGCCCGCACCTTGATCAGTGTGAGCTCGCGCTGCACCGACTGCGCCGGGTCGAGCTCCACGATCTTCAGCACGTTGACGAGCTTGTTCAGCTGCTTGGTGACCTGCTCCAGCGGCAGGTCGGCGACGCTGACCACGATGGTCATCCGGGAGATGTCCGCGTGCTCGGTCGGCCCGACCGCCAGCGAGTCGATGTTGAACCCCCTGCGGCTGAACAGCGACGCGACGCGCGCGAGCACGCCGGGCTTGTTCTCCACCAGCACGGAGAGCGTGTGCCTGCTCATGCCTAGTCCTCGCTGTCCCAGACCGGCGCCATGTCGCGCGCGAACTTGATGTCATCGTTGCTGGTCCCGGCCGCGACCATCGGCCACACCATGGCGTCCTGGTGCACCACGAAGTCGACGACCACCGGCACGTCGTTGATCTCCATGGCCTTCTTGATCGTCGCGTCCACGTCCTCGGGGCGCTCGCACCGCAGTCCCACACAGCCGTATGCCTCGGCGAGCTTGACGAAGTCGGGGATGCGGCGGACCGTCTGCAGGTCGGTGTTGGAGTAACGCTCGTTGTAGAACAACGTCTGCCACTGCCGGACCATGCCCAGGTTACCGTTGTTGATGATCGCGACCTTGATCGGCACGCCCTCGATCGTGCAGGTGGCGAGCTCCTGGTTGGTCATCTGGAAGCAGCCGTCACCGTCGATGGCCCAGACCGTGGTGTCGGGCCGGCCCATCTTGGCACCCATCGCCGCCGGCAACGAGAAGCCCATCGTGCCCGCGCCGCCGGAGTTGATGAACGTGCCGGGGTTCTCGTAACCGATGAACTGGGCGGCCCACATCTGGTGCTGGCCGACCCCCGCGGTGTAGATCGCGTCCGGGCCGACGATCGCTCCCAGCCGCTCCATCACGTACTGCGGGGCGAGGGAGCCGTCCTCGAACTCGGTGTAGCCCAGCGGGTAGGTCGCCTTGTAGGTGTTGAGCGCGGTCCACCAGTCGGCGTAGTCGCCCTTGCGTCCCTCACCGCGCACCGCGGCGATCAGGTCGGAGATGACCTCCTTGCAGTCGCCCACGATCGGGACGTCCGCGTGCCGGTTCTTGGAGATCTCCGCCGGGTCGATGTCCGCATGGACGATCTTCGCGTACGGCGCGAAGGTCGACAGGTCTCCGGTGACCCGGTCGTCGAAGCGGACACCGAGTCCGATGATCAGGTCGGCCTTCTGCAGCGCGCCGACCGCCGACACCGAACCGTGCATGCCGGGCATGCCCATGTGCTGCGGATGGCTGTCGGGGAAGGTGCCCCGCGCCATCAGGGTGGTGACCACCGGGATGCCGGTCAGCTCGGCGAACTCCAGCAGCTGCGCCGACGCGCCGGCCCTGTGCACGCCGCCGCCCACGTAGAGCACCGGCCTTCCGGCTTCGACGATGAGCTTGGCCGCCTCGCGGATCTGCTTGGAGTGCGGCCGGGTCACCGGCCGGTAGCCGGGCAACTGCATGACGACCGGCCATTCGAAGGTCATCTTCGCCTGGAGCGCGTCCTTGGCGATGTCGACCAGCACCGGCCCCGGGCGCCCGGTCGAGGCGATGTGGAATGCCTCCACGATCGTCCTGGGGATGTCGTTCGGGTCGGTGACCAGGAAGTTGTGCTTGGTGATCGGCATGGTGATGCCGGAGATGTCGGCTTCCTGGAAGGCGTCGGTGCCGATGGCGGCACTGGCCACCTGACCGGTGATCGCGACCATCGGGACCGAGTCCATGTAGGCGTCGGCGATCGGGGTGACCAGGTTGGTCGCGCCGGGACCGCTGGTGGCCATGCAGACTCCGACCTTGCCGGTGGCCTGCGCATACCCCTGGGCCGCATGCCCCGCGCCCTGCTCGTGCCGTACAAGCACGTGCCGGACCTTGGTCGAGTCGTAGAGCGGATCATAGGCGGGGAGAATCGCGCCGCCCGGGATCCCGAACACAGTGTCGACCCCGACGTGCTCCAGCGCCCTCACGAGGGCCTGGGCTCCTGTCATCTGTTCGGTCATCGGCTCGTTCCTTGTGGCTGAACATGCTTAATGGCATAAAAAATGCCCCATTCCGCTTGATCGGCGGAGCTGGGGCGGCGCGCAGGTCAGAGTACTTCGCTCAGCGACCTGCGCGCCGGTGAAGTACTACAAGAATCCCACGGTCAATCTGCATGCCTCCACCTTGGCCGACGGAGTGGCTCCACGTCAAATTCATGGGACAGATATCTCAGAGTCCGAGATGTGAGGTCACGCGTGAGTCCCCAGGCTGGAGAGGCTGGTGCGCATCAGCGAGTCGACGCCGCGCGCGGCCATCGGGCGCGCCACCAGGAATCCCTGGCCTCGGGTGCAGCCCATCTCGCGCAGCAACTCCAGCTGCTCGGGCCGCTCGATGCCCTCGGCGACCACGATCAGCCCCAGGTCGTGGCCCAGCCGCACGATCGTACGGGTCAGCAGGGTCAGCGTCTCGTCGCAACCGAGCCCGGACACGAAGGAGGGGTCGATCTTGATCATGTCGACCGGGAGCTGCCGCAGCAGCGCCAGCGAGGCGTAACCGGTGCCGAAGTCGTCGATGGCCAGCCGGACCCCGAGGGTGCGCAGCTCGGAGAGCCGGGTGATGGTCTGCTCGGCGTCCTCGACCAGCATCTCCTCGATGACCTCCAGGGTCAGCGCGCTGGGCGGCAGCCCGCTCTCGACCAGGGCGGACTCGACGGTCTCCACGAAACGCGGCGCCATGATCTGCCGGGCGGACAGGTTGAGCGAGAGCCCGATCTCCCACGCGGAGGCGCGCCAGACGGCCACCTCCCGGCATGCCTCGCGCAGGATCCACTCGCTCAGCGGCACGATCAGGCCGGTGTCCTCCGCCGGACCGAGGAACTGCTCGGGCGGTACGAACTCGCCCCCCTGACACCAGCGCACCAGTGCCTCGACGGCGGTGACGCGCGAGGTGGCCAGGTCGACCACCGGCTGGTACTCGATCACGAACTGGTCTTCCAGCAGCGCCCGCTGCAGGTCGGCGGCGAGCTCCAGGCGCCGTACCACGTCGGCGTGCATGTGCGCGGCGAACACCTCGACCCTGCGCCCGCCCAGTTCCTTTGCCCTGGCCATCGCCACGTCGGCGTTGCGGATCAGGTCGGCGGAGGAGACGTCGTCGGCCGCGAAGGCCACCCCGACGCTCGCGGTCAGCGCGATGTCACGGTCGGCCACCCGGAACGGCTCGGACGAGACCGTGCGGACCAGTCGCTCGGCCAGGTCCACCGCGGTCTGGGCGTCGACCGCCTCGAGCAGCACCGCGAACTCGTCTCCGCCCCAACGCGCCAGGGTGTCGTCGGTCCGTACGGCGGCGCGGAGCCTCCTGGCCGCCTGGCCGAGCAGGTAGTCGCCGCTGGCGTGGCCGACCGAGTCGTTCACCGCGGTGAAACCGTCCAGGTCCAGGAAGACCACGGCGACGCTGCTCGCGCCGGGACGGCCGAGCACCTCGCGGGTGCGTTCCTCGAAGTAGGCCCGGTTGGGCAGGCCCGTCACCCCGTCGTGGAAGGTCAGGTGGGCGACCTGGCTGCGCAGGGCCTCCTGGTCACTGATGTCGCGGGTGGTGACGAGCAGCAGGCCCTCGCCGCGCACGTGCCGGGTGGCGACCGACTCGGCGGGGCGCCAGGTACCGTCGGAGGCTCGGACCCGGCAGGCGACCATGCACGCGCCAGGCCCCTCCTCGGCCTCCTCCTCCAGGCTCATCGCGCTCAGCGCCCCCTGGATTCCCGGCACGTCCTCCGGGTGGATGTAGTCGAAGATCTTCCCGCCGACCAGTTCCTCGGGGCGGTACCCGTACGTGCTCTCGACCCCCTCGCCGATCTGCCGCACCACACCGTCGTAGTCGCAGAGCAGCACCACGTCGCCGGCGCTCTCCGCCAGGTCGTGCAGCTGCCGCTCACCGAGATGGAGCAGGCTGCGCAGCCGCCCGGTCTCCAGCAGCATCACGAACATGCGTACCAGCAGGACCGCGACGATCGACGCGCACACCGAGGCCAGCACCACTGGCGGTCCCTGTACCCCGCCACCGATCACCTTCAGGAGCACGACGACGGTGGCCGCCGCGACCAGGAACAGCGGCACCGCCGCGATCAGCGAGGACGTGCTCTCGCGGAGGAGGGGCTCGTCGTCCTCCAGGTCCGGCGGTCGCTCCGCGCGCCCGCTCCACGGGACCACGGCGAGCACCAGGAACGCGACGGGGGCCAGCCACACCCAGGTGAGCGACGGCGTGTCGCCGCTCACCCGAGCCAGCGCGGTGGTCGTCTCCGAGGTCGCGACGGCGGCCAGCACGGCCAGCGCCGCCAGACCGACCGGCCAGGCCGACCGCCTGATCGGCACCACGGCGGGGCCCACGACACAGGCGAGGATCAGGCAGAACAGGGGTGAGGCGAAGGTGACCGCGGCGTTGCCCGCGTCGCCGGCGTCGCGGTAGACCGGCCCCACCAGCGTCACCCAGATGATCACCAGAATGGAGGCGGCGCACACGTAGGAGTCGGCGAGATCGCGCAACAGGGCATGCCCTCGGGCGGGCCTGACCGCCGACAGCGCGGTACCGACGGCGATCATGGCCGTACCGGCCAGCAGCACCAGGTCGGCGAAGGTCACCACGAACGGCGCGCCGTCCGCGATCGGCCGCACCCCCACCCCGAGCAGCCAGGTGACCGAGCCACCCGCCAGCCAGCGCCAGGCCAGTGCCCTGCGCCTGCTGATCACCCTGGAGGCCGCGGCGAACAGTGAACCCGCGGCGGCCGCAGCGGTGACGACGCCCGCCACCGCCTCGACGACCACGGCGGGAGCGCCGCTGACAAGAGCGGCAACGAGCCCCACCACGCCGACGGCGGCGGCGGTCAGCGGTACCCGGGGGTCACGCCAGCGGATCAATGTCGTCTGCCTATCGGTGTCGTTTCAGTGTGCTCTGCTCCCGCAGCATCCCTTACTCACTGCGCTCGTGTCACCGGCGCGAGCACGTCGTTCTTCGTCCTCGGCGCTCGTACCGGCACACGGCCAGTGTGGGCCGTCCGGCCCGCGCGAGGAGTGACAACGCCATAGTCGTCACCGATCTGATAACCGCGCGGGCGATGCAAATCGCTCCTGCCGACGGTACGCACCGCAGGTCACGAGGTAGCCACAGTCCGGATTCCTTTGCCGGTCAGTAGGAACCCGTGATCACGTTTTTGAGCGGCTCGCCCGCGAGGTAGCGCAGCAACTGGGAGCGGAGCAGCTTCAGCGTGCGCCGTACGGACGCCGGGCTGCTGCCCGCGACGTGCGGGGTGATGAGGACCCCCGGCGCGCTCCACAGCGGGTGCCCCTCGGGCAGCGGCTCGGGATCGGTGACGTCGAGCGCGGCCAGGATCCGGCCGCCGCCCAGCTCGGCGACGAGAGCCGCGGTGTCGACCACCGACCCCCTGGCCGCGTTCACCAGGACGGCGCCGTCCTTCATCGCCGCCAGGAAACCCGCGTTCACCATGCCCGCGGTCTCGGGGGTGGACGGTACGAGCAGCACCACCACATCCGCCGCGGGCAGCAGGGCGGGCAGCTCGTCCATGCCGTGCACACCTGGCCTGGCGGTCCTGGCCACCCGGACGACGTCCACCTCGAAACCGTCGAGCCGCCGCTCCAGTGCCTCACCGATCGAGCCGTAGCCGACGATCAGGACCGTGGAGTCGGCCAGCACCCCGGTGTGGTGGTAGGTCCACTCGCCCTTCCGCTGCGCGTGCACGAATCCGGGAAACTCCCGAAGCACCGCGATCATGGCCCCCACCGCCCACTCGGCGGTACCCGCGTCGTGCACTCCCCGGGCGTTGCACAGCGTCACCCCCTCCGCCAGGTGCGGCCGGTAGGCGTCGACACCCGCCGTGACGGTCTGCAGCAGCCGCAGGCCGGTCATCCTGGCGAGCAGATCGGGGAGACCCGCCACCGGCGTCAGCGGCGGAATCCAGACCTCGACCCGCTCCGCCCCCTCCGGCACCGGCTCCGTGCCGTCATAGACGGCGCACTCCACTTCGGGCAGATCACACAGAACGTCGGCGGCGGCTTTCGAGGGGACCCAGATCTTCATCCCCGCATTATCCAACCACTCCCAGAAAGGTCACCCCAGCGACCACCCCGAGGACGTACCCCACGTTCCATCCCCGAGGGACTCCCCGTGAGGCCGCGCCGGCGACTGGACTGAGGAGAGGAAGGTCGTGAGGAACGAGCGGCCTTCCTCGACGAGGGAAGGAGCCGGGTAAGAGCGGCCTCACTGCGACGCGTCAGCGTCGCCATCGGCACTCACGCACTTCAGGTCGAGTTCGGGGCGGTAGACCGTGGTCTCCTTGACGCGCTTGATCTCCTTGCCGTTCTGCTTGAAGACGCGCCAGACGTCGATCGTGAACCCCTGCTGGCCGACCATCGGGATGCAGTTGGGGCCGCTGTCGGTCGCGCTCTTGAACGGGGTGATGTTGTAGCGCTCGGACGAGATCGACTCGATCTCGTACCGCTTGGTGCTCCAGAAGGCGACGGTGACCCCGTTGTTGTCGAAGGAGGTCTTCACCAGCACCCCGTACGGCGAGTCGTTCTTCCAGCGGAAGTCGGGTTCGGGCCAGGAGACGGTGGACTCCCGTCCGGCGGGGTAGCGGGAGATGTAGAACTCGTGTGCCATGTGCTGGACGTCCTCAAGGCCGCCGAAGAACACCGCGTTGTACATCGTGGTCACGAACTGGGAGATGCCGCCGCCGACCGAGTCGACCAGCCTGCCGCCCTGGATCATGGGAGCGGGGACGAAACCGCGGGCGGTGTCGCGCTGGCCGATGACGCCGTTGAGCGAGAAGGTCTCGCCCGGCTTGACCAGGTAACCGTCCAGCAGCTTGGCGAGCGCCCTGATGTTGGTCACCCGTGGCGGGCAGCACTCGTAGGGCGTGGTGAACTGGCTGATCCGCTCCTTGATGCCGAGCTTGCGCGCCTCGGCGTCGGACATCCGCGGCCGGACCGTGGCCATGGCCACCGGGATCGTCCGCTCTCCGTTACGGGAGACCATCTCGGCCACGTCGGCCGCGAGCCGTTCGTCGTCGACGCCCTTCCCCTTGCGGCCGGGCACCAGTTTCGGCTTGCCCGCGACGATCTGGAACGTGGGGTCGCGCGGGGCCAGCACCGGGTCGATGAGCTTGTCCTCCACCGAGGCCACCGCGCTCCTGGCGTCGAACACCGGGCGCATGCCGCCGGAGCTGTCCGGCTCGAAGGACAGGTGCGCGGCGAGGGTCTCCACCGGCAACTGGACCTGCTTGCCGGCGAAGGTCAGGGTGACCGGCCCGGACAACGCCTTGCCCGCGTCGTTCGCGGCCTTCTTGACCGTCTCCGCGCCGACCTTGGGCTTGATCACCGAGACCGGAAGCCTGACCTCCTTCGCCGGACCGAGGAAGGCGTCCGTGATCGCGGCGACCGCGGCCTCCCTCTCCAGCTCCCTGCCGTCGCGGGGCGTCACGACGACGGGCTTGACGCCCTCGAACGTGACCGAACCCTCGCGGACCTTGAGGTCGATCTTCTTGGCCAGGCCCGCGACCGCGGTCTTCATGGCCTCGGCGTCGGAGGAGATCTTGGGCTCCAGCTCGGTGGTGCCGGTGAAGGCCCGCCACACCTCGGCGGGATTGGGGAAGTCGCTGGGCGCCTGGTCGATGGTGTCGACCACGTTGAACTCCAGACCCGCCTTGCCCGGTTCGAATTCGTAGCGCTTGCCCGCGGCCAGGAGGGTCATCTCCTCCGAGGCCTCACCCGCCAGTCGGTCTCTGAGCTTGTCGGCCGCCTCGGTCGCGGTCAGGCCACCGATCTCGACACCCCGCACCGTGGTGCCCGGCAGCATCTTGCCGGACATGACGACCGCGGGCACCGCGTAGGCGAGAGCGGCGACGAACAGCACGGCGAGGATGATCAGGGCGATCCTGCGGCCCTTGCGCCGGCCCGGGGCGGGCTCCTCGTAACGGAGGCCGCTGGGCTGCGGGAACCCCCCGTCGCCACCGGGGACGAGCGAGGGCTCGTCCCGCCGGAACGAGGGCTCGGGTGGAGCCGCCATCTGCCAGGGTTGCGGTGGCTGTGCCACGGGCGGAAGCGCCGTCGCCCCGCGGGCCGGTGCGGCGGGACCGCCGAAACCGGTGGGGCCGAAGATGTCGGGCGAGACTCCCGGGGGGAGGCGCGAGCCGTCCTTGGAACGGCCGCCCGGTGCTCCCGGAGGGAGGCGTGGATCACGGGCACCGGGCGGGACTGGACGCGAGGGAAGCGGTATCGCCTCAAAGGGGTCCGTCGGCGGGTCCACAGACGCTCCGGCGTTCCGCACGGCCTCCGTCTCCTCCTGCTTCGCAGCTTCCACCTCCCGCAACCCTAGACCACACCGGTCAACCGACACCCAAAAATAAATAACAAATCAACCAGTCCAGCGGTAGCGGTGCTCGGGCCGACCAGCGGTGCCGTACTTCGGACGGAGCTCCGCCTGACCCGCCGCGCACAGGTGCTCCAGGTACCTGCGGGCGCTGACTCTGGAGAGGCCGGTGATCACCGCCGCCTCGGCCGCCGACATGTCGGTGCCGCTCTTCCTGAGCGCGGTGGCCACCAGGGTGCACGTGGTGGCCGACAACCCCTTGGGCAGCGGCAGCGGGACTCCCTTGACCGTGCCGAAGAACTGGTCGACCTCGTCCTGGCGCGCCTCGTTCCCGAGAGTGGCGAGCCTCCGGTGCATCTCGGCGTACTGTCCGAGGCGGTCACCGAGAACGCGGGCGGTGAAAGGTTTGATCAGGTAGTTGACCGCGCCGCCGCGCATGGCCGCCCGGACCGTGGCCACGTCACGCGCGGCGGTGATCACCAGGATGTCCACCGGGTGCGAGGCTCCCCTGAGCGTCATGAGTACATCGAGTCCCGACATGTCCGGCAGATAGATGTCGAGCAGCACCAGGTCGGGCCGGTGCGTCATGACCGACTCGATGGCGGCGCTCCCGGTGTGCACGATGCCGGTGACCGTGAAGCCGGACAGCCTGGCGACGTAGCCGCCGTGGATCCTGGCCACCATGAAGTCGTCGTCCACCACCAGTACGCGGATCTCCTCCGCGCACCCGTCCCCGGTCATCTCCGCACCTGCCGTTCCGCGGGCTCCCCGGGGCCGGCGGGCTCCCCCTCGGGAGACGGCGGGGGCTCACCCGTGGGGAGGAGCGCGGTGAAGACGGCGCCGCCCGCGTTGTGCACCCGTACCCAGCCACCCCGGCGCGAGCACGTCTGGCGGGTCAGCGCCAGCCCCAGGCCCCGTGGCCCGGCATGGGCCACCTTGGTGGTGAAGCCCTCCAGGAAGACCTCGTGGACCAGGCTCGGGGTGATCCCCGGACCGGAGTCGCCGACCCGGATGTGCAGCCCGTCCGCCTCGGTACGGACCGAGACCTCCACCGTTCCCCCACTCTCCTGCAGCGCGTCGAGGGCGTTGGCCACCAGGTTGCCGACGACCAGGACCGCGTCGTGCGGATCACCGATCATGCCCTCCTCCACCCGGGAGTCGTCGGACAGCACCAGGGTCGCGCCCCGCTCGGCCGCCTCCGCCGACTTCGCCAGCAGCAGCGCGGCCAGCGTCGGGTCGGCGACCTTCTCCCGGACGCCCGCGGCGTGCCTGCTGTACGCCTCGGTGGTCTGGGTGATGTAACTGACGGCCGTCTCGTACTCGCCGAGTTCCAGCAGGCCGACCACGGTGTGCATCCGGTTGGCGAACTCGTGGGCCTGCGCGCGCAGCGCGCCGGTCGTGGTGCTGGCCTGGTCGAGCTCGCGCGCCAGTCGTACCAGCTCGGTCCGATCCCGCAGGGTGACCACCCAGCCGCTCTGCCGATCCCGCACCGCCACCGGGGTCCGGTTGAGCACCAGCACCCGGTCACAGTGGAGCACCACCCGGTCGTCGCCGGGGTCCGCACCGTCCAGCACGTCCCGCATCCGGTCGGAAAGCCGCATCTCTCCCAGACTCCGGCCGACGTCGTGCTGGGAGAGTCCGAGCAGGTCGCGTGCCGCGTCGTTGACCAGCGTCACCCGGCCCGCCAGATCGAGGGCGAGCACCCCCTCCTTGACGCCGTGCAGCACGCCCTCACGCTGTTCGAGCAGGGCCGCGATCTCCGCCGGTTCCAGGCCGAACGTCTGACGGCGGACCCTCTGAGCGATCAACGCGGCGGCGGCCGACCCGGCGACCAGGACCGCGAGCACGGTCCAGAACAGTGGCGGCAGCGCCACGCTGAGCTGGTCGGCGACGGTCTCCTCCAGGATCCCGACCGAGGCCAGACCGATGACCTTCCCCGCGGAGTCGAAGATCGGCGCCTTGCCGCGCACCGAGCGGCCCAGCGTTCCCGTCTGGATGCCGGTCCAGGGCCGCCCGTCCGTCATGACCTGCGAGCCGTCGGTGGACAGCCGCTTGCCGATCAGGGCCGTGTTGGGGTGGGCGTAGCGGATCTGGTCCCGGTTGGCGATCACCACGTAGTCGGCGCCGGTGGCCGCCTGCACCCCGACCGCGATCGGCTGCAGGCTCAGTTCGGGCCGCGCCCTGCTGAACGCCTCGCGCACCTGGGGAAGCCCCGCCACGGACTCGGCGATCGCCAGGGCGCGCTGCTGATACTGCCAGTCCAGCAGCTCACGGGTGTGCTCCATCCAGACAGCCGCCGTACCGCCGACCGCGAGAAACACGATCACCGTCTGCAACACGAAGAACTGGGTGCCGAGCGAGGCGTTGACCAAGCGTCGCACGAGTTGACTCCCTTGTCAGGGAAGATCGATGAAAGCAGTCCGAGATAACGGTGAGATCGCGGAGACGCGTGACCAATATGACCGATACGACGGCAAACACGCAAAGGATCGACACGGCGACCGGCTGCGGTCACCATCCTCACCACGCTCTGTTCATGTTGTTGGGAGTTCGACCATGCGTCTTCGGAGATTCGCCACCCTCGCGGTGCTGTCCCTCGCCGCCCTCACCGCCTGCGGTTCCGGTGGGGGCTCGGGTACCAGCGCGCTGAGAATCATGGCTCCGGCCTCACCGGGAGGCGGCTGGGACCAGACCTCCCGCGTCGCGGGAGAGGCGTTGAAGTCCGCTGCCCCGTCCCGCAAGGTCGAGATCTACAACGTGCCAGGCGCGGGAGGCACCATCGGCCTCGCCCAGCTCGCGGGCGAGAAGGGCAACGGCAATCTGCTGATGACCATGGGCCTGGTGATGGTCGGCGCGGTGGAGCAGAACAAGTCGAAGGTCACCCTGGCCGACACCACGCCCATCGCGAAGCTGACCGAGGAGTACGAGATCGTCGTGGTTCCCGCGGGGTCGCCCTACCAGACGCTGGCCGACCTGACGGCGGCGTGGAAGGCGGACCCCGCGAAGATCGCCATCGCGGGCGGCTCCGCCGGGGGTACCGACCACATCGTGGCGGGCCTGATGGCCAAGGCCGCGGGTATCGACCCCAAGCAGGTCAACTACATCGCCCACTCCGGCGGCGGCGAGGCGCTCAACGCGCTGCTCGGCGAGAAGGTGGCGGCCGGGATCTCCGGTATCGGCGAGTTCGCCGAGCACGTGAAGTCCGGCAAGCTACGCGCCCTCGGTGTCAGCTCGCCCGCCCGGCTGGGCAACGTGGACGCCCCGACCCTCAAGGAGGGCGGCCTGGACGTGGAGCTGGCCAACTGGCGAGGCTTCGTCGCGCCCGGCGGGCTGGACGACGGGACGAAGCAGGAGCTCATCGAGCTGGTCACCAAGATGCACGACTCGCCGGCGTGGAAGGACGCGGTGATCAAGAACGGCTGGGCCGACGTCTTCCAGACCGGCCAGCCGTTCGCCGACTTCCTCGCGGCGGAGCAGACCAAGGTCAAGGCGGTCATCGCGGAGATGGGCCTCGTCTCCTGATGCTTCCCGTAGAAGACCAGTCTGATCGCACCGGCACCGGCGCGACCGGTGCCGGTGCGACCGGCACCGGATCCGAACCCGCCGCCGTCGCCCGCGCGGGCGACGGCGGTACCGGCGCGTCCCCCGGCCCCGGCCCGGATTCCGGTCCTGATCCCGTCCTGGATTCCGCCCCCGGTCCCGTCCCGCATTCGGGAGGCGAGGCGGCGCCCGAGAGCGCGACCGGCTGGTCATGGCGGCGGCCCGAGCTGGGGCTGGCGGTGCTGGTCCTCGCGCTGGGGGCGTTCGTGATCGTCGGCACCGCGGACGTGGCCGCCGCGGGCTCCTCCTTCGGTCTCGGTCCCCGGTTCTTCCCCGCCCTGGTCGGGGCGGCGATGCTGCTGATCGGACTGTTCTACGTGATCGACGTGCTCAGGGGGGGCCACGGCGATCCCGAGGACGCCGAGGACGCCGACTCCGGCGCGCGGGCGGACTGGCGCACCGTCGCGCTGGTCAGCGTGATCTTCCTGGCCTTCGCCGGGCTGCTCGACCTGCTCGGCTGGGTCGTCGCGGGCGCGCTGCTCTTCTTCGGCCTGTCCGTGACGCTCGGCGCCCCCCACCGGCTGCGCGCGGGCGTCATCGCGATCCTGCTGTCCACCGCCACCTACCTGGCCTTCGTCAAAGGGCTCGGTGTGACCCTGCCGGCCGGGCTGCTGTCCGGGGTGATCTGAGTGGACTCGTTCCAGTTGCTGCTGGATGGCTTCGCGACCGCCCTCACCCCGGTCAACCTGCTGTACGCGCTGGTGGGCGTCACGCTGGGCACGCTGGTGGGTGTGCTGCCCGGCATCGGCCCGGCCATGACCGTGGCACTGCTGCTGCCGATCACCTTCACCGTCCCTCCGGCCAGCGCGTTCATCATGTTCGCGGGCATCTACTACGGCGGCATGTACGGCGGGTCGACCACCTCGATCCTGCTCAACACGCCCGGCGAGAGCTCCTCGATGATCACCGCGCTGGAGGGCAACAAGATGGCCAAGCGGGGCCGGGCCGCCCAGGCGCTGGCGACCGCCGCCATCGGCTCGTTCGCCGCGGGCACCATCGCCACCGCGCTACTGGTCGTCGCGGCCCCCCTGGTGGTGGACTTCGCCATCTCCTTCGGCCCCGAGGACTACTTCGCACTGGCCCTGCTGGCCTTCACGGCCGTCTCGTCCGTGCTGTCCCGCTCCGTGGTGCGGGGACTGGCGTCCCTGGGGCTCGGCCTGGTCATCGGGCTCATCGGCATCGACCAGCAGACCGGCCAGGCCCGGCTGACGCTGGGCGTGCCGCAGCTGCTCGACGGCATCGACGTGGTGATCGTCGCGGTCGGCCTGTTCGCCGTGGGCGAGGTGCTCTACGTCGCCTCCCGGCTGCGGCACGGCCCGCCGGAGGTGATCCCGGTCGGCCGGGCGTTCCTCGGCCGCTCCGACTGGTCGCGTTCCTGGCGGCCCTGGCTGCGCGGCACCGCACTCGGCTTCCCCTTCGGCGCGCTGCCCGGCGGCGGAGCGGAGATCCCGACGTTCCTGTCGTACTCGATCGAGAGACGCCTGGCGCGCGGGATCGCCCGCGAGGAGTACGGCAAGGGCGCCATCGAGGGCGTCGCGGGCCCCGAGGCCGCCAACAACGCCTCGGCGGCGGGCACGCTGGTCCCGCTGCTCACCCTGGGCCTGCCCACCTCCGCGACGGCCGCGATCCTGCTGGCGGCCTTCCAGCAGTACGGGCTGCAGCCGGGGCCGCAGCTGTTCGACCACAATCCGGCACTGGTCTGGGGCATGATCGCCTCACTGTTCGTGGGCAACACCATGCTGCTGGTGCTCAACCTGCCGCTGGCCCCGCTCTGGGCCCGGGTGCTGCACATCCCCCGCCCCTACCTCTACTCGGGGATCGCGCTGTTCGCGGCGCTCGGCGTCTACGCGCTGAACTCCTCCTGGGTGGAGCTGGTCATCCTCTATCTCCTGGGCCTGCTCGGTTTCGCGATGCGCCGCTTCGGTCTGCCGGTCGCCCCGGCGGTGATCGGCCTGATCCTGGGCCCGATGGCCGAGATCCAGCTCCGCCGGGCCCTGGCCATCGGCGCGGGCGACGTGACGGTCCTGGTCAGAAGCCCGATCGCGGCGACACTGCTGGCCGTGGCGGTACTGGCGTTGTTCACGCCCCTCATCAGGAAGGCGGCCGCCCGCCGCGGCGTCTGATCGGAACCGGCCGCACCGGGTGCGGCACACGCGGGCACGGACGGACGTCCGTGCCCGTTTCCGCGCCTGTTTCGGCTTCCGTTTTCTCGTGCGGGCGTACCCTCCGTCTCCGCCCATCCCCGCGCGGAGCGTACGCCCGCGCGAACCACCGGAAGACTTCCGGGCGCTCAGGGGGTGAACGCGGCCAGCAGGTCGTCCAGCCCCGCCTTGACGCGCTCGACCGTCACCCCGTGCTCGCGCAGGCGGTGGGCGAGCAGTGGCGCGGCCAGCGGGGCGAGAAGTGCGTCGGCGAGGACGTAGGCGTCGGAGCCGGGGCCGGCCTGGGCGACGAGCATCGACAGATGGGCGTGGTAGGCGTCGTAGGCACCCCCGAAGCGCGCGAACGGTGTCGCCGTCTCGGCCATCACCAGCAGGTCCAGCTGTTCCACCGTCCTGTCAGCGAGGGCGTGCAGGAAGCCGCGGATGCGGGCGGGCGCGTCGGCACCTGGCCCCAGGGGCGGCGGCCCCTCGATGAAGGCCGCCTGGAACTCGCGTTCCCGCTCGTCGATGAGCGCGTACGCCAGCCCTGAGCGGTCGCCGAACCTGCGGTACAGCGTGCCGACGCCGACCCCCGCGGCGGCGGCGACCTCCGCCATCGACAACCCCTCGACGCCGTGAGCGGCGACGATGCCGGCGGCCGCGGCGAGGATCTTCGCCCGGTTGCGCGCCGCGTCGACCCGCTCGCGGCGGGGATTCGTGACGACGTCCACGATCACAGGCTACTGGAGACTTGTAAGCGGAATCAGTTCCACTTTATGGTTAAGCGGAACTGATTCCGCTTAAGGAGTACAGCATGACACGCAGGGTCGCCCTCGTCACCGGGGGAAGCCGTGGGATCGGCGCCGCCATCGCCGTACGCCTCGCCACGGAGGGCACCGACGTGGTGATCACGTACGCGCGCTCGGAGGAGCGGGCGGCGACGGTCGTCAAGAAGATCGAGGCCGCCGGCGCCCGTGGGCTGGCCGTGGTGGCGGAGGCCACCGACGCGGGCGCGCTCGTCGCCGCGGTCGAACGGACGATCACCGAGTTCGGGCGGATCGACATCGTGGTCAGCAACGCCGGCATCGCCCCGTTCGGGCCGCTGGAGGAGGTGACGCTCGCCGAGGTCGACCGCACCCTCGCGATCCACTCCCGCGCCTCGTTCGTGCTGGCCCAGGCCGCCGCCCGGCACATGGGCCGGGATGGCCGGATCATCTGCATCGGCAGCAGCCTCGCCGAACGCGTGCCGTACCCGGGGTGGACGCTCTACGCGATGAGCAAGTCCGCGCTGGTCGGCCTGACCAAGGGCCTAGCCAGGGACCTGGGGCCGAGGGGCATCACGGCCAACCTCGTCCAGCCCGGTTCGACCGACACCGAGATGAACCCGGCCGACAGCCCCGAGGCGGAGGAGGAGCGGCGCTTCACCGCCCTGGACCGCTACTGCGACCCCGGCGACATCGCCGCCACCGTCGCGCACCTGGCGGGAGAGGGCGGCAGGAACATCACCGGCGCCACCATCACCGTCGACGCCGGCACCACGGCCTGACCGCCATGGCCTGGGTTCTGCTTCTCACGGCGGCCGCACTGGAGATCGTCTGGGCCACCGCGCTCGAACGCTCGGACGGGTTCACCCGGTTCTGGCCGGCGTTCGTCGGGGTGACGGCGGCGGTCCTGAGCTTCGTCATGCTCACCTTCGCGCTCAGGACTCTGCCCCTGGGCACCGCGTACGCGGCCTGGGTCGGACTCGGTGCGCTCGGGGTCGCCGCCGTAGGCATCGTCGCCCTGGGCGAGAGCGCGGCACCCGCCAGGCTCGGCTGCCTCGCGCTCGTCCTGGCCGGCGTCATCGGTCTCAAACTCCTGGACGGATGACGCGACGGCGGGGCTTCACGACGCGATGCCGGGACCCGGCGACGGAAAGGGGTCGGCGAGAAACGGCCGCCCGGCCGTGGGGAGCCGGGCGGCCGGGTCTGTCGTCCCCGCTGTCCCCGCTATCCCCGCAGGGTGTCGACGTTCAAGCCGTCGGCACCCAGGCCGTCCTCCCTGGCCAGGTAGCTGCACGAGACCCATCCCGTGGTGCCCGCCGCCAGTCCCGAGGCCGATCTGCCGCCCAGCCGGAAGTTGCACCAGCCGCTCGTCGAGTTCGGATTCAGCACCTGCCCGTAATCGCCGTAATAGAGATAGCCGATAACCGTCGACCCTCCGGCGCTGGCCCGCAGGCGCACCCCGTTCGCGATCACCACGGCGTCCACCGCGGGGAGCGCCGACAGGACGGAAAGCCTGTTCACAGGGGCTGCCTGGGCGGGAACCGCCGCGACGGCCATTCCCGCCGCGGCCGTCAACGTCGCGGCGGCGAATGCCAGGAACCTTCTCATTTTTCGTGCTCTCCGAATGTGAGGTCAGGTCGTACCAGAGTGAACGGCGGGACTGTAGTGATCACTTTGCAAGTCATCAAGAATTTCGTCAATACCTGTTGAATTTCAGAAATATGAATTACCACATGAAAAAATCCCGCCGATCGCCGGACACTTTTCTTCGCGTTTCCCGGATTCAGGGGGACCGGGACCGCTTCGGCGGGCCGGGCCGCGCGGATCGCCCGGAGGCGGCCAGGACGGTCGAGAACCTCCGGCCCCGGACACAACCAGGGCACAAGTGGCCCGCAAGTGTCCGTTCCTAGGGTCCTCCACACGACCGGGGCCGAGAACAAGGACCTGGTGACCGGCTCCCGATCCCGGGAGCGGAAGACCAACGGGGGTCGCGACGACGCGGCCGAAAGGAGTGATCATGTCGAAGATCACGATCGACGACCTGCCCTTCGAGGGCGCCGAGCTGACCGAGGCCGAGCTGGGCGAGGTCGACGGCGGCCAGAAATGGTCCGTCAGCGCATGGAAGAAGAACCTGCCGTGCGAGTGGTGGCAGTACTAGTCCGAGCACACGACCGCTAGTCCGATACGACCGCGCCGCCTCACGCGGCCAGAAGGAGCGATCATGTCGAAGATCACGATCGACGACCTGCCCTTCGAGGGCGCCGAGCTGACCGAGGCCGAGCTGGGCGGGGTCGACGGCGGCCAGGGCGGATGGGTGCTGACCTACGACGGGGCGGGACCCTGCCGCCGCGAGTGGGTCGGCTGACCAGGCCACCCCGCCGGTGCCGGGAGGCCGTCTCACCATAGGACAGGCCGCGCCCCCGATCGGCGTACTGGATCGAACACGGCGCGGCGGGACGGGAAACCGGTCCCGCCGCGCCTGCGCAGATGGGACCGGGCAGTGATTCTGATAGTCAGCAGCCGTGGGGACGGGGCCGCGGAAAGAGTGCTGGCCGCGCTCCGGCGGCGCGGCGCCCGGCTGGTGGGTGACGATACCGGTGACGGCACCGGCCCGCCGGTGCTGTGGTGGGACACCGCCGACTTCCCCGGGCGCAGCCGGATCACCGCCTCGTTCGCCGGCGGGCAACGGCGGCTGCTGCTGGACACCGGTACGGAGACGGTCGACCTGTCCCGGGTCACCGCGGTGTGGCGCAGCCGGCCGGGCAAACCCTCGGCCGCCGGCACCGTGACCGAACCGAGCCACCGCGCGCACGTCGACGAGCAGGCGGAGTTCATGCTGGACGGGGTGTGGAGCCTGCTGACCGCGCGCTGGCTCCCCGGCCGCCGAGCGGACGAGCGCCGCGCGCACAACAAGATCTTCCACATGGCGCGGGCGATCGAGCTGGGCTTCTCCGTGCCCGACACGGTCTACACCAACGACCCCGCGGAGCTGGCGGACGCGTACGAGTCGGCGGAGGGGCGGCTGGTCGCCAAGCAGATCACCGCCGAGCCGTTCCAGGTCGACGGCGCAGAGCACCGCGCGTACACGACCGTGGTCACCCGCCGCCACCTGACCTCCCGGCACCGGATCCGGCACGAGCCGGTCATCCTGCAGCCCTACGTCCCCAAGGCGGTCGAGCTGCGGGTGATCGTCGTGGGGGCGCGGGTGTTCGCGGCCGAGATCGACGCGTCGGGCTCCCGGGCGGCCAGGGACGACTGGCGGCACTACGACAACGACCGGGTCAGGTACGGCGTGCACGAGCTGCCCGCCGAGGTGTCGCTGCGCTGCGCCCGGCTGGTCGCCGACGTCGGGCTGACCTACGCGGCGCTGGACTTCATCGTCACCCCCGGCGGCGAGTACGTCTTCCTGGAGCTGAACTCCAACGGCGCCTGGGGGTTCGTCGAGCTGTGGACCGGGCTGCCCGTCAGCGACGCGATCGCGGGCTGGCTCATGGACGGAGGAACACCGTGACCGATTTCGCCGAGGCCCTGGAGGCAGGGGTCTCCCTGCTCCGCGCGCTCCCCCGCCGCAGCGTAGACGTCGCCGACGCCCGGCGCGCGGCCGACGAGTGGGCGGCGCGGCACCCGGAGGTCCGGGCGCAGCTCGTCGTCGACCGGCGCCCCGGTACCCCGGTGGTCGACTACGACCTGCTCCTCGACCATCCCGACGGCGGCACGGTCGCGCTGACCGCCCCGCCGGAGGACGGGGTGCCCTGGCTGATCGACCACTCGACGCACTGGGCGGCCGGATACCTGGTCAGCGTCAACGACGTGGACGTGACGGTCCCCCAGGCGCTGACCATGCTGCGCACGCTCTCCCGGGGTGACTCGTCGCCGTACCGGGAGATCGTCGACCAGTGCCTGCTCGTCGAGGCCACCGGCGACACCGAGTCACCTGCCGGTTCGCCCGCCGAGCCGCTCACCGCCGCCGACCTCCAGGCGACGGCCGACGAGTTCCGGCGGGGCCGGGGACTGCACGACCGCGCGTCGACGCTCGCCTGGATGACCGAGGCGGGCATGTCGGGCGAACAGTTCGAGGCGTACATCACCGAGATCGCCCGGCGCCGCCGGTTCCGCCGGGACAGAGAGGCGGAACTGGCCCCGGGGTACCTGGCCGCGAACCCCGGCGACTTCGCCCGGACCAGGGCCGTGTGGGTCACCGGCGAGCAGAAGGTGACCGCCGGCACCGTGTCCGACCTCCTGACCGGTCTGGCCTCGCTCGGGGACACCGGAGAGGCCACGGTGACCTTCGCGACCCGCTGGGAGGCGGACCTGCCCACGCCCCTGCGCGGTACGCCGCCCGGCGGGATCGTCGGCCCGGTGGAGCTGCCGGACGGCGGCTTCCTGACCGGTGCCGTCCTGCACAGGAGCCCGGCCACCGGCGACCGGGAGACGCTGGCCGCCGCCGGGCGCGCCGCGTTCGCCGGCTGGCTGGCGGAGCGCCGCGCCGCGGCCACGGTCGAATGGCACTGGTCGTGATCGATCCGGACCGCACCCAGGCCGTTCCCGCGCCCGGCCGGCACAGGGCCGGCAACTGGGAGGACACCGAGGGGTACCGTCCCCGGGCACCGTACTCACCTCCGCCTCCTCGGCAGCGCCCGCCCGCGGCGGCCCCGCCCGGCCACCGGCCGCATTCCCCGTCAGCGCCTCCGGAAGGGCAGCCGACGGGGTCCCCGCCGGGACGTCTCATCTACCGGACGGAGGCGTTGCGCCGGCATGCCGAGGCCCGCTCCGTCGCCCGGATGCCGCTGGTGATCAGCGGCCCGTCGTTCCTGCTGCTGTGGATCCTGGTGGCCGCCGTCCTGGCGGCCGGCGCCACGCTGATCGCGCTCGCGCTGGGAGCCGGCGGATGAGGAGCCGCGTACCGGTCCTGCTGCAGAACACCGTCACCGAGTGCGGCGCCGCGTGCCTGGCCATGGTGCTCTGCCACCACGGCCAGCGCACCACCCTGCACCAGGTGTCCGAACGGCTCCAGGTCGGCAGGGACGGCCTGAGCGCCAAGGCCATCGTGGACGGCGCCCGCGAGCACGGCCTGAAGGCGCGCGCCTTCTCGCTCGCGCCCGAGGACCTGGCGCGCGTGCCGCTCCCCGCGGTCGCGCACTGGGAGTTCAACCACTTCGTGGTGGTCGAGCGCTGGTCGCCCGACCGGGTGGACCTCGTCGACCCGGGGCGGGGCCGCCGCAGGCTGACCGCGGAGGAGTTCAGCGCCGGGTTCACCGGCGTGCTGCTGGTCTTCGAACCCGGCGAGGGATTCCACCGCGGCACGTCCTCGATGGCGAGCGCCTGGCGGCGCGAGTTCGTCCGTACCCTGTTCCGGCGCCGACGCGGCCTGCTCGCCCAGGTCGTCGCGGCCTCGCTGCTGCTGCAGCTGCTGGGGCTGGCCCTGCCCTTCTTCTCCCAGCTGCTGATCGACAGGATCATCCCGTCCCAGGCCGCGGACCTGCTGCCCCTGCTCGGCGGGGCCGTGCTGCTGGCCGGGCTGGCCCAGTTCGTGATCGGCTATCTGCGGGCGGCGCTGCTGGTGGCGGTACGGGCCCGCGCCGACCAGGAGCTCACCGAGGGGGTGATCGGCCACCTGGTGACGCTGCCGTACCGCTACTTCGCGCAGCGCGGCAAGGGCGACCTGCTGACCCGGGCCGCCAGCGTCTCCACGCTGCGCGACATCCTCACCGGCCAGATCGTGGCGGCGCTGCTGGACGGTCCGCTCGCCGTCGGCTACCTCGTGCTCGTGTACGTGTGGGATCCCGTCTTCGGGCTGGCGCTGACCGGCGTGGTCGCCTTCCAGGGGTTGCTGGTGCTGGCCACCACCCGCCGGATCAACCTGCTCACCCAGCAGGAGCTGACCGCCTTCTCCGCGTCGCAGAGCAGCCTCATCCAGGCCATCACCGGCATCGAGACGCTGAAGGCGTCCGGGGCCGAGAAGCGGGCGGTGGAGCAGTGGTCGGCCCACTTCGCCCAGCAGCTCAACGCCGACGTGCGCAGCGGCCTCACCCAGGGCCTGGTGGAGGCCGCGCTGTCCGCGAGCCGGGTGATCGCCCCGCTCGGGCTGCTCTGGCTCGGCGCGTGGCGGGTCCTCGACGGGCAGCTGACCGTGGGCGCGCTGATCGCGCTCAACGCCATCGCGCTCGGCGCCCTGACCCCGCTCGGCTCGCTGATGACCGGCCTGCAGAGCCTGCAGCAGGTGGGCGCGCACTTCGACCGCCTGTCCGACATCCTGGCCTCCGAGCCCGAGCCCAGCGAGGGCATCGAGGTGCTGCGGCTGCGCGGTGCGGTGGAACTGCGCGGTGTGAGCTTCCGGCACGACCCCCGCGGCCCGTGGGTGGTGCGGGACGTCTCGGTCTCCATCCGGCCGGGGCAGAAGGTGGCGCTGGTGGGCGCCTCGGGCTCGGGCAAGAGCACGCTGGCCAGGCTGCTGCTGACACTGCACATCCCGGTGGAGGGCGAGATCCTCTACGACGGCGTCCCGGCCTCCGAGCTCAACCTGCGCACCCTGCGCCGCCAGTTCGGTGTGGTCGGCCAGGCCACCTCCCTGTTCAACGGCTCGATCCGGGAGAACATCGCGCTGAACCTTCCCGACGCGCCCCTGGAACGGGTGATCGCCGCGGCAGAGGTGGCGGCGCTGCACGAGGAGATCATGGCGATGCCGATGGGGTACGAGACGGTGCTGACCGACGGCGGCGGTCTCTCCGGCGGTCAGCTCCAGCGGCTCTCCCTGGCCCGTGCCCTCCTGCCCCGGCCGAAGATCCTGCTGCTCGACGAGGCCACCAGCAACCTGGACAGCACCACCGAGGCGACCATCGAGGCCAATCTGTTCTGGCTCACCCAGACCCGGATCGTCATCGCCCACCGGCTGAGCACCATCCGGGACGCCGACCTGATCCTGGTGGTCGACTCCGGCCGCATCGTGGAACGCGGCACCCACGACGAACTGATGGCCATCGGCGGCAAATACGCACAGCTCGTCGCCGCCCAGGCCGCCCCCGCCTGACCTCGCCTTTCACACGATATGAGACCGGCGTAAATTGATCAAAATCTCGAGGTGGCGCAGTCAAGGGGAGCGGCCCATGGTTGCCATCCGGACGCCCGGTGGCCCATCATGGCGGGCATGACCTACGGGAAGGGCGGCCACCGCCCCAGCCGGTGAACCCCGGCACGTGGAAGCTGGGTGACGATCCCCTCGACGATCGCCCCACCTTCCTCGCTCACGCACTCGCGATGTCCCTGCGCTACGGGCCCGGCCCGTGGCCCGAGGACGCCTACCGGCTCCCAGATGACCCGCCCCGCCGTGACCGTGAGCCGTTCATCACCAGCGTCGTCATGGACGGCATCCAGAGCCACCACTTTGGTATCGAGCCCGACAACAACGCCGTCGTCGAAATCGCCGACCTGATCAGCAGGCTCGTCACCGGCGACCCCGCCCGTGAAGATCTTCTGCGGCTACATGATCGGCTCGGCACCGTATCAGCACTCGGCATCGCCGACGACCTCGTCGACCAGATCCGGCGACGGCGGCTCCCCCGTAATCGAATCGGCGAAGTCGGGCGGCATCTGACCGAGCACGGTACCCGGCGCGACGCTGTCAAGATCGGCATTGTGCTGCTCGGCGTCTGTGGAGACGAGCGGGACAGGGAGCTGCTGCTCCTGCTCGGCACGCTGGAGGAGCTCACCCTGTACGCGGTAGTGGCCCTGCAGCACACTCAGCCCGACCGCCAACGTGCCGCCTACGAACTGGCCCGCCGAGTGCGGGACTGGGGCCGCATCCACGCGGTGGAACGGCTCAAGGGATGCGACGATCCACAGATCAAGGCCTGGTTGCTGAGGGATGGTTTCCGCAACGGGATCATGAACGAATACCTGGCCCACCTCGCGGCCACGACCGGCGACCTGTACTCGGCCCTGCTGGAGCCGGACATCGACGACACCCTGCTCGACGGCGCCGCGGACATCCTGGCCGCCCTGGCGCTGGGTGGTCCGGCCAAAGACATGGGCGACTACGCCGACGCCGTACCGGCCATGCATCGCTTCGCCGACCTCCTCGCCGACCGGCAGGCCACGCTCGACAGGTTGCACGCCGTGCTGAGAATCCTGGCCTTCCTGCGCGAGTCCGACGACGATTCGCCCTGGCCGCCCGACATGATCGCGCAGCTCCGCCGCCGCTACGAGGAACTCACCACCCAACCTCGGTGGAACGACCTCGTGCTGGGGTGCCTGGCCGATCCACACCATGTCGATTTCAGCCATGCGATGTGGGCTGCCGACGAACTTCATCTACAGGTGGTCGAGCAGATCATCGCCCGCCTGAAGATTGATCCGCTGGATGAGTTCGCCTGGCACCACGCCATCCGGCTCGCCACCGCCGAGGAAGCCGAGCAGCTCAGCCACCTGGCCGAACGACTTCTTCCCCTGGCCGATCTGGCCAACGGGCCAGAGGACAGCCACGACATCGGCGAGGAGTACGGGCCGGATCGAGCGCTGGAGTCCATCGTGGGCGGGCTGGAGGCCTTCCCCGGCATCGGGCTGGCGCTGATCGACGTGGCACTGCGCAACCGGGTCACTCGGATCCGGCGCGCCGCCCTGGCCGCGTTGACCACCTGGCCGGCCTCAGCCGTACCGGACGAGGCAAGGCACTGGATGCGGCAGGCGGCATCGGTCGAACCGCACGAGGAGACCAGAACCGAGATGATCGATTTCCTTCGACGCTGACGCTGGTCAGCTGGTCAGCTGGTCAGCGGGGTGTTATCACCACACGCGCAGGACGTTGAGAGTCCGCCACTCCTGAGACGTTCATGCGCTTTTCCACCGAGGCGCTCGCCTCGGAACTGTCCGTCCAGGTCGAAAGGCTGCACAGCGCGCGGGCCCGGCACACCTTCACCGCCCCGTGAACAGCCGCGACAGCACGGACCCTTTCGTGCCGTCGCACTGAACTCCCGCGAGCGGTGGCGCGGATACCAGGGGCCGCTCGTGGGTCAGACGCGACGGTACAGCGCTTCGGGTCAGGTCGTTACGGCTCCGTGCTTTTCGGTGATTTCGTTGATCCGGTCGGCAAGAAGAAAGTCCAGCTCCGTTACGACATCGCCTGCCGTGTGAGTGGTCATGGCGATCCGCAGATGGTCCCATCGGATATCGATGTCTGGCCGATGTTCCAACTCGATGGCAGCCTGTGCGATTTCGGTGACGGCGCGCATCGCGCTGTCGTAGTCGATCGAGAAGTTCTTACTGATCTCGTTGGTGTCGCCGGACCAGCCGCTTGATGCCAGGCGCTGCGTAACCTCTTCGGCGGGCAGAGGGTCACGAAGACCCATGTTCACCACCTCCCTATCTCGCAGGGTTCCTGCTAGGTGATATTCATCAGGGCCTCAGTCGTCTCACGCCTTTATGCACCCATGCGAGTCCAGGTCGAGACTGATGGCTGGCGCGAGGATGCTCGAAAGGCTGTTTGTTCAGGCACTCTGCAAGGCCTCAGTGGTCAGCACTTCGTGAAAATCGCCGACAGCCGGGCGGGCCTGCTGATCGCGAGGTACGGCGCGCAGCAGTATTTTCCCGGTTTCGATGATGTGGTTGCTGCGGTAGGCGGGCGCAAGAGGGGCTATCACCGTTGCCGCCCGCCGCATGCCCTCGTCGATGTCCCCCCTGACGACCATGCAGAGTGCCTCGTGGAGCGCGACGTTGGCCTGGTACTGGTAGTCGCGGGTCAGTCTGAGCACATTGGTCCGGGCGGTGTCCGCCCTGGCCTCGTCACCCGCACCGGCGTAGACCCAGCTCTCGGCGAAATGGATCTGGTTCGGCTTCCAGAAGCCGAGGGAGTCTCCGGTGCTGCCCTTCGCCGCCAGGTCGAGAAGGGCGTTCAGCGTTCCGAGCGCCTCATCGTGCCTGCCAAGCAGGGAGAGGGCCTTGGCCTGGGTGGTCAAAAGGTCGACGGAGGGTTCACCGGCGATCTGTTTCGCGTCGTGCACGAGGCGGAGGACCGTCCCCGGGGCGCGCTGCCCGTAGAGTCCGTGGCCCGCCTCCTCCGCCCGGACCAGCAGGCGGAGTTCTCGATCCCCGGATGCGTCAGCCGCGTGACGGGCCGTGTGCCACCAGCGGACGGCGGCCCCGTGATCGCCTAGGCGGGTCAGCGCGTTGGCATGGACGGTGGAAAGTGCGGCCATGGTCCTCTGCAGTCCGGCGACCTCGGTGGGAGCCGACGTCTCCAACTGCCGTCGCACCAGGAGCAGATCGATGATGAGATCGGCTGCCACCTGTGCGGGAGGTCGGGTCCGGAGCGCGTAGAGGTGATCGCCGCAGGCCAGTTCCCATTCCTCGGCGCTGCGGAAATCATGTGCGAGAGACAGGTCAAGCAGTTGGCGAACCGCTTCGCCGGACAGGCCGAGTATTCCGAACCCGGTGGCGGCGAGCTGTAGAAGTCGTCGGCGTTCCATGTCGTCTCCATCTGGCGCCTTCTCTGCGAGGCTACCCCGGGTCGGGTGCTCAGAGGCAGAGACATTCTGCGGATCGTCGAACAGGTCGGCCTCGGGGATGCCGAACGCTCGTGCGTACAGCACGCGGTACGGATCACCGGGCCGGTTGTGCCCGGCCTCATACGCCTTGATCCGGCGGATCAGGGTCTCCCGGGTGGGCAGGTGGTTGCGGGTTTCCTCGTCGGCCGCCTCGACGAGTCGGCGGGCCATCTCGCGCTGGGGCCACAGCCGGTCGCGTCGTTCCTTACGGAGTCGTACGGCCCACGCGGGGAGATCAGCGGCCATCACGTACACCTCTTCGCCGCACTTGGGGGCGGTTCTGTCGCCCCCAGTGTCCTCCAAACGCATCTGTGCCGAAGGGATTACGCAGCGTTGTGATGAGAGGAGTCGCAAAAGAAACGGGACCCGTAGGCGCTGACACGCCGTACGGGCCCCTTGACCAGGAAGCGAGTCCTGATCCATGGCCAAGATTAGAGCCATCCGGATCCGTTGGAACGCGGATTCCCCGCCGCTGCCGCTGGGCTGCCGGTGGTGCGGGCATGCCCCCTATGCCCACGAGGCGCGCAGCCTGCCGCATCGTCGTGACCACCTGTGGGAGCAGCCCACGCCCCGGCAGGTGTGCGCCCGGATGGCCACGCGGCGGCGTCTGGGCCTGGGCGATCGGCTACCGGTCGCGGCGCCGTCGCGCCCATCGAAGGTCCACCCGCCCGTCACTCCGTCCCAGGTTCGTCCCGGACGTCACGCGCGTCCGGCGGCGATCACCGATGCCTATGGCGGAGGCCGCTCGCCGGACACCACCTCCCCGCCCCGGCGGCGTGAGCCGTACCGGCGAGGGGTTGCGGCATGAACTCGGCCCCGAAGCGTAGTGACGCTCTCGTGAGCAGGCGCGGCGGTCTCCCTCCCCCGGTGCACGCCGCCGCGCCGCCGACCACCGCCCGGCTCCGCGCCGAAGAACTAGTCGCCGAACTGGATCGCGCCCATGGCATCTCGGCCGACATCCATGAGCTCCGTTCCGGCAACGCCATCGTGTCCGTCTATCGCGGGCTCCTGGCCTACAGCGACGGTGAGAACTTCTGGTGGACCAGTCCCAAGCTTGACGGATCCGGCGATCATCTACTCAGCGCCGCCTCAGACTCGACCACGGCCGCCGAACGGCTCGCCGAGCACTACGAGATCCTGCGCGCCCGCCCCCTCACCACGCTGCTGGGCTGCGAGTTGCCGCTGCTGGCCGACGTGATCCTGGCAGAGCATGTCGACCCACGCTGACGCCGACGCGGTGCTGGCCGCCGGGCAGGTGCAGACCTACGCGTACGGGTGGCTGGTCTGGTGGAGCCTGAGATACCGGCGGTTCGAAGCCTGGGATTGCCGGGACGTGGCGTTTTTCCGCACCGTCTACGCGAACAGCGCCGCCGAGCTGTGGGACCGCATGCAACAGGTGGAATTCGACCTTTGGCGAACCTCGTCCCCAGGTGCCACGCCGCTCGTGGCCATCGCGGCCGACCACCTGAGCCCGTCGGAGTCATGTTCTCAAGCAGATGAGAGGAGTTGACGGTGATCCCGTCCTACGGCACACCGGCGGGCGACCGGCTGGGCGCCGCCATCCGGCGGCCCGCCGCCGTCGCGGCTCTGCAGCGCCTACGCGTGGAATTGCACACTCACCGGATCTATCCGGCGATCTCCTACGACGAGGGACAGCCTCGCCTCGTGGTCAGCGCCGATCTGACCGTGTGGGCCGATCGCGCAGGAACCGTCTTCTGCTGGGGCGCCGCCTACCAGGAGGAGCCCGCCGAGCATGCTCCGGTGGACGACCTGACGCAGGTCGCGGTCCGGATCGCCGAACGGCTCGGTGAGCACTACGCCGAGCCGCCGAACTCACCATGAGCAGCGCGGCGGCACGGAGAGACGACTCCCGTGCCGTCGCGCCCAACTTCTCGCGAGCGGTGGTACGCAACCACGGGCCGCTCGTGGAGCTTGGACGCGATCGGATCACCCGGGCGCGAGCGCGGCCCCGCCAGGGCGGCGGGGTTTTCACGCGGACTCCCGGAAACCCTTCGCACGGGCTCTCCGTAAAACCTTCAGCGTGAGTTCCCCGGAAACCTTACGCGCGGGCCACTCGCAGACCCTTCGCTTGAGCTCCCGGGAAACCCTACGCGCGGGTTGCCCGGAGACGCCGATTACCCGGAGACGCCGAGGCGCTCCAGGATGAGCTCCCTGGCCCGGCCCGCGTCGGCCTTGCCCCGGCTGGCCTTCATGACGCCGCCGACCAGGGCGCCGACGGCGGCGACCTTGCCGCTGCGGACCTTGTCCGCAGCGTCGGCGTTGCCGGCCAGGACCTGGTCGATGATCTCCATCAGCTCGCCCTCGTCGTTGACGATCTGCAGGCCGCGGGCGGCCACCACCTCGTCCGGGGAGCCCTCACCGTTCAGCACGCCCTCCAGCACCTGGCGGGCCAGCTTGTCGTTCAGCGCCCCCCCGGCGACCATCGCGCACACCCTGGCGATCTGGTCCGGGGTGATCCGCAGCGCGCTCAGCGGGAGCCCCGCCTCGTTGGCACGGCGGGCCAGCTCGCCCATCCACCACTTGCGGGCGTCCGCGGGCGGGGCGCCGGCGGCCACCGTCGCCTCGACCAGGCCGATGGCGTCGGCGTTGTGCATGGACGTCATGTCCAGATCGGACACGCCCCACTCCTGCTGGAGCCGCTTGCGCCGCACGCCCGGCAGCTCCGGCAGGGCCGCCTTGAGCTCGGCGACCCACGCGGGGTCGGGGGCGATCGGCACCAGGTCGGGCTCGGGGAAGTAGCGGTAGTCCTGCGCCTCCTCCTTGGACCGTCCCGAGGTGGTGGTGCCGGTGTTCTCGTGGAAGTGGCGGGTCTCCTGGATGATCCGGCCGCCGTCGGCGAGGATCGCGGCCTGGCGCTCGATCTCACCCCGTACGGAGCGCTCGACGCTGCGCAGCGAGTTGACGTTCTTGGTCTCGGTGCGGGTGCCCCACTCCGAGGAGCCGCGCGGCATGAGCGAGACGTTGACGTCAAAGCGCATGGAGCCCTCCTCCATGCGTACGTCCGAGACGCCGAGACCGCGCACCAGCTCGCGCAGCTCGGTGCCGTAGGCGCGGGCGACCTCGGGGGCGAGCCTGTCGGTCCCCGGGATCGGCTTGGTGACGATCTCCACCAGCGGAATGCCGGCCCGGTTGTAGTCGACGATCGAGTAGTCGGCCCCGTGGATGCGGCCGGTCGCGCCACCCACATGGGTGGACTTGCCGGTGTCCTCCTCCAGGTGGACGCGCTCGATCTCGATCCGTACCGTCCTGCCGTCGACCTCGACGTCGAGGTAGCCGTCGAAGCAGAGCGGCTCGTCGTACTGGCTGATCTGGTAGTTCTTCGGCATGTCCGGATAGAAGTAGTTCTTCCGGGCGAAGCGGCACCATTCGGCGATGGAACAGTTGAGCGCCAGGCCGATACGGATCGTCGACTCGATCGCGGCGGCGTTGGTCGTGGGCAGCGAGCCGGGCAGCGCCAGGCAGACCGGGCAGACGTGCGTGTTCGGCGGGGCGCCGAACGTGGTCGGGCAGCCGCAGAACATCTTCGACGCCGTGCCCAGCTCGACGTGTGTCTCCAGGCCCAGCACCGGTTCGAAGCGCTCCATCGCCTCGTCGTACGGCATCAACGTCTCAGCGCTCATCGTCGTTCACCGCTCCTCATAGAAGACGTCATAGATATCCAAGTCCCTTCAACGCGTTCCTCGTCTCGGCCACCCAGTTCGCGTAGGCGGGCACCTGGGCCAGAACGGCGAGGTCGATGTTGCGTCCTATGTATTCGAAGTAGTCGCGGACCGGTTTGCCACGCCGGGGGACGGTCACGGCCAGTACCCCCGCGGGATCGGCGATCCTCTCGACATCGCGGGGCCGCGCGGGCAGCCCGCCGAGGTCACTGCCCGCCAGCCCCGCCCACACGGCGCGGTCGGCGAGCAGCCAGGCCTCGGTGTCGCCAAGTCCGATCACCGGCACCAGGTAGTGCGAGTGGTAGCGGACGCCGTCGCTACGGCGGCGCTCCCGCCCGTCATCGTGGGTGAAGAGCAGGTGGCAGTCGGCCGCGAGCTCCTCCAGCGCGGTGACCATGTGCTCCCGGTCGTGGGAGACGACCTCGGTCTCCTTGACGTCCACCGCGTACGGCGACATCCAGGTGAGCTCGCGCAGCTGCCTGGCGATCACGATGCTGAGGAAGCCCTCGTCGGTCTCCCCCTCCGCGATGAGTCCGGGAACCAGCGGGCGGCTCATGCGGCCGCGCCCAGGTACTTGCGGACCTGCCGGGGTGAGACGAACGTGCCCGGCTCGCCGTCCGGCTGGATCGGCTTGGCCACGGTCACCCTCGACACCCGGTCGTTGTCGGGGTCGACACGGACCGCGGTGTCGAGGAACGTCAGCGCGTCCGGCTCGGTCCGGTAGACCTCCGCGACGACGATCGGGGACTGGCTGGTGAGGATCACCTGCCTCGGCGGCTCGGCACCCCCCGGCCCGGAGGTCCGCTGGCGTACCCGCCGCAGCAGTTCGCCGAGGCGCCCCGGGTGGACGCCGCTCTCGATCTCCTCCACCAGCAGCGTGCCCGGGTGGTCGGGGTCGTACAGGGCGGTCAGCAGGCCGAGGACCCGCAGGGTGCCGTCGGAGAGCAGCGTGGCCGGCACCGCTCCCTGGCCGTCGACGAGCAGGTCGAAGGAGCACTCCCTCCGGTCGGTGCGCGGCACCAGCCCGGTGACGTCGGGTAGCACTCCCGCGAGGTCGACCACGAGGTCGGCCAGCGCCTCCGTACCGGCCATCCGCGCGAGCACCGCGGCCAGGTTCGCGCCGTCGTCCGCGAGCGCTCCCCGGTCGGCCGAGGGGCAGCGGCGGCGCATCGCCGCCGGGGACGGCGAGTAGCGACGCCACGAGGAGACCGTACGGCGGGGCGTGCCCTCCGGATCCGGGTCCTCGACCAGGAGATCCAGCAGCTCGTGCGGGATCCGCTGGGCCACGTGGCTGACCACGGCCCCGCTGGATCTGGGGATCTTCAGCACCATCTCCGCGCCCACGTCGAACCTGACCGGCACCACGGAGCCGGGCTCCGGGGTGACCAGTGCCTCCACCGAGACGACGAACCCGCCAACGGCGGAACCGTGGGCGACCCGGTGGAACTGCTCGCCCGGCAGCCCGCGGGTCGCGCCCAGCAGCCCGCCCGGCCCCTCGATCTCAGCCGCCACGAACCCCACGGCGTCGAAGAGGTTCGACTTGCCGCTCGCGTTGGGTCCGACCAGCGCGAGGAAGGGCGGCACATCGAGATCGAAGCTCAAGAAGGACTTGAACCCGTCGATCTCGATCCGAGTGATCATGCCGCCGTTCTCCCTGTCACCTGTCGCCCCCTCGCCCCGAAATCCAGAAAACCCTTATAGCTCCGGGGCTCTGGACAGCAGGCTGCCGCCCCACCGCGCCTGGAGGGCCTTCTCGACCGCGGCACCGACCCGGTAGCAGCGGTCGTCGCCGAGCACCGGAGCCATGATCTGCAGACCGACCGGCAGGCCGTCCTCGTCCGCCAGGCCGCACGGCACGGAGATGGCCGCGTTGCCCGCCAGGTTGGCCGGGATGGTGCACAGGTCGGCCAGGTACATCGCCATGGGGTCGTCGGCGCGCTCGCCGATCGGGAACGCCGTGGTGGGCGTCGTCGGCGAGATGAGCACGTCCACCTGCTGGAAGGCGGCCTCGAAGTCGCGCGCGATGAGCGTGCGGACCTTCTGCGCCTGACCGTAGTAGGCGTCGTAGTAACCGCTGGACAGCGCGTATGTGCCGAGGATGATGCGGCGCTTGACCTCGGGGCCGAAGCCCTGTGCCCGGGTCAGGGCCATGACCTCCTCGGCGCTGCGCGTGCCGTCGTCGCCGACGCGCAGGCCGTACCTCATGGCGTCGAAGCGGGCCAGGTTGGAGGAGCACTCCGAGGGGGCGATGAGGTAGTACGCCGGGAGGGCGGTGGTGAACGAGGGGCAGGAGACCTCGAAGACCTTCGCGCCCAGCGACTCCAGCAGCTCCACGGTCTCGTGGAAGCGCGCGAGCACGCCCGCCTGGTAGCCGTCGCCGCCGAACTCCTTGACCACGCCGATGCGCAGCCCGGCCACGTCGCCGCTGCGCGCCGCCGCCACGACCGAGGGCACCGGGGCGTCGACGGAGGTCGCGTCCATCACGTCATGGCCGGAGAACGCCTCGTGCAGCAGCGCGGTGTCCAGCACGTTGCGGGCGAAGGGGCCCGGCGTGTCGAGCGAGCTGGCGAAGGCGATCAGGCCGTAGCGGGACGAGCCGCCGTAGGTCGGCTTCATGCCCACGATGCCGGTGACCGCGGCGGGCTGGCGGATCGAGCCGCCGGTGTCGGTGCCGGTGGACAGCGGGGCCTCGTAGGCGGCGACCGCGGCGGACGAGCCGCCGGAGGAGCCACCGGGGATGCGGGACAGGTCCCACGGGTTGCGGGTGGGGCCGTAGGCGGAGTTCTCGGTGGAGGAGCCCATCGCGAACTCGTCCAGGTTGGTCTTGCCGAGGATCACCAGGCCGGCCTCGCGCAGACGGCGGGTCACGGTGGCGTCGTACGGCGGGCGATACCCCTCAAGGATCTTGGATCCGGCCGTGGTCGGCATGTCGACGGTGGTGAAGACGTCCTTGTGCGCGATCGGCACGCCGGCCAACGGGCCGAGCTCCTCGCCGGCGGCCCGGCGGGCGTCGACGGCCCGCGCCTGCTCCAGGGTCGTTTCGGCGTTGACGTGGAGGAAGGCGTTGACCTGCGGGTCGACGGCGGCGATCCGGTCGAGATGGGCCTGGGCGACCTCGACGGCGGAGACCTCTCCGGCGGCGATCAGCGCACCCAGATCCGCGGCGGTCTTGTGGATGAGGCTCATGCTTCCTCCCCGAGGATGCGCGGCACGCGGAAGCGGTCGTCCTCGACTGCCGGGGCGCCTGACAGCGCCTGTTCCGGCGTCAGTCCCGGCCGTACCTCGTCGGGGCGGTAGACGTTGGTGAGCGGCAACGCGTGCGAGGACGGCGGAATGTCGTCGGCCGCCACCTCGGCGACGCGGGCGACCGCACCGATGATCACATCGAGCTGGGCGGCGAAGTGGTCGAGCTCCTCGTCGGCCAGCGCCAGCCGGGACAGCCGGGCGAGGTGAGCGACCTCGTCGCGGGTTATGGCGGACATGAGTCGTTGAACCCGTTTCGTGGAATGGCAATTGGACAGTGTCATCCTATGGCTCGCGACCTGAGGGTCCCGACTCATTAACACCGTCGCAACCAACCGAAGATCTCTTACTCGAAGCGGTCAGACCGTCCCCGGCCCGCCAGGCCGGAGAAATCGGCCCCCGGCATGACCCGCCTCCCGCCCGAATCGATCTTGAACGCTTCCTCGCGCGGCCCCGGAAAACACTTGCCGGGAGGCGGACCGGCCACACACGAGATCATGGTGACAGGGAGGACCAGGCCCGCTGGGAGTCGAGGATCTCGGTGGGACGCAGGAAGCCGAAGTCGTGCGGGGCGAGCCCTCGATGCTTGCGCAACCATACTGTCGCGTCAGCGGCCGACATGGGCTCGGCGAACAGCCAGCCCTGGCCCAGATCGCACCCCATGTCGGCCAGGCGCTCGGCCACCTCGGCCGACTCGACGCCCTCGGCGACCGAGCGCAGGCCGAGGGAGCGGACCAGATCGACGATCGAGCGGACGATCCGCTCGTCGTCCTTGGACTCGCCGATCCGGCGGACGAACGAAGAGTCGATCTTGACCTCGGCCACCGGCAGACGCTGCAGGCGGACCAGCGAGGAGTAGCCGGTGCCGAAGTCGTCGAGCGCGAGCGGCACGCCCAGCGAGGCCAGGGCGCGGACCGCGTCGGCGGTGTACGCCTGGTCGGTCATCAGGATGCGCTCGGTGACCTCCAGCTGGATCGCCTTGGGCGGCAGCCGGTATCGCGCCAGGCCCGCTCCCAGCTGGTCGGAGAGCGCCGAGTCGAGCAGGTCGCGGGCCGAGACGTTGACGGAGATCTGCTCGTGCAGGCCGGTGTGCCACCAGTGGGCGGCCTGCTCCAGGGCCGCGTCGATGACGTATCCGGTGAGGTGGCGCATCAGATACGACTGCTCGGCCATCGGCACGAACTCTCCGGGGGAGATCATCCCTCGCTCCGGGTGGCGCCATCGCAGCAGCGCCTCCACGCCCCGCACCTGCCCTCCCGACAGGTCGAGCTTGGGCTGGTAGTGCAGCCGCAACTCGGAGCGGTCGATGGCCCTGCGCAGGTCACCGAGGAGGGTGAGCCGCTCGGGACTGTTGCGGTCCTTGTCGGCGGCGTAGATCTCGACCCCGGTCCTGCTCTCCTTCGCCAGGTACATCGCCACGTCCGAGCGCTGCAGGAGCATCTCGAAGTCCGGTGCGTGGTCGGGGTAGATGGCGATGCCGAACGAGGCGTCCAGGTCGAAGCTCATGCCCTCCAGCCGTACCGGCTCGGTGATCGCCACCCGCAGGCGCGCCGCCACCTCCCTGGCCGCCGCGGCGTCCCTGACCGAGGGCAGCAGAACGGCGAACTCGTCGCCGCCGAGCCGGGCCACCACGTCGCCGGGGCGGACGCTGTGGGTGAGCCGGTGCGCGACCATCTGCAGGAGCCGGTCGCCGACCGGATGCCCGAGGGTGTCGTTGATCTCCTTGAACCGGTCGAGGTCGAGCAGGAACAGGCCGACCCGCTCGCCCTCCCGCGCCTCGGCGAGCGCCTCCTCCGTGCTGAGCACGAGCATCTTGCGGTTGGGCAGCCCGGTAAGACCGTCGTGCATCGCCTGGTGGTCGCGGCGGACCGACATGCTGGCCGTGAAGTAGACGGCCAGCACGGGCGCCAGAAAGAGCGGCACCAGGGCCGGCGAGTGGTTCATCACCACCACGACGAGCGGGGCCATGCCGAGCAGCCCGGCGTAGACGAGGCTCTGGTGGCCGATCGTGGTCTTGATCACCCGGTGGATCGACCTGCGCTCGTGCAGCGCCACCGCGCCGGAGACCAGCGCGGCCCGGACCACGAAGTAGGCCAGCCCGGCCAGCCCGATCGCCAGCAGGTCGGTGCCGTCGGGCACTCCGGCGCCCACCGTGACGGGCTGGTCGCCGAAGAGGCCGAGCACCATCCCGGCGGCGGTGTAGGCCAGGGTCACCTGGGCGATGTTGAACATCACCCGGTGGCACGCCTTACGGGTGACCGCCCCGTTGACGACCATGGCGACCGCCTGCAGCAGCACCGCGATCGGCAGGCCGTAGTGGAGCAGCGCGGCGAAGGTGAACATGGTCGACGGGTAGGTGCCGCCCACGGTCAGCGACGCCGACAGGATCACCGGCCGCAACTCACCCAGCACGACAAGGACCGTGAGCATCCAGAACAGCGGGCTCCGGGCGAGTTCCACGACCTCGGCCGTGTCCATGCGCAGCTGGGACACGACGAGGGCGACGAACCCGACCGCGATGACGGCGGCGAGATAGGCCCAGAGGGGCGATCCCAGACGCGGTCCGGTATCGCGAGTGTCGGTTGGGTCGGCCATGAGTAACAAAACCCCCATTAGTTCACTATGGGAGAGTACGGCCTACGGGCCACTTCGCGAAACCGATTGCGCACGTTCCGTCACTGAAAATTCACGCGTCCTTGCACACGGCGGCGGGGCGGTTCCATCACTTTTCGGGCTGCACCGTCACCTTCGCCGCCGCCTCGGGCCCCTCGGCCAGCAGGACCCGCAGACCGGCCTCGTCGAGGATCGGCACGCCGAGCTTCACGGCCTTGTCGAACTTGGAACCCGCGTTCTCCCCGACCACCACGAAGGAGGTCTTCTTCGACACCGACGCCGAGACCTTGCCGCCTCGGGCGGCCAGTGCCTCACCGGCCTCGTCGCGGGTGAAGTCGGCGAGCGTGCCGGTCACCACGAAGGTCAGCCCGGCCAGGGTCTGCGGAAGCTGCTCGGCCGGCGGGTCGTCGACCATCCGGACCCCGGCGCCCGCCCAGCGCTCGACGATCTCCCGGTGCCAGTCGACCTCGAACCAGTCGCGGATCGCCGCGGCCACTCGCGGGCCGACGCCCTCGACCGCGGCGAGCTCCTCCTCGGAGGCCTTCGCGATCGCGTGGATGGAACCGAACTCCGCGGCGATCGCCTGGGCGGTCGGGGGGCCGACATGCCGGATGGAGAGCGCGACGAGCACCCGCCAGACCGGCTGGCCCTTGGCCTTCTCCAGCTGCTCCAGCATCTTCTCGGCGTTCTTGCTCGGCTCGCCGCTCTGGTTGGCGAAGAAGGTGACGACCTTCTGCTCGCCGCTCTCCGGATCGGTCTTGGGCAGCCCGGTGTCGGGGTCGCGGACCACCGACCTGATCGGCAGCAGCCGCTCGATCGTCAGATCGAACAGGTCGGCCTCGGTGCGGACCGGCGGCTCCTGCGGCGGCAGCGGCTGGGTCAGCGCGGTGGCCGCCACGTAGCCCAGCCCCTCGATGTCGAAGGCCCTGCGACCGGCCGCGAAGAAGATGCGCTCGCGGAGCTGGGCGGGACAGGCCCTGGTGTTGGGGCAGCGCAGGTCGGCGTCGCCCTCGTTCTCGTACGCCAGCTCGGTGTCGCACTCCGGACAGCGCTCCGGCATCGTGAACGCCCGCTCGGTGCCGTCGCGCAGGTCGACGACCGGGCCGACGATCTCGGGGATGACGTCACCCGCCTTGCGCAGCACCACGGTGTCGCCGATCAGCACACCCTTGCGCGCGACCTCGGAGGCGTTGTGCAGCGTGGCCCGCTCGACGGTGGAGCCGGCCACCACGATCGGCTCCATGACCCCGTACGGCGTGACCCTGCCGGTGCGGCCCACCGCGACCTGGATGTCGAGGAGCCTGGTGTTGACCTCCTCGGGGGGATACTTGTAGGCGATCGCCCAGCGGGGGGCCCGGCTGGTGGAGCCCAGGTTGTGCTGGAGCTCGATGCGGTTGACCTTGACCACGACGCCGTCGATCTCGTAGGCCGGGTCGTGACGGTGCTCGCTGTAGAAGCCGACGAAGTCGTTGATGCCCTCAAGGTCGTCGACGACCCGGTAGAGGTCGCTGACCGACAGACCGAACGCCGCGAGCCGGTCGTAGATCTCCGACTGGGTGCGGGGCGGGGCGGTCCCCTCCCACTTGCCGATCCCGTGGACGATCATGTGCAGCGGCCGCTGCGCGGTGACGCGCGGATCCTTCTGCCGCAGGGAGCCCGCCGCGGAGTTGCGCGGGTTGGCGAACGGAGCCTTGCCCGCCTCGACCAGCTGCTCGTTGAGCTTCCCGAACTCCTCGACCGGGATGTAGACCTCGCCCCTGACCTCCACCAGGTCGGGCACGTCGTCGCCGGTCAGGCGGTGCGGCACGTTGGCGATCGTGCGGACGTTGGCCGTCACGTCGTCACCGACCCGGCCGTCGCCCCTGGTGGCCCCCCTGGTCAGGCGGCCCTTCTCGTAGACCAGTGCGATCGCCAGACCGTCGATCTTCAGCTCGCACAGGTAGGGCGCGGGGTCGCGCTCGGCCAGCCGCTCGGCCCTCGCCCGCCAGGCGGCGAGATCCTCGGCGTTGAAGGCGTTGTCGAGGCTCTCCATCCGCTGCAGGTGCTCAACGGGATTGAAATCGCTGGAGATCGGCGCGCCGATCTTCTGGGTGGGGGAGTCGGGCGTGCGGAGGGACGGGCTCTCCTCCTCCAGCTCGCGCAGCTCGCGCATCCACCCGTCGTACTGGGCGTCGCTCACGGTGGGCGAGTCGAGCACGTGGTAGCGCCAGTTGGCCTCCTCGACCAGCTCGGTCAGCTCCGCGTGCCGCTCCAACGCACGCACCGGCACGCCCTCGACCTCAGCGCCCATCGCCCGCCTCTCCCCTCGTCGTCGGCCAAGCCAAACGTATCCTTGAGCACCGACAGTCCGTGCCCCTCCTTACCCCGAGTTGGCACGCCCGGCGGCCGGGATCACTCGCCGGGGTCGTCCTGCAGCACCCGGGCGGCCTTGCGGCAGGTGGCCAGGGCCGCCCTGGCGTAGGCGGGCGAGGCTCCGGCCAGGCCGCAGGCCGGGGTGAGCACCACCTGCGAGGCCAGCGTCGCGGCGGGAAAGCCGAGACGGCGCCAGAGCTCGACGGCCGGTCCGGCGACCACGCCGACATCGGGAAGCCTCGCGTCCACGCCCGGCACGACACCGAGGAACAGGGCCGTCCCCGCCTCGACGGCCTCGCCGATCGCGTCCTCGTCGCGCCTGTTCAACCGGCGGGCGTCGAGCGAGACGCCCGCCGCCCCCGCCGCGCGCAGCACCCGGAAGGGCACGTCGGGGGCGCAGCAGTGCACGACGACGAACGTCCCCGCGGGGAACACCGCGCCGAGCCGGTCCGCGGCGACCTGGCGGTCGACGGCGGTCAGCCGCCCGAAGCCCGAGGCGGTCGGCACCGTGCCCGCGAGGACGCCGGGCAGCCCCGGCTCGTCGATCTGGACCACGATCTCCGAGGCGCCGGGCACCCTGCGGCGCACGTCGGCGATGTGCGCGGCGAGCCCCTCGGTCAGGGAGTCCACCAGGTCACGCACCGCCCCCGGATCGGCGAGCGTCTTGTCGCCGTACTTGAGCTCGACCGCTCCCGCCAGCGTCCACGGGCCGCATACCTGGATCTTGAAGGGTCCCTCGTATCCCTGGGCCGCCTCTTCCAGGGCGTCGAGGTCGCGTACCAGGTGGTCTCGGGCGCGCTTGAGATCGCGGCCCGGCCGGTCGGCGAACCGCCAGCCCGAGGGCTGCACCTCCACCGGCATCTCCAGCAGCAGCGAGGCGGTGCGCCCGATCATGTCGGCGCCGACGCCTCTGGCGGGCAACTCCGGCAGATACGGCAGCGCGGGCGACTCGCCCAGGACGACCCTGACCGCCTCGGCATGGTCCTCCCCCGGATGCGACCCGATGCCGGTCGCGGTCGCCTCGCCCCACGGATATCCACTCATGCCCGCTCCTGGCCACGCTCGTCGGGGAGGTCTGAGCGATCGCTGCAGTACACGTCGACTCGCTCGCTTCGCTCATTCACATCAGCCAGCTTAGGACCGCGAGCGCCGCCTCCATCTGAGCGAGCTCTCTGCCTGACGAGGCTTGATCAAGTTGAGTAGGGTTCTGTCGGTTATTCACCCGTTTTGGGGGACGCATGGTGATCGGTCGGACACTTATCGCGGTGTCACTGCTGCTGGCGGTCACGGTCCCGGCGACTCCCGCGGGCGCGGCCGGGACGGCGGAGCCCGACAAGTGCTCGCTCAAGCAGGGCACGACGAGCATCGCGGAGTCCTGGGCCCAGCGGCGGCTCAACCTACCCGAGGTGTGGCGGCTGACCCAGGGGGCCGGGGTGACCGTCGCGGTCGTCGACAGCGGCCTGGACACCAGACACCCCCAGCTGACGCGGGGCATCGTGGAGGACGTCACCAGCACCGGGGGACGCGACTGCCTCGGCCACGGCACGGAGGTGGCGGGCATCGTCGCCGCGGCCCGGATGAGAGGGGTCCCCTTCGCCGGGGTGGCACCGGAGGCGAAGTTGATCTCCGTCAAACACACCAATGACGGCAAGGGACAGGTGGCCATGCTGGCGCTGGCCATCGTGAAGGCCGTCGAGCTCGGCGCCGGTGTGATCAACGTGTCGGCCCAGGCCAGCGACCATCCCGACCTGCGCAACGCGGTCGCCTACGCGCTGGCCAAGAACGTGGTGGTGGTCGCCGCGGCCGGCAACATCGACAAGGAGGACGGCTCTCCGGCTCGCGCCTACCCGGCCTCCTACCCCGGGGTCCTGTCCGTCGGTTCCGCCGGCCCCAACGGGAAGAGGGCCGACTCCTCCAACCCGGTCACGCCCATCAACGTGCTGGCACCGGGCACCGGAGTCACCTCCACCTGGCCCGGCCAGGCCTACCAGGAGAACCTGGAGGGCACCAGCTACGCCACGGCGTACGTGACCGGGGTCGTCGCGCTGGTCCGCGCCCGCTATCCGAAGCTGACCTACGAAGAGGTGGGGCGGCGCATCACCTTGACCGCCGACGGCGGCTCCGGGAGCGGGACCGGCGAAGGAATGGTCAACCCGCTGCTGGCCGTCTCGGCGATCCTGCCCTCGGAGGCGGTGGCACTCGCGCCGGCGGAGCCCGCTCCCCTGCCACTTGACGCGATAGTGCACGCCCCGCCGGAGGACACCCAGAGCATCTCGGTCGCGACGTGGGTCGCCTTGCTCTCGCTCGGCGGAGTCGTGCTGGTCACTCTGGGGAGCGTCGCGATTCCGTTGGGACGCCGTCGCAGGTGGCGGGCGGGCCCCTTGGAGAACGGGTCATGAAAGTGATGCGAAATCAGTGAACTACAAGGCCGATATTTGCTTTGATAGTCGTAGATCACCACATTAAGCGTTTTATCATTATTTGAGGTGGAAGGAATGCAATGGGGGATTTGAATCCGTTACTGCCAGAGGATCCAGAACGCGTAGGCGTTCACATCCTCGTCGGGCGACTCGGCC
>NZ_JBFAQY010000048.1:0-38802 GCF_040678965.1 Streptosporangium sp. NPDC049248
GGCCGTGAGTTCCGCGAGTTGGGCTTCGACTCTCTTACCGCCGTCGAGCTGCGTAACCGGCTCAACGCGGTCACCGGGCTGCGGCTGCCGGCGACCGTCATCTTCGACCACCCCACCCCGGCCAGCCTCGCCGAGCGCCTTCTGGAGGAGATCGCGCCCGGAGCGAACACCGTGGTGGAGCTGTCGTTGCTGGCCGATCTCGACCGGTTCGAGACCGCGCTTTCCGGCTACGCGCTCGACGGTCTCGCCCGGAACGGCATCGCGACCCGGCTGCGGCACCTGCTGGTGAAGGTGAGCGAGAGCGGTACGGAAACTAGTGAAATCGCTGTCGCAGGCATGCTCGAATCGGCGAGTACCGAGGAAATTCTCAGCTTCATCGACAACGAACTGGGCCGCTCGAAAGATCTGTGATTCGAGCCCGCGTCTGAACAATGTGAAGGGCCACTCTCATGTCCGAAGACCGGAAGCTCGTCGAGTACCTGAAGTGGGTCACCGCCGATCTGCACGAGACCCGTCGGCGGCTCGAAGAGGTGGAGTCGGGCAGGCACGAGCCGATCGCCATCGTGTCGATGTCATGCCGCTTCCCAGGTGGGGTCGGCTCTCCTGAGGATCTGTGGCGGCTGCTGTCTGAGGGACAGGACGCGATCTCTTCGTTCCCGGCCGATCGGGGCTGGGAGGTGGAGGCGATGTCGGCGATGGGTATTGTGTGTCAGGGCGGGTTTCTGGCGGATATGGCCGGGTTTGATGCGGGGTTCTTCGGGATCTCGCCGCGTGAGGCGATGGCGACGGATCCGCAGCAGCGGCTGCTGCTGGAGACCACCTGGGAGGCGGTCGAGCGGGCGGGGATCGACCCGGTCTCGCTGAAGGGCAGCCACACCGGGGTGTTCGTGGGCACCAACGGCCAGGACTACATGAACCTGCTCATGAGCAATCAGGTGGATACGCAGGGCTATGGTGTCACGGGTCTGGCGGCCAGCGTGTTGTCGGGCCGCCTGTCCTACACGCTGGGGCTGGAGGGTCCGGCGGTGACGGTGGACACCGCCTGCTCGTCCTCGCTGGTGGCGTTGCACATGGCGGCACAGGCGCTGCGGCAGGGGGAGTGCTCGCTGGCGCTGGCCGGCGGCGTCACGGTGATGACGTCGCCGTTGGCGTTCGTCGGGTTCAACGGGCAGGGCGGAATGGCGCCCGACGGGCGGTGCAAGGCGTTCTCCGACACCGCGGACGGCACCAATTGGGGCGAGGGTGTCGGCGTGCTCGTGCTGGAGCGGCTGTCGGACGCGCGCCGCAACGGCCACCAGGTGCTGGCGGTGGTTCGAGGTTCGGCGGTCAACCAGGACGGTGCGTCCAACGGGTTGACCGCGCCGAATGGTCCCTCGCAGCAACGGGTGATCCGCCAGGCGCTGGTCAGCGCCGGTTTGTCGTCGGCCGAGGTGGACGCGGTCGAGGCGCACGGGACCGGCACGGTTCTGGGCGACCCGATCGAGGCGCAGGCGCTGCTGGCGACCTATGGCAAGGATCGACCGGAGGACCGGCCGCTGCTGCTGGGGTCGATCAAATCGAATCTCGGTCACACCCAGGCCGCCGCGGGCGTGGCCGGTGTGATCAAGATGGTGCTGGCGATGCGGAACGGCATGCTGCCCAAGACGCTACATGTCGATACTCCCTCCTCGCACGTGGACTGGTCGGCCGGCGCGGTGGAGTTGCTGACCGAGTCGGTGGAGTGGCCGGAGACCGGTCGTCCGCGCCGGGCGGGTGTGTCGTCGTTCGGCATCAGCGGCACCAACGCACACATCATTCTTGAGCAGGGGCCGGAAGCACCGGTAGGAGAAAAGGCTCCGCAGGACCGGGTACCGGGTGTGGTGCCGGTGCTGGTGTCGGCCAAGACGGGGCGGGCGTTGCGGGCGCAGGCCGAGCGGCTGGTGTCGTTCCTGGACGATGAGCCTGGTCCGGGTCTGGCCGACACCGCGTTCTCGCTGGCCACGACGCGGTCGGCGTTCGAGCATCGGGCGGTGGTGCTGGCCGAGGGCCGTGATGGGGTGTTGGCCGGGCTGCGGAGCGTGGTCGAGGACCGCCCGGGTGTGGGGGTGGTGTGCGGGGTGGCCGGGGCGGAGCCGCAGCTCGCCTTCCTGTTCACCGGTCAGGGCAGTCAGCGGGCCGGGATGGGCCGGGAGCTGTATGACCGCTTCCCGGTGTTCGCGGCGGCGTTGGACGAGGTGGTCGCGGAGCTGGACCCGCTGCTGGACGGGTCGTTGCGTGAGGTGTTGTTCGCCGAGCCGGGCACGGCCGAGGCGGAGGCGCTCGACCAGACCGGGTGGGCGCAGCCGGCGTTGTTCGCGCTTGAGGTGGCGTTGTTCCGGTTGGTGTCCTCGTGGGGTGTCAAGCCGGATGTGCTGGCCGGGCATTCGATCGGGGAGATCACCGCGGCCCATGTCGCCGAGGTGTTGTCCCTGAGTGACGCGTGTGCACTGGTGGCGGGCCGGGCGCGGTTGATGCAGGCGCTGCCGCCGGGCGGGGCGATGGTGTCGGTGCAGGCCTACGAGGAGGAGATCGAGTCGTTGCTCGCCGAGCGCGAGGGCGAGGTGTCGGTCGCCGCGATCAACGGCCCGGGTTCGGTGGTGATCGCGGGCGTGGAAAAGGGGGTCCTCGATGTCGCCGCCGCGTTGGAGGAGCGCGGGGTGCGGACGAAGCGGTTGCGGGTGTCGCACGCGTTCCACTCGCCGCTGATGGACCCGATGCTGGAGGACTTCCGCACGCTGGCGAGCAGGCTCACCTACCGTGCGCCGAAGGTTCCGATCGTGTCCACCCTGACCGGGCAGGCGGCCACGGCCGAGCAGCTGTGCTCGCCCGGCTACTGGGTCGAGCAGGTCCGCGGCGCGGTCCGGTTCGCCGACGGCATCCGCACCCTGCGCGCACAGGGTGTGCGGGCGTACCTGGAACTCGGCCCCGACGGCGTACTGACCGCCATGGCCCAGGACACCGTCGCGACCGAGCCGGAGGCACATGCGCACGAGTCGCACACGGTGCTGGTGCCGGTACTGCGTAAGGATCGGGACGAGCATGTGGCGGTGATGACGGCGCTGGCCCGGCTGCATGTGCACGGAGTGCCGGTGGACTGGCGGGCGGTGCTGCCGGGCGGGCGCCGGGTCGACCTGCCCACCTACCCCTTCGAGCACCAGCGGTTCTGGTTCGAGAGCACCGGCTCCGGCATAGGGAACGTGGCGGCGGCGGGACTGGCCGCGACGGATCATCCGCTGCTGGGTGCTGCGATGTCGCCGGCCAACTCCGACGGGGCGGTACTGACCGGGCGGTTGTCGGTGAAAGCGCAGTCGTGGCTGGCCGATCACGTGGTGGCGGGCTCGGTGGTGGTGCCGGGTTCGGCGTTCGTGGAGCTGGCGGTGCGGGCGGGCGACCAGGTTGGTTGCGACCTGGTGGAGGAGTTGACGCTGGACGCTCCGCTGGTGCTGGGTGCGGGTGACGCGGTCGCGGTGCAGGTGTGGGTGGATGCCGCGGAGGAGTCGGGCCGTCGGAGCGTGAATGTGTATGCCCGTTCGGCGGACGCGGCCGACGAGGTGCCGTGGGTGCGGTACGCGACCGGTACGCTCGCCACCGGGATTCCGGAGGTCGTGCCGTTCGATGCGGCGGTGTGGCCGCCGGCCGGGGCGACCGCGATCGAGCTGGAGGGGTTGTACGAGGAACTGGCCGAGGACGGCTTCGCCTACGGCCCGGTCTTCCAGGGGCTGCGGGCGGCCTGGCGGCGAGATGACGAGGTGTTCGCCGAGGTCGCGCTGCCGGAGCAGGCGGTGTCGGACTCCGGTTCGTTCGGGGTGCATCCCGCGCTGCTGGACGCGGCGCTGCACGGGGTGACCTTCGCCGGGCTGGACGATTCCGAGGGCGGTTTGTTGCCGTTCTCCTGGGGTGAGGTGTGCCTGCGGGCCGCCGGGGCGTCGGTGTTGCGGGTGCGGCTGGTCGGAACGGGGCCGGATGCGGTGTCGCTGAGCGCGGTGGACGCTGCCGGGGAGCCGGTGCTGTCGGCGCGCTCGGTGGTGTTGCGGCCGGTCTCGGCCGAGCAGTTGGCGGTCTCCGATGGTGTCGGCGCGGGCCGGGAGTCGTTGTTCGGGGTGGAGTGGGCGTCCGTGGGCGGTATGCCGGAGGCCGGTCAGGTGCCGTCGATACCGGTGGCTGTGCTGGGGGTGGACGCGTTGGGTGTCGCTTCCGCGTTGCGGGCGGCCGGGGAGCCGGGCGGCCTTCCGGTGCCGGTGCACGCGGAGCTGTCGTCGCTGGCTGAGGAGGGTGCGGTTCCGGCCGTCGTGATGGTGGAGGCGGTCTCCGATCCGGCGGCCGGGGTGGTGGAGTCGGCGCACGCGCTGACCGCTCGCGTTCTGGACCTGTTGCAGGGCTGGCTGGCCGATGACCGGTTCGCCGATTCGCGTCTGGTGTTCATCACCCGGGGCGCGGTCACAGCGGGTGGCGGCGAGGTGGTCACCGATCTGCCGGCTGCGGCGGTGTGGGGCCTCGTCCGTAGTGCTCAGTCGGAGAACCCGGGCCGGTTCCTGCTGATCGATGTGAATCGGGAATCCCCGCTGTCAGGACTGCCAGGGGTGCTGGCCAAGGCGTTCTCCTCAGGCGAGTCGCAAACCGTGGTGCGCGATGGTGAGGTATGGGTGCCGCGCCTGGCGCGAGTGGCGCCCGGCGCTGACCCGGAGGGGGAGGCGAGTCGGGTCTGGAACCCGGAGGGCACGGTGTTGATCACCGGTGGCACCGGTGGTCTGGGCGCGCTGTTCGCGCGGCATGTGGTGGCCGAGCGGGGTGTGCGGCGTCTGCTGCTGACCAGCCGCCGGGGTCTGGACGCCCCGGGCGCGGTGGAGTTGCAGGCCGAGCTGATCGCACACGGGGTCGAGGTCACGGTCGCCGCCTGTGACATGGCCGACCGCGACCAGGTCGCGGATCTGCTGGCCGGGATCGATGCCGACCATCCGCTGACCGCGGTCATCCACACCGCCGGTGTGCTGGCCGACGGCACGATCCCGTCGCTGACCCCCGAGGGGCTGGACGCGGTGCTGCGGCCGAAGGTGGACGCGGCCTGGCACCTGCACGAGCTCACCCAGGACATGGATCTCGCGGCGTTCGTGCTGTTCTCCTCGTTCGCGGGTGTCATGGGAGCGCTCGGGCAGGGTAACTACGCGGCGGCGAACGTGTTCCTGGACGCGCTGGCGGAGGCGCGCCGGGCCGGAGGACTGGCCGGGCTGTCGCTGGCCTGGGGTGCCTGGGCGCAGGACGCGGGAATGACCGGCACGCTGAGTGAGATCGAGATGCGGCGGATCAGCCGACCGGGGATGCCGCCGCTGTCGGCCGAGCAGGGGCTCGCGACGTTCGAGGCGGCGACCGAGGTGGATCGGGCGACGGTGGTGGCCGCGCGGCTGGAGCTGCCGGTGCTGCGGGCGATGGGCGAGGCGCCGCCTTTGCTGCGCGGCCTGGTGCGTGTGGGGCGCCGGTCGGCGGCATCCGCCTCCATGGGCGGGGACGGGGAGTTGGTGCAGCGGCTGGCGGGGCTGGAGCAGGCCGAGCAGGTACGGCTGATGGTGGAGTTGGTGCGCGCTCAGGCGGCGGTGGTGCTGGGACACGAGTCGGTGGACGCGATCCAGCCGGGACGGGAGTTCCGTGAGCTGGGCTTCAACTCCCTGAGCACCGTTGAGCTGCGTAACCGGCTCAACGCGGTCACCGGGCTGCGGCTGCCGGCGACCGTCATCTTCGACTACCCCACTCCGGCCAGCCTCGCCGAATGCCTTCTGGAGGAGATCGCGCCCGGAGCGAACACCGTGGTGGAGTTGTCGTTGCTGGCCGATCTCGACCGGTTGGAGACCGCGCTTTCCGGCAACGCGCTCGACGGTCTCGCCCGGAACGGCATCGCGACCCGGCTGCGGCACCTGCTGGTGAAGGTGAGCGAGAGCGGTACGGAAACCAGTGAAATCGCTGTCGCAGGCATGCTCGAATCGGCGAGTACCGAGGAGATCCTCAGCTTCATCGACAACGAACTGGGCCGCTCGAAAGATCTGTGATTCGAGCCCGCGTCTGAACAATGTGAAGGGCCACTCTCATGTCCGAAGACCGGAAGCTCGTCGAGTACCTGAAGTGGGTCACCGCCGATCTGCACGAGACCCGTCGGCGGCTCGAAGAGGTGGAGTCGGGCAGGCACGAGCCGATCGCCATCGTGTCGATGTCATGCCGCTATCCGGGCGGGGTCGGCTCTCCTGAGGATCTGTGGCGGCTGCTGTCCGAGGGACAGGACGCGATCTCTTCGTTCCCGGCCGATCGGGGCTGGGACATGGAGGCGATGTCGGCGGTGGGTTTCGAGTGTCAGGGCGGGTTCCTGTCCGATGTGGCGGAGTTCGATGCGGGGTTCTTCGGGATCTCGCCGCGTGAGGCGCTGGCGACGGATCCGCAGCAGCGGTTGCTGCTGGAGGGGGTGTGGGAGGCGGTCGAGCGGGCCGGGATCGATCCGGTCTCGCTGAGAGGTAGCCACACCGGGGTGTTCGTGGGCACCAACGGCCAGGACTACATGAATCTGTGCCTGGAAACCGGGACAGACGTGACGAACTATTTCCTCACCGGTGCGGCGGCCAGCGTGCTGTCGGGTCGCCTGTCCTACACCCTGGGCCTGGAGGGCCCGACGATGACAGTCGACACCGCGTGCTCGTCGTCCTTGGTGGCCGTGCACCTGGCGGCGCAGGCGCTGCGGTCGGGCGAGTGCGGCCTGGCGCTGGCAGGCGGCGTCACGGTGATGGCCACCCCGCTCAGGTTCCTCGGCTTCGGCGTGGAGAGCGGAATGGCGCCCGATGGCCGGTGCAAGGCGTTCTCCGACACCGCGGACGGCACCACCTGGTCCGAGGGCATGGGCATGCTGCTGCTGGAGCGGTTGTCGGACGCCCGCCGCAACGGCCATCAGGTGCTGGCGGTGCTGCGCGGTTCGGCGATCAACCAGGACGGTGCGTCCAACGGGCTGACCGCGCCGAACGGCCCGTCGCAGCGGCGGGTGATCCGCCAGGCGCTGGCCGGTGCCGGGCTGACTCCCGCCGAGGTGGACGCGGTCGAGGCGCACGGCACCGGTACCAGGCTGGGTGACCCGATCGAGGCGCAGGCACTGCTGGCCACCTACGGCCAGAACCGTGAAGCCGACCGGCCGCTGCTGCTGGGCTCGATCAAGTCGAACCTCGGGCACACCCAGGCGGCGGCGGGCGTGGCCGGTGTGATCAAGATGGTCATGGCGATGCGGCACGGAGTGCTGCCCAGGACACTGCACATCGACACCCCGTCGTCGCACGTGGATTGGACCTCCGGCACGGTGGAACTGCTGACCGAGCAGGCCGAGTGGCCGCAGACCGGCCGTCCGCGCCGGGCGGGGGTGTCATCGTTCGGAATCAGTGGCACCAACGCGCACGTGATCATCGAACAGGGACCGGAGGCGCCGCAGGCCGAGCCAGGTGTGCAGGACCCGGCGTCGGCGGCGGGTTCGGTGCCGTGGGTGGTGTCCGCCAGAAGTGGCGGGGCGTTGCGTGCGCAGGCGCGACGGCTGGCGGCGCATGTCAGTGCGCACCGTGAGCTGAAGCAGGGGGATGTGGGTTTCTCACTGGCCACGACTCGGTCGGCGTTCGAGCATCGGGCGGTGGTGCTGGCCGGCGATCGTGATGGTGTGCTGGCCGGCCTGCGGGCCGTTGCCGAGGACCTGCCGGGTGCGGGTGTGGTGCGCGGTGTGGCACGGGCGGAGCCGAAGCTCGCGGTGTTGTTCACCGGTCAGGGGAGCCAGCGGGCGGGGATGGGCCAGGAGTTGTATGGGCGGTTCCCGGTGTTCGCGCAGGCGTTGGACGAGGTGATCGCGGAGCTGGATCCGAGGCTGGAGCGGGAACAGGCCGGGCAGCCGGACGGTGGGTCGGTCGAGTGGGTGGGCTGTTCGGTGCGGGAGGTGCTGTTCGCCGAGCCGGGTAGTGAGCGGGCCGGGTTGCTGGATCGGACCGGGTGGGCGCAGCCGGCGTTGTTCGCGGTGGAGACGGCGTTGTTCCGGTTGGTGTCCTCGTGGGGGGTTCGGCCGGCTGCTTTGGCGGGGCATTCGATCGGGGAGATCACCGCGGCGCATGTGGCCGGGGTGCTGTCGCTTTCGGATGCGTGTGCGTTGGTGGCGGCACGGGCGCGGTTGATGCAGGCGCTGCCGTCGGGTGGGGCGATGGTCGCGGTGCGGGCCGCCGAGAAGGAGGTCGCCGAGCTGCTGGCGGGACGCGAGGGTGAGGTGTCGGTCGCGGCGGTGAACGGCTCGTCCTCGGTGGTGATCGCCGGGGTCGAGGAGGCGGTGCTCGCGCTCGCCGCGGTCCTCGAAGGGCGCGGGGTGCGGACCAGGCGGTTGCGGGTGTCGCACGCGTTCCACTCGCCGCTGATGGACCCGATGCTGGCGGACTTTCGCGCCCTGGCCCGGACGCTCACCTACAGCCCGCCACGGATTCCGCTGGTGTCGACGGTGACCGGGGAGGCGGCCCCGGCCGAGCGGTTGTGCTCGCCGGACTACTGGGTGGACCAGGTGCGCGGCACGGTCCGGTTCGCCGACGGGGTGCGCACCCTGCACCATCAGGGCGTACGGGCCTACCTGGAGCTGGGCCCCGACGGCGTGCTCACCGCCATGGCGGGAGACACCCTCGCGGCGGAGCCGGACGTGGTGCTGGTGCCGGTACTGCGCAAGGACCGTGATGAGCAGACCGCGGCGATGACGGCGCTGGCCGAGCTGCACGTGCGCGGGGTGCCGGTGGATTGGCGAGCGGTGCTGCCGGCCGGGCGCCAGGTCGAGCTGCCGACATACGCTTTCGAGCACCGACGCTTCTGGCCCGAGGCGACCGGTTTCCGTACAGGGGACGTGGCGGTGGCGGGATCGGTCGCGGCGGATCATTCGCTGTCGGCTGCCGCGGTGGGCCCGGCCGTGTCGATACCCGAGGCCGACACGGCGCGGGAGCGGTTGCGCGGGCTTGGAGAAGCGCAGCAGTACGAGGTGCTACAGGAACTGGTGCAGCGTCATGCGGCTGCCGTTCTCGGCCACGGCGACCTCTCAGCAGTCGATTTCGAACGTGATTTCTTCGAGCTGGGCTTCGACTCGCTCACCGCGACCGAATTGCGTAACTCCCTTGTCAAGGCGGTCGGCTGGGAATTCCCGCTGATGGCGGTGTTCGAGAACAAGAATTCCGCTGGTCTCGCCCGTTGGTTGCGGCATGAGCTCGCCACCCGGGCGAATACCGGCCAGGCGACTGCGACCTCGGCGGCCCAGGGGGACGACACCCTGGCGGAGTTGTTCCGCGGCGCTTTCCGCGCCGGGAAGGCGCAGGAGGCGTTCGGATTGCTGTACGCCGTGGCGCGGACGCGGCCCATGTACGACGCACCCGTCGACCCGCGGGAAATCCCTCGACCGGTGCCACTGGCCAGTGGCGCGGCTCGGCCCCGCCTGATCTGCGTGAGTTCGGCCACGGTGACCGGTGGAGTTCATCAATACGCTCGGTTCGCCGCGCACTTTCGTGGGGAGAGACATGTCTCGGCGCTTCCCCTGCTCGGCTACGCCCTCGGTGAGGGCCTGCCCGCCACGATCGACATCGCCCTCGGGAGCATCGCGGAGAGCGTCGTGCAGGCCAGTGAGGGGGAAGCGTTCGTGCTCGTCGGTCATTCGGCCGGCGGCGTTCTCGCTTACGGCGCGGCCGGTGTACTGGAGAAGTCGGGCATCTCCCCGGAGGCGGTGGTGATGATGGATTCTTTCCATCCCCGCGCAGGTGGCGACTCGCAGATGCTGTCCGAGCAGGTGCTGCAGTACATCCTGCAGATGGAGACGGTTTTCGGCGAGTTCAACAGCGCGCGACTGTCCGCTATGGGGTATTGGTCGGCAATTATGGCCGACATCAAACTGGCAGACGTGAACGCGCCCGTGCTGTTCGTGCAGTGCGCCGAGCCGTTCTCCGACGTCGAACCTGAATCGGACTACTGGCGGGCGACGCCGTTCGACCCGTCGCATGCCGTACGGACGATCGAGGCGAACCACTTTTCGATGCTCGCCGAGAAGGCGGCGGACACGGCCCGTCTGATCGACGGCTGGTTTCGGCGGGAACACTGACCGTCGCGAAACCGGCAGGGAGGACCGGCCGGACCTGAAACGATCACAAGTGTGAGTCGCCCGGAGCGCCGGACCGGCCGTCACCGGAGGCCGGTTCACCGGGGCGGCGCGGCGGCCCTCGGGGGTGTGGAAACCGGTGGCCACTAGTGATTGTGCGAGTCGCTTCCGCGGTTCACTGTGTCCAGGTGGCACAGGAGGGGTTGTCAGGCCAATGGATAGTGTGGTTCCGCCCAGTGAAGAACAGACGGATCGCCGGCCGGTGGATGGTGGTGCGGCGGGTCTCGAACTGTCCACGTTGCGGCTTGAGCAGTCGGGCCGGGTACTGACGGTGCGGGTTGACGCCCCGCCGTTCAACTACATGACCTCGCCGATGCAACGGGACTTCATCCGGCTCGCCGAGGCGGTGGAGCACGACGTCTCGATCGGTGCGGTCGTCGTCACCGGCGCGCTGCCCGGCCGGTTCATCACGCACTTCGACATCTCCCACATGTCCTCGCAGGTGGATGGCACGCCAGAGATCTCCCACGCGGCCGCGCAGAACCTGTACCGGACTGTGCGGGCCATGACAGGTTTGGGGGGTGAACGTCTGCTCGCCCGTTCCTCGCTCAAAGGACTGCTCACGGTAGCCCGGTTCCATGACATGGCGCTGCGGCTGATGCACTCCCCGGCGGTGTGGATCGCCGCGGTGAACGGGCCGTGCGGTGGCGGTGGCCTGGAGATGTCGGTCTTCTTCGACATGCGCGTGTCGGCTGATCGTGATGCCTGCTTCGGCCTGCCCGAACTGTCGTTGGGGCTGAACACCGCCCTGGGCGGGCAGCGACTCGTCCAGCTCGTCGGGCCGTCCCGAGCTTTGGAGATGATGCTCGAAGCGCGTTTCTACGCACCGCAGGAGGCTCTGGAACTGGGTTTGGTGAACCGGGTGGTGCCGGCCGAGGAACTGCTGGACACGGTCCAGCGGATGGCGGAACGCTATGCCAGGCGACCGCGGAAGGCTGTGGCCCTGCAGAAGCGGATCTTCAACGACGCCCATTCCACCTCGGCCCGGGCCAGCCTTACCCAAGAGGCCATCGCCGCGTTGATGAGCATGTCATCACCGACCACCCAGGCCGCTATGCGGCGGTGGTCGCAGATGCAGGAGGGCACCAACGGCGACTCGGTGTTCCTTACCCAGCCCGAACCCTGGACCGAGGGCACCGCGCTCGACATGAACGTTCCTACGAGCGGACCGACGCCGCCATGATCGGTACCTTCTCGCCACGGTGGGGAAGGCGGGAGCGCGCCCCGTCCCGGTCTCGCTTTGATCGGCGCCACCGAGCGCATCGCAGTGCGGCCTCGGACGCCGGTAAAAGGGGCCCTGCGCCCCCGGTACGCGGGCGCCCGCTGTCAGAGGATCTCGCGGTTGAAGGTTCGAGTGCCCCACCAGAGTGACATCACGGTTATCGCCACAAGTAGGGTGCCGCCGATGACCACTGGCTGGAAGGCGTAGTAACCGGTGAAGGTCGCCCTTGCGAGATCGGCGACCCACGTAAGCGGATTGCATCGCGACAGGATGTAGAGCCACTCAGGTGCCAGTCCGGGTGTTATGGGCATCAGAATGCCTGACAGGAGCGTCAGCGGCAGCAGGCCTGTGCTGATCATCGTGGTGAAGATCGGCTCGTTCTTGGCCAACAGCGCCACTGTGACCGAGCATGAGGTGAGTGTGAGGGTGAGCAGTGCCCCGACGGCCAGGGTCAACAGCGTGCCGATGACGGTTATGGGAAGATCGAAGAGTATCCAGGCCATCAGGAACACCAGCATGCTCTGGATCGTCGTCTGGAACATGCGCATCATGACATTGCCCAGCAGGAGCGCCGTGCGGCTGGCCGGAGTGACCCGCATGCGCTCGAGCACCCCGGTGCTCAGGTCGCTCAGGAGTTTGTATCCGGTGAACGCGCTGCCCATGAGCACCAGATAGATCGTGATGGCGGGTGTCATGACCATCCAGGCGTTCCCGGTCAGGAAGCCCGGCGAATCCTTCATGACTCCGACCATCAGCGGGGCGAAGAGCAACAGCCAGGTTATGGGCTGGGCGATCTCCAGACCCATCCGTAGCAGGGACCTGCGTGCGAGGAGCAGCTCGCTCCGGAAGATCAGCGTTGCGTCGCGAAACACGGGTCACGTCCTGTCGGGGGTCGACGCCTTGGCGATGGCGTCCTCACGGATGCTCCGGCCGGTCAGCAGCAGGAATATGTCGTCAAGGGTCGGTCGTACGACTTGGATCGAGAGAGCGGGGATGCTCGCGAAGTCCAGGGCGCGTATCAGATCAGGGATCACTGCCTCTCCCTTTGGCACCTGAAACCGCACGCTGTCTCCCCTGACCAGAGGTTCGCTCGCATCGGGGAGGCGCGCGGCGATGGCGGCCGTGGCCTGGACCATGTCCGTCGGCACCGTGATCTCGACGCGGTGTCCGGACACCTTCGCCTTGAGGGCCTCGGGAGTGCCTTCCGCGATGATTCGCCCGTGGTCGATGATGAGCACACGGTCGGAGAAGGCATCGGCCTCCTCCAGGTAGTGGGTCGTGACGAACACGGTGGTGCCCAGTTCGGCGCGTAGCATGTGGACGCGCTTCCACAGGGCCGCCCTGCTCTGTGGGTCCAGTCCGCTCGTCGGCTCGTCGAGGAACACGACAGGAGGCGAGTGCACGAGCCCGAGAGCGACGTCCAGGCGGCGGCGCTGTCCACCGGACAGCGTGCTGGCCAGCCGCTTCTCCAGAGCGGTCAGCTCAAGCTGCTCCATCACCTCTCCGCAGCGGCGCCGTGCCTCGGCCTTCGACAGTCCGTACAGCCTGCCCTGCAACTCGAGTTCCTCGAAGACCGTGTGCTCGCCGCTGGTGCCGCCGCCCTGCGCTATGTAACCGATGTGTCTGCGGACGCCCGCCGGATCGGCCAGCAGATCACAACCCGCGACGATGGCGGTGCCGGCGGTCGGTCGGAGCAGCGTGGTGAGCATCCGAAAGGAGGTGGTCTTACCCGCTCCGTTGGGACCCAGCAAGGTGACGCATTCACCTGCCAGCACATCGATGTCGATACCCTTGACCGCGTCGACCTGCTGACCGTTCGCGTGGAAACTGCGTGCCAGCCCACGGGTTGTAATCATGGAAACCCCTTTCGCCGCAGATGGCTAGCAGTGACACTAGGTCTCCAAAACCCGTGAAATCACCGGAGTTCGTGGCGTGTGGATGGGGTGGCGGGCATCCCGGCCGGGTTTTCCGTACCGGCCTGGACCTGCCGCCGACGTACGGCGGGTCCGGGTCGCCGCCCCTGAACCGCGTCGTCAGGCGTGCCAGGTGCTCCACGCGTCGGCGATCAGCTCGGTGAGGCCCGATCGCTCGGGAAGCCAGCCGAGCTCTTTCATCGCTCGGCTGTTATCAGCCGTGAGGATCTGCGGCTCCGGTTTGGGCGGCGCCTTGCGGACCGGTACCTGAAGACCGGTCACGGCTTCCGCTGTCGCCACGACCTGCGCCATGCTGGACGCGATGCCGCTGCCTATGTTGTAGACACGGTGCTCGCCCACCCTCGCGGCGGCGAGCGACAGTCGCAGCGCCGCCGCCACGTCGAGGATGTGGACGAAGTCGCGAATCGCGGATCCGTCGCCGTTGAGTGTGATGTACGGCAACTCACCGGTGAGCGCGCGGAATACGTTCGGGATGATACGTGCGGTGTCGGTGTCGGTGCGCCCATTGGCCGTCCCGGCGATGTTGAAGCACCGCAACGTGATCGCGCCGATCGCTCCAGTGGCGGCGTACGCCGCGACGAGCTGTTCCGCCCCGACCTTCGATGCCGCGTAGGGACTTTCCGGGCGGGGTTCCAGATCCTCGCCCAGGGCTCCGACGTACCGCGAGCCGTAGATCTTGTCGGTCGACGCGAACACGAATCGAGCCGGCGGCATCGATTCACGAACGTTGTCGAGCGCCATGAGGAGGTTGAGGGTGCCGACCACGTTCACGTCGTAATACGTCAGCGGGTCGGCGAACGAGTCCCGCCCTCGGGACACCGCGGCGAGGTGGCATACCGCGTCGAAGCGCCCGGCGGCGACTATTTCCCGGATTCGGCCGCGGTCCCGGACATCGCCTTCCACCAGGCCGGCGTCGGCGTGCCGCCGCGCGTCCGCGCGGCTCCGGCTCAGGACGGTGACCCGGTGCTCGGCGGCGAGAAGATCATGGGTGACCGCATGGCCGAGATAGCCCAGACCTCCGGTGACCAGGACGTGCACGTCAGTTCCTCCAGACGATCGTCATGCGACATTCCAGGCCAATAGGATCATCTGGCTAACCGCTTCACCTGATGGACAGCTCCGGGAACGGCACGACGAACGCACCGCCGGCCGCCGAGAAAGCCGCCGACCGGGCGCGGATACTGGCCTCGAAGTTCCAGGCGAACAGCACGCAGTAGTCGGTCGCGTCCGCGACCAGCCGTTCGGAGCTCACGATGGGGATGCCGTCGCCCGGCGTGAACTTGCCCACCTTGCGCGGGTTGTCGTCGACGATCCAGGCGATCTCAGCGCCCACCCCGGCCTGGGAGAGCAGGGTGACGGCCCGTGCCGACGCGCCGTACCCGCAGATCCGCCGACCGACTCTCGACAGACCGCCCAGCACGTCGTTGAGGGTCGTGCAGACCCGGTCGACGCGGTTCGCGAAGCCGTCGAGAAAACCGCCGTCGGGCACCCCCGCGTCGACCTCGGCCCGCAGGATCCGGTCGAACCCCGCCGTCGAGGGGCGGGCATCGTCATCGCGGCCTATCCAGCAGCGCAATGAGCCTCCCTGGGTCGGGATGAGCTCGGCGTCGAACACCGTGAGGCCGTTCGCCTTGGCGGCCTGTACCAGCACATGCAGGGAGAAGTACGAAAGGTGTTCGTGGTAGACGAACTCGAAGATGCCGTGCTGGACCATCGGCAGGACGTGCGCGACCTCGATGACGGCGCAGCCGCCCGGTTTGAGGAGCAGGCGGATCGCGCGGAGGACTCCGTTCACGTCGTTGACATGGGCGAGCACATTGCTGCCCAACACCGCGTCGACGGGTCCGATGTCACTCAGTATCTTCTCGACCGTCTCCACACCGAAATGTGTGGTCAGTGTCGGAATCCCCTGTTCCTGCGCGTAGACCCCCAGCTCGACCGCCGGGTCGACACCGAGTACCCGCATGCCGCGCTCGGCGAAGAAGCCCAGTTGGGTGCCGTCGTTCGAGCCGATTTCGAGCACCTTCGCCCCGGCGGTCAGCCCCAGTCGATCCGTGACCCGGGTGGCCAGCACGCGGCAGTGGTCGACGAGGGCGGGAGCGGCACCCGTGGCGTACCGGTAGTCGGCGAACAGCACCGACCGGGGAACGACGTCCACGAGCTGGACCAGGCCGCACCCGGCGCAGCGCACCAGGTCCAACGGGTACCGGCACTGAGATCGGGCCGCCTCGGCCGTGGGCGCGATGTCGTTGGCGGGCGGAGTCGGGGTGAGCGCGACCACCCGTTCCAGACGGTCGGTCCCGCACACCAGGCACCGGCTGGTGGTGTCCATCAGCGTTCTCCCCTTCCACCTATCGTGTCGCCCAGCCGCCGTGGCCACCGCGCTCGATCCGGCGGAAGGCGTTTCGGCAGCTCACGACAAGTCCTCGATCAGCTGGCGGTCGGAGCTTACGTCCGCCAACACTAGGGGAATTACCTGATCGGCTGAGGCACAATCACCTGAACGGAACCCCTTGGTCTGGGGGAATCACATGATCGCCGACGCCGTGTTTCCGTCCAAGTTGTCCGCCAGAGATGAGGCAGGTAACGCGGATGAAGGAGTATCAGATGCGAATCCTGGTCACTGGCGGAGCTGGGTTCATCGGATCCCATTTCGTACGGTCGATGTTGGACGGCCGGTACCCCGGCCACGAGGACACCCGAATCACCGTTCTGGACAAGTTGACCTACGCCGGCAGGAGGGAGAACCTGCCCGAGGCGCATCCGAGGTTGACCTTCGTGTGTGGCGACATCTGCGACCGGGAACTGCTGGCCGATCTCCTGCCCGGACACGACGGAGTCGTGCATTTCGCCGCCGAGTCGCACGTCGACAGGGCGGTGAACGACGCGGAACCTTTCGTGTGGGCCAATGTGGTGGGCACCCACCGCCTTCTCGAACAGTGCGGGACGAGTGGAATCCAGCGCGTCGTGCACGTGTCCACCGACGAGGTGTACGGGTCGATCGAGCAGGGATCATGGACGGAACGGTTTCGGCTCGAACCCAACAACCCGTACTCGGCGTCGAAGGCGGCCAGTGACTGCCTCGCCCGATCGCACTGGCGCACTTACGGTCTGGATCTGTCGATCACCCGATGCTCCAACAACTATGGCCCCCGGCAGCATCTGGAGAAGATCATCCCCCGCTTCGTCACCCGCCTGCTCCAGGGCCGCGACCTCACGCTGCACGGCGATGGCAGTGCCGTCCGGGAATGGCTGCACGTCGACGACCACTGCCGCGGCATTTCCATGGTCCTCGACAAGGGCCGCGCCGGCGAGATCTACAACATCGGCGGGGGAGTGGAACTCACCAACCGTGAGCTGACCGGCCTGCTGCTCGAACTGGCCGGAGCCGACTGGGATCGTGTCCGCTACGTGCCGGACCGGCGGGTTCAGGACCACCGGTACTCGCTTGACTTTCGGAAGATCACCGAGGAGATCGGGTTCGAACCCGTGATCGATTTCAAAGAAGGTCTCGCGGACGCCGTCACTTGGTACCGGGAGAACCAATCCTGGTGGGCGTCTCTTGACGCGTAGTGATCGAGACCGGAAGCCCCGGTGACGGTTAGCGGGTTGGTGTGCGGAGCGATCCCGCGCGGCGGTGCGATTTCCAGCAGCCCGCCGCACGGGGACACGCGGGTACTCGTGCGCCCACCGTGATCAACGGTCTTCGTGTCCGGAACCGCCGGACCCACACCTGCCGCGATGGCGCCCTGCCCGACCTGGAGCGCACGGGCTCCGGTCATAGCGGATCGGGCGGGCACGCCGCGCTGTGACCGGAGCCGCTTCTACCTGGCCACGAACACGTCCTCGATCGCGCGAACCGCCATCCCCGCCCCGTCTTCCTCGCGGATCGCGGTGCCGAGCGCCCGAGCGCGGGCGGCCATACCGCTGTCGGTGAGCAGGCGATCGAGCGTGCCGCGCAACCAGCCGGCCCTGAGGGCGTGGTGGTGGCGAGGCGGGGGCCCGACGCCGAGCTGCGCGATCCTCCTTCCCCAGTGGAGCTGATCACCTTGGAGCCACACGACCGCCTGCGGGATACCGGCCCGGAACGCCGCCGCGGTCGTCCCGGCCCCTCCGTGATGGACGACGCACGCGGCGCGGGCATAGAGCCACCCGTGCGGGACGAAATCCGCCAGAAAGATGTTGGGCGGCAGCTCCTGGTCTCCGAGCCCCGCCCAGCCGGATTGCAGGACGACACGCCGGCCCAGGCCGCGAACCGCCTCAAGCAGCTGCTTTGTGACCGCACGGGCGTCGAACCCGTTGTTCGAGCCAAAGCCGATCACCACCGGCGGCTCGTCGGCGATGAACGCCGCGAGGTCGTCCGGGGGTACGTACTCCGGTTCCTCGAGAAACCAGTATCCCGTGGTGCGGTAGGTGGACTCGAAGAGTGGATCGTGCTTGAGAACGCTCGGGCTGATGGCGATGAGGTTGAGCAGGCGCGAATGGCTCGCGTCGAAGAGAACGTCGCGCCAGGGCGGAAGGCCGGCCGCGGCGACGACGGGGTTGAGCAGCTTGTCGGTCGCGAGCCTGACCCCTCCGCCAACGACCGACCACGCCAGGGCGTTGCCGACGGGCCCGAAATCGATGTTGTTCGGGCCATGCCCGCGCGCTCGGTGCAGTGGCCAGGTGTGGTGCACGCTCACCTGAGGCGTGCCGACCGCGCGCGCCGCGGCGACCGCGCCGATGGCCAGCGGTGAGTTGATGACGACGTCGGCCTCACGGGCCAGCGCCATCAGCTGCGGTACCGCGGCATGCTGCTCCTGCGCCAGGAATTCGATCACAACCGTCAGTTGCCGCAGCTTGTTCTTCTCGCTGAGAATACGGAGGTAGTTCGCCTGGAATTCCGCCTCGTTCCAAGACGGCCGGCCGGCGAAGGGAACACCGACGGCGTCGGCGCGTGCCGCGTAACCGTCGGAGGCCGAGAGCCTGACGTCGTGGCCCTCCGCGAGCAGGCGCTTTCCGAGGGCGAGAAAAGGCTGGAGATCCCCCTCCGAGCCGACGGTTACTATGAGGACACGCATCGTGTCAAAGCCGGACAGTCGAGGGTCGGATCAGCGGCGGTCGGAGTCGGGTTCACTCTTGATTGCCTCCCTGGATCGGCTGCCGAAGTGACATGTGCGACGGATCCGAGCAGCGATCTTGTTTTCCTGTCCGGCACATCCTGGTGCGACCGATTCCCGGAAATCATTAGAATCACGGCGCCGATGCGGGTGCTCGCCGCCGCACCGGGAAGCGGCACGCCGTCCCTCGTGGCCGGGGGGCTTGCTCGTGCCGAGGAGGCGCTCCGTTATGGCCGGACGCCGTAGACCGCCGGCCACTTCGGGCGGGACGTAGGAGCGCCGCCTCGCGCCGTGCTCTGTCTCGGGCGGTCAGTCCACCGCCTTCGAAATATCGCATAACTCCGGCATATCTAATGCAAGGTCACCTAACGGTCATAAATCGCTTTTAATGATCTAAGTCACTAATTTCCGCCTTATTCACCAAGTCCTACTAGGTGTTCTCCTAGAAAAGTGTCCATAGCATCACCCATCGGCAAGGGGCCGGGGCCGGTGCCTGCATTACCGGAGCGGAGGTGGACGATGACGTTTTCCTGGATATCGTCCGAGCCTTCAATCGACAGGTGAGTGTCGGATGCCGGCCGCCTCCCGATGGAAGGTCAGGTCCGCTGCAGATCTCTCAACCTGCATGAAGTGGTCCGCTGGGATCTGACCAAGCAAACCGCTCACAAGAGCCGCGGTCGATTTCTGTAACGGACAAGGAGAGGGCCGGTTATGTGCGGGATCACGGGTTGGGTGTCCTACGACGCGGAGCTGACCGAACAGCAGGCCATGATCGACACGATGACCGCCACCATGGCGCTGCGTGGGCCCGACGCCTCCGGAACGTGGCTGCAACGGCATGTCGCGCTCGGTCACCGAAGGCTGGCGGTCATCGACCTGGAGGGTGGCGTGCAACCGATGGAGTTCGCCACGCCGAACGGTCCGGTGGTCCTGGTGTACAGCGGCGAGGCCTACAACTTCATCGAACTACGAAAGGAACTGCAGGCCCGAGGGCACCGGTTCCGTACCTCGAGCGACACCGAGGTCGTGTTGCACGGTTATCTCGAATGGGGGGAAAGTGTCGCCGATCACCTCAACGGAATGTTCGCATTCGCCGTCTGGGATACCCGTGATCAGAAGCTTGTTATGATTCGCGACCGACTGGGGGTCAAGCCGCTCTACTACTACCCGACCCGTGACGGTGTGCTGTTCGGATCGGAACCGAAGGCGATTCTGGCCAACCCTCTCGCTCGCAGGGCGGTCGACCTCGACGGGATACGCACGGCGGTGACCGGCATCGGGCAGGGCCAGGCGATCTGGAAGGGAATGTACGAGGTCGAGCCGGGCACGGTCGTCACGGTCGACGCGAGCGGAATCCGCGACAGGACGTACTGGAGGCTCCAGACGGTGCCGCACACCGACGACCGGAAAGGCACGATCGAACGAGTGCGGCAGCTGCTCGGCGACACCGTCGGCCGGCAGCTGATCTCTGATGTGCCCCAGTGCGTTCTGCTTTCCGGCGGGCTGGACTCCAGCGCGATCGCCGGTCTCGCGTCGCCCAGGCTGGCCGCGGCCGGTGGACGGTTACGCACGTTCTCGGTCGACTTCGTCGACCACGTCGATCGCTTCAGGCCGGATGTGTTTCGGACCACCCCGGACGCGCCGTTCGTCAAGGAAATGGTCGACCTGATCAAGCCGGTACACCGGCAGGTGGAACTGAACGCGGAGGATCTGTCCGATCCGACCATTCGCCGTGCCGTGATCACGGCACGGGACACGCCGAACGCGTTCGGTGAAACAGACATCTCGATGTACCGGCTGTTCCGAGAAATACGCGCCGAGTCGACGGTGGCCCTGTCCGGCGAGGCGGCGGATGAGAACTTCGGTGGCTACCAGTGGTTCCACAACGACCTTCGCGAACTTCCCGTCTTTCCTTGGATGGCGGCGGTACTCGGTCCGCAGTCCAGCACCCCCGGCATCATGCCTTTCACCGCGGAAGCGCTGGCGGCCATGGAATTGGAAAGCTACCTGGGAGACCAGTACACGACGGCGGTGGCGGCTGTCGATCACCTCGACAACGCGTCGCGCATCGAGCGCCAGATGCGCGTCATGTTCCACATGCACCTGACCCGGTTCCTGCGGATGCTGCTCGACCGTAAGGACCGTCTCTCCATGGCGGTCGGCCTTGAGGTGCGGGTTCCGTACTGTGATCACCGTCTCGTCGAGTACGTCTACAACACGCCGTGGAAGCTCAAGTCGTTCGACGGCAGAGAGAAGAGCCTGCTGCGGCACGCCGTAAAGGATCTGCTTCCACCGTCGGTGGCCAATCGGGTGAAGAGCGGTTACCCGACGATGATGCATGACACGCGTTACTCGAACACCCTGCAGATTCAGGGCAAGGAGATGCTGGCGGACGCCCATAACCCGCTGTTCACGCTGTTCAACCGGGAATGGCTGAAGTACGCGGTCGAAATGGACTCGTCGAAGATATCGCACGGAGAGAAACTTCTCCTGGACAAAATAATCGACATGTACTACTGGATTGACATCTACTCGCCCGAGTTCGCCCTGTCCTGACCACTCTGCCGTGGGCCGTCCGCCAGGCGGCTCGGCGGTGGACGCGGTGATCGTCCAGCGGGTGCCCGCGGCCGGGCCGTCAGGCGGCTCGGCGGCACCGGAGCACCGGCTTCTAGTGATTTTGCGAGTTGTTGCCGGGGTTCACTGGTCTTCAGTGGTATTCGGCGCAATGAAGGGGCCAATGGATCGTGAGTATCGCCGACGACGTCAGCACCGAATGGGTCCGTCGCTATCATCCGGCGGCGGGGGCGGGTAAGCGCCTGGTGTGTTTTCCGCACGCGGGGGGATCGGCGAGCTTCTTTCGTCCGGTCTCGGCCAGGTTCTCGCCGGGGGTCGATGTGGTGGCGGTCCAGTATCCCGGGCGGCAGGATCGGTTGCGGGAGCCGTGCGTCACCGACATCGGTGTTCTGGCGGATCGGATCGTCGACGAGCTGATCACGTTGTCGGAGAAGCCGACGGTCTTCTTCGGTCACAGCATGGGGTCGGTGATCGGTTTTGAGGTGGCCTGCCGGCTTGACCGCAAAGGTGTCGGTGCGCCGTACGCGCTGGTCGCCTCGGGCCGTCGTGGGCCGTCGACCTGGCGGGACGAGTCGGTGCATCGGCGTGATGACGACGGTATCGTCGCCGAACTCAAGCTGCTGAACGGTACCGATGCCGGCTTGCTGGGTGACGAGGAGATCCTCCGGATGGCATTACCCGCGCTGCGGGGTGATTATCGGGCGATCGAGACCTACCGTGGGGATCCGGGGCAGCGTATGTGTGGTTCGGTCACGGTGTTGACCGGGGACGCCGATCCGAGGACCACGGTGGAGGAGGCGGAGGCCTGGGAGCGGCACACCTCGGGGCGGTTCCGGGTCCGGGTGTTCTCCGGTGGTCATTTCTTCCTCACCCGGCATCAGCAGGCGGTGAACGAGGAGATCGCCCGGGAACTCGGGGTGTAGCGCGAGACATACGGCAAGGCAGAAGCGGATCTTCAGCGAAGCCTTCCCCGTCTCGCCCCAGGAGGCGGTCGCCACGCCTGTGAACCTGTCGTCACCGGCCACCGAGGCCGTGCCGCGGCGGCGACTCGGTGCTCCTGACGCGGCCGGATCCTGTATCGAGGGAACCGTCCTCGACGTGAACGTTCCCGTGCGGGAACCGACGGCGCCGTGATCGGCGGCCATGGCCTACGTGAGGGTGGGTGACGGATGAACGAGTCTGTCGTGAAGACGCCGGAGGCGACCGCGCCGGAGGGTGCCATCGCGCCTCTGGCGTGGGGTCCCGTTTCGGCCATCGCCGGAGCGGTCGCGGTGTTGCTGCTGGTGACCAGCGGCCGATACGGCTACTTCGCCGACGAGCTGTACTTCGTGGCGTCCGGTGGGCATCTGAACTGGGGATACGCCGATCAGCCGCCACTGCTGCCGCTGATCGCACACGTGATGGACACGCTGTTTCCCGGATCCCTTGTCGCGCTGCGACTTCCGGTGACGGTGCTCACGGCGTTGGGGGTCGTCGTCGCCACCCAGATCGCCCGGGAACTGGGCGGCCGGCGCCGGGCGCAGGTGATGACCGCCGCGGTGTCCGCCATCGGCATGGTCGTCAACGGTCACCTCCTGGCCACGAACGCCTTCGACGCGTTCCTGTGGGCGGTGGTCTCATGGCTGGTGGTCCGCTGGGTCCGGTTGCGGGAGGAAGGGCGGCAGGACGACCGCCCGCTGCTGTGGGCGGGGGTCGCCACGGCCGTCGCCCTTCAGGTCAAGTTCCTGATCCCGGTGCTGTGGCTGGCGCTGGCAGCCGGCGCGCTCGCGGTGGGACCACGGGACCTGCCGCGCAGGCCGCTACTGTGGGCCGGTGCCGCGATCACCCTGCTGACGCTGGTTCCCGGACTGGCCTGGCAGGCCGGCAACGGATGGCCGCAGCTTGGGATGATCCAGGCGGTGTCCGCGGAGGGAAGCCTGAACGGCGGCCGCGCGTTGTTCCTCCCGCTCGTGCTCGCCCAGCCCGGTCTGCTGATCGGGGCCGTGCTGGCCTGGTACGGCCTGTGGCGGCTCCTGCGGTCCACGCTGCTCAGGGCCTACCGGTTCTACGGCGTGGCCGCCGTCGCGGTGATCCTGATCTTCTGGCTGGCCGGTGGCCGATGGTACTACGTGATCGGGCTGTTCCCGGTGCTGTGGTCCGCGGCCGCGGTCGAACTGCAGCGGCGCCGGCCGACGCGCTGGTGGCGTTGGGTGCCCACCTGGCCGGTCTTCGCGCTGTCGGTGCTGCCGGCCCTCTACTGGCTACCGGTCCTGCCCGCGGCCTGGGTGCAACAGCCCAAGGCCGGCGAGAACCTCGGGGTCAGCCTCATCACGATCGGCCAGTTCGGCTGGCCGGAGTTCACCGACACGGTCAGCCGGGCGTACCGGACACTGCCGCCGGACGAACGGCGGAACGCCGTAGTGATCACCAGCGTCTACTGGCAGGCCGCCGCCATCGAGTTCTACGGCGACGAGCGGGGGCTGCCGAAGCCGTACAGCGGCAGCCGTGGCTACTGGTACTTCGGCATGCCCCCCCAGGAGGCCGGCACGGTGCTGTACGTCGGCGATGAGGGTGAGCGGCTGCGAACGTACTTCGGCGACGTACAACAGGTGGCCACCGTGGACACCGCTCTTGGCCTGGAGGTCGGCACGCGCATCTGGCGGTGCCGCGATCCGCGGGCGTCGTGGCCGGAGCTGTGGCCGGAGTTCCGGCGGTTGACCATCTGAGGCGCACCGGCCGAGGACGCGAGAGGATCGGCCGGTCAGGCCGCCGAGTAGAACTCACGCACCTTCCCGATCACCCGGTCCTGGTCGGACTCGGTCAGCCCGGGGTCGGTGGGCAGATAGAGACCGTCGGCCGCGAAGCGGGCGGCGTTCAGCGCCGGCCAGTCGGGGTTGAAGTACATCGGCTGACGGCTCATGGGCTGGAAGAACGGCCGGGTCTCGATCCCCGCGGCGGTCAGGAACTCCCGCAGTTCCTCCCGCCGCCCCGCCCGGATGTCGTACATCCACAGGACGTCGCGGGGCGGCATGACGGTGATCCCGTCGATGCCGTCGAGCCCGCTGTCGTAGTGCTTCTCGATCCGCTTGCGGATGGCGAGTATCTCGTCGATCCGCTCCAGCTGGGCCAGGGCGACCGCGGCCTGCATGTTGGTCATGCGGAAGTTGTAGGCCAGCTTCTTGTGGATGAAGTCGTGTTCCTTGCTGAAGGCCATGCTGCGCAGGTGGGCCATCTGCTGGGCGAGCTGCTCGCTGTTCGTGACGCAGACACCCCCCTCACCGGCAGTGATGATCTTGTTGGCGAACAGCGAGAAGCACGCGATGTCGCCCACCGGGCGCACGCCGTGCGCCTCCGCCGAATCCTCCACCACCCTCAGGTTGTACTCGTGCGCGAGCTTCATGATCGCGTCCATGTCGCACCGCCGGCCATAGACGTGCACCGGCATGATGACCTTGGTGCGGGGGGTGATCCGAGCCTCGATCAGCGAGACGTCGATGTTGAGGTCGTCGGCGCAGTCCACGAACACCGGCACCGCGCCGGTGTAGGTGACCGCCCACGCGGTGGCGACCATGGTGAACTCGGGCACCAGGACCTCGTCGCCGGGGCCGACGCCGAGCGCCCGCAGCGCGAGGGTGAGAGCGGTCGTGCCCGAGGAGCACGCGACGCCGTACGAGACGCCGTTGTACTGGGCGAACTCCTCCTCGAAGCGCCTGACGAAGGGGCCCTGCGAGGATATCCAGCCGGATTGGACGGCCTCGGTGAGGTACTCCAGTTCCCGTCCTGCGAGGTACGGCTTTGACACCTGATATTCGAACGCCATGGAGTTCCTCACTCATCAGCCAGCCGGCTCGTCGGCACGGGGTGACAAGAGGCGCAAGGAAAGTCCCGCCTTCCCCGCCGCGCCGCGACGCGGGACTCTCCGGACACGCGCCGGGTCGACTACAGAAGAACCCGGGTGGCACTCGTGAAAACACTAGGATCCGCGCGCCACGGGGTATGAGACCGGGCCGGCTCACGAACGGCGCGGGGGCGTGGCCGGTGGGACGCCTGGCCTGATGAGGCGCCGAAGGCGGCTCCTTCCGCGTCACCGGGGCGCGGTCACGCCCGCACCGTCTTTTTCGCGCGGCCTGACCTGCGGCGCAGCACAACTAGTGAAACGCGCAGCGTGTGATCGGCATAGTTCGTGCTGGCCGTGAGGCCACGAGCCGGATGCGGCGATTCGAGCGCCCGCCCCTGCCGGGCGGCGAATCGAGTTTCCGTATGTCGGCATGACGACGTGTATGGGGAGCGGCGCGTGAATCGATCCGAGTCCATGCCTGGCCATGACTCCGGCACGGATGACGATCGCATCGCGATCGTCGGAGTTTCCTGCCGGTTGCCCTCCGCGCCAGGTCCGGCGGAGTTCTGGCGGCTGCTGCGCGACGGCGTGAGCGCCGTCTCCACGGTGCCGCCCGGCCGCTGGAGCGCGGATACGGAACTCGGCCCCGGCGCGCACGGCGCGTTCCTGGACGAGATCGACCGGTTCGACGCCGGGTTCTTCGGGATCTCACCCCGTGAGGCCCGCGCGATGGATCCCCAGCAGCGGCTGACGCTGGAGCTCGGCTGGGAGGCGCTGGAGAACGCGCGCACCGCGCCCGACTCCCTCCGCGGCACCGACGTCGGCGTGTTCATCGGCGCGATGGCCGACGACTACGCGTTGCTGAGCCGCCGGAGCGGCGCGGCGGGAATCGGCCATCACTCGCTCACGGGCGTCAACCGCAGCATCCTCGCCAACCGGGTCTCGCACTTCCTGGCGCTGACCGGCCCGAGCATGGCCGTGGACACCGGCCAGTCGTCATCGCTGGTGGCGGTGCACCTCGCCTGCGAGAGCATCCGCCGCGGCGAGTCCGACATGGCCCTCGCGGGCGGGGTCCAGCTCAACCTCGCCGCGGAGGGCGCCCTGGCGGCCGCGGAACTCGGCGCGCTGTCCCCGGACGGCAGGTGCTTCACCTTCGACGCGCGGGCGAACGGTTACGTCCGCGGCGAGGGTGGCGCCGTCGTCCTCCTCAAGCCGCTGTCGCGTGCCCTCGCGGACGGCGACCACGTGTACTGCGTCATCGCGGGCAGCGCGGTCAACAACGACGGTTCCGGCGAGGCGCTCACCACCCCGAGCTCCCGGGCACAGGAGCGGGTGCTGCGGTCGGCGTACCGGCGCGCCGGCGTGGACCCGGCGAGTGTCGGCTACGTCGAGTTGCACGGCACCGGCACCAGGGTGGGTGATCCCGTCGAGGCCGCCGCCCTCGGCGCGGTGCACGGCGCGGGCCGTTCGGACGCGCCGCTGTGGGTGGGATCGGCCAAGACCAACGTCGGCCATCTGGAGGGCGCCGCCGGCATCGTCGGGCTGCTCAAGACCGTGCTGGCCATCGAGCACCGCCTGCTGCCGCCGAGCCTGAACTTCGAGCGCCCGAACCCCGCGATCCGCTTCGACGAGTGGAACCTGCGGGTGGTGGGGATTCCGACGCCCTGGCCGGTGAGCCACGGCGACGGTGACGGCCGGCTCGTCGCGGGCGTCTCGTCCTTCGGCATCGGCGGCACCAACTGCCACCTCGTGCTGACCTCCGCCCCGGAGCGCGTCCACCCGATCCCGGTGACCGTCGAGGAGCGGCCCGAGACGTCGTCACCGGTGTCCTGGCCGCTGTCCGGCCACACCGAGAGCGCGCTGCGGGCACAGGCGGCCCGGCTCGCCCGCCACCTCAGGGAACGGGAGGACCTCACGACCGGCGACGTGGCCTGGTCGTTGGCGACGACGCGAGCCGGCCTGCGCCACCGGGCGGTCGTCATCGGGGACGGACGCGAGCGACTGCTCCAGGGGCTGGAGGCGCTGTCGGAAGGACGCCCCGCGCCGGGGCTGGTACGCGGCAGGACCGACGCCGATCCCGGTTTCGGTGGCATGCCCGACACCACGCCGCCGACCGGCGTACGGCGACACCCCGGCAGGCAGGTCTTCGTCTTTCCCGGCCAGGGATCGCAGTGGGCCGGGATGGGGGTGGAACTGCTCGACTCGTCGCCGGCGTTCGCCGCCGCCATGGCGGAATGCGAGGCGGCGCTGGCGCCGTTCGTCGACTGGTCGCTGACCAGCGTCGTGCGGGGGGAGCCCGGTGGCCCCCCCAGGGAACGCGCCGACGTGATCCAGCCGGTGCTGTGGTCGATCATGGTCTCCCTGGCGGCACTGTGGCGGTCGTACGGTGTGGAACCGGCCGCGGTGGTGGGCCACTCGCAGGGGGAGGTCGCCGCCGCGTGCGTCGCGGGCGCGCTGTCGCTGGAGGACGGTGCCTGGCTCGTGACCGCCAGATCGAAGCTGATCACCGAGGTCCTCTCCGGCAGGAGCGGCATGGTCTCGGTCGGGCTCCCACCGGAGGTCGTGGAGGACCGGCTGGCCCGCTGGGCGGGCCGCCTGTGTGTCGGCGCCGTGAACGGCCCCTCCTCCGTGGTGGTGTCCGGGGACAACGAGGCGCTGGCCGAGATGATGGCCGAGTGGGCGGACACGGTGCGGATGGGCCGGGTCAACATCGACTACGCCTCGCACTCCTCCGTGGTCGAGCAGCTCGAGGAGCGCCTGGCGCCGCTGCTGGCGTCGATCCGGCCACGCAGCTCGGAGATCTCCTTCTACTCGACGGTGACCGGCTCCCCGCTGGACACGGCGGAGCTCGACGGTGACTACTGGTACCGCAACCTGCGCAGGCCGGTCGACTTCCAGGGCGCGGTCGAGCGGCTGCTTGCCGACGGTTTCGGACCCTTCATCGAGGTGAGCCCGAACCCGGTACTGGTCGGCAGCATCCAGGAGAGCGCGCGGACCGCCGGCCGTCCGGCGATGGCCGTCTGCACCCTCCAGAGGAACAACGCCGGGCTCTCCCGGGTGACGACCTCGCTCGCCGAGCTCCACGTGAACGGGGTGGAGATCGGCTGGGAGAGGTTCCTGCCCGCGGGGTCCCGGGTCGAGCTGCCGACGTACGCGTTCCAGCGTGACCGCCACTGGCTGGAGGAACCCGGCCCGGAACGACAGCGGCAGGAAGCGAGGCCGCGGCCGGAGCCGGTCACGGCGGACGACGAAGGACCCGACGCCGGCCGGCGGCCCGGCTCCGGCGACCCGCTGGACCTGGTCCGCGACGCGTGCGCGGCGGTCCTCGGCACCTACGACCCCGATGGGATCGATCTCGGCCTGCCCTTCAAGGAGCTCGGCTTCGACTCCGCGATGCTCGTCGAGCTCACCGCCCGGCTCGGTTCGGCCGACGGGCCGGCGCTGACCGCCACCGCTCTCTTCGATCACCCCACGCCGGCCAGACTCGCCGCCTTCCTGGGGTCAACAGCCGCCACCGGTTCCGGCCCCCTGCCGCCGGAGCCGGTGGCCTCTCCTCCGACGGCCGACGAGCCCATCGCGATCATCGGTATGGCCTGCCGCTATCCGGGCGGGATCGACTCGCCGGAAAGCCTGTGGCGGCTGGTCGACGCCGGTGTGGACGCCGTGTCGGCGCTGCCCGCCGACCGGGGCTGGCGGATGGGGGACCTCGCCGCGGACCACCCCGGCGGCTTCCTCCACGACGCGGGAGACTTCGACGCCGCGTTCTTCGGGATCTCGCCGCGTGAGGCGCTGGCGATGGACCCGCAGCAGCGGCTGGCGCTGGAGGTCACCTGGGAGGCGGTGGAGCGGGCCGGAATCCCGCCGTCGTCGCTGGACGGCACCCGGACCGGTGTGTATCTCGGCGCGATGGCGCAGGACTACGGGGTCCGGATGCACGAGGCGTCCGGCGACGCCGAAGGCTACACGCTGACGGGCACCTCGCCCAGCGTCCTGTCCGGCCGGGTGGCGTACACCCTGGGGCTGGAAGGCCCCGCGATCACGGTGGACACCGCGTGCTCGTCGTCGCTGGTCGGCCTGCACCTGGCCGCGCAGGGGCTGCGGTCGGGGGAGTGCTCGCTGGCACTGGCGGGCGGGGTCACCGTCATGTCGACGCCGGGCATCTTCCTGGAGTTCGCCAAGCAGGGCGGCCTCTCCCCGGACGGGCGGTGCAAGGCGTTCGCCGACGCCGCCGACGGCACGGGATGGGCCGAGGGCGTCGGCGTGCTCGTGCTGGAACGCCTGTCGGACGCCCGCCGCAACGGCCACCGGGTGCTCGCCGTGCTTCGCGGGTCGGCCGTCAACTCCGACGGCGCCTCCAACGGCCTGACCGCTCCCAGCGGCGTCTCCCAGCAGCGGGTGATCCGGCAGGCCCTGGCCGGCGCCGGGCTCTCCCCCGCGGACGTGGACGTGGTGGAGGCGCACGGTACGGGCACCAGGCTGGGCGACCCGATCGAGCTCGGGGCCCTGCTGGCGACGTACGGTCAGGACCGGGACCGGCCGCTGCTGCTCGGGTCGATCAAGTCGAACATCGGTCACACCCAGGCGGCCGCGGGGGTCGCGGGCGTGATCAAGATGGTGATGGCCATGCGGCAGGGGATCGTGCCGCGAACCCTGCACGTCAACGCCCCCACGTCGCACGTGGACTGGTCGGCCGGCGCGGCCGATCTGGTGACCGAGCGCGCCGAGTGGCCGGAGACCGGGCGGCCCCGCCGGGCCGGGGTGTCGTCGTTCGGGATCAGCGGCACCAACGCGCACGTGATCGTCGAGCAGCCGTCCGGACAGGACGAGCCCTCCGGGTCCGGTACGACACCCGGTACGACATCGGGGGCGTCCACCGTGGTGCCCTGGGTGGTCTCCGGCAGGACCGAGGCCGCGCTCGACGCCCAGATCGATCGGCTGACGTCCTCCGTGGCCGGGGGCGGAGTGGGTCCGGCCGACATCGGCTACTCGCTGGTGACGGCCCGCTCGGAATTCGCCCACCGGGCGGTGCTGCTGGCAGGAGGCGACGGCGTGGCCGAGGTGGCGCGCGGCGTCGCCGGCGCCCCCGGCCCGCTGGCGGTGCTGTTCGCGGGGCAGGGCGCGCAGCGGATCGGGATGGGCCGCGATCTCGCCGTCCGGTTCCCGGTCTTCGCCCGCGCGCTGGACGACGTGTTCGCACGACTGGCCGACAGGCTGGAGAGGTCCCCGATCGAGGTGATGTTCGGCGCGGACGCCGCGCCACTGGACCGCACCGAGTACGCCCAGCCGGCGCTCTTCGCGATCGAGGTGGCACTCTTCCGCCTGGTCGAGTCCTGGGGCGTGACCCCGGATCTCCTGGTGGGGCACTCGATCGGCGAGATCGCCGCCGCCCACGTGGCCGGTGTGCTGTCGCTGGACGACGCCTGCACGCTGGTCGCCGCCCGGGGCCGGTTGATGCAGCGCCTGCCCGAGGGCGGGGCGATGGTGTCCGTCCAGGCCGGCGAGGCGCAGGTCGAGCCGGTGCTGGAGGACGGGGTCGTCATCGGCGCGGTGAACGGTCCGTCGTCCGTCGTGATCGCCGGAGCCGAGGACGCCGTCCTGCGAGTCGCCGCGCGCTTCGACAGGACCGTCCGCCTGCGGGTGAGCCACGCGTTCCACTCGCCGCTGATGGAGCCCATGCTGGCGGAGTTCCGGGAGATCGTCGAAGGGCTGACCTTCCAGCGTCCGGGGACGCCGATCGTCTCCACCGTGACCGGCGGGCCGGTCGACGCCGCCTACCTGTGCTCGCCGGAGTACTGGGTGGACCACGTCACGCGTCCGGTGCGCTTCGCCGACGCGATCCGCGCCGCCGGGGCGGCGGGGGCGGAGACGTTCCTGGAGCTCGGTCCGGACGGTGGGCTGTCGGCACTCGTCCACCAGAACCTGTCGGGACCGGTCGCCTTCCCCATCCTGCGCAAGGACCGTGGCGAGGAGGCCGCGGCACTGGCGGCGGCCGCCCGGCTGTACGTGCACGGGACGCCGGTGCGGTGGCCGGAGTTGTTCTCCGGTACGGCGGTTCACCGGGTGGACCTGCCGACCTACGCGTTCCAGCGGGAGCGGTACTGGTCCGAACCCGCCGCGGCCGTGGGCGACGTCGCCTCCGCCGGACTGGACCGGCCGCGACACCCGCTGCTCGGCGCGGCCGTTGAACTGCCCGACACCGGTGGATTCCTGTTCACCGGTCTGGTCTCGACAGCCGCGCACCCTTGGCTGGCCGACCACGTGGTGGCCGGACAGGTGCTGTTCCCCGGCACGGCCTTCGTCGAGCTGGCCGTACGGGCGGCCGCCGAGGTCGGCTGCGGCCTGGTGGAGGAACTCACGCTCACCGCGCCGCTCGTACTGGCCGAGCGGGGCGAGGTGCGACTGCAGGTGGCGCTCAGCGCCGCCGAAGACGGCGGCGGCCGGACGATCGGCGTGTACTCCCGGCCGGCGGACGAGCCGGACGCGCCCTGGGTTCGGCATGCCACCGGGCTGCTCACCCCTGGCGTGCCGCGCGTCCCCGACCCCGGCATGGACGTGTGGCCCCGCGCGGACGCCGTCCCGGTGGACCTCGGCGGTTTCTACGAGCGGCGGGCGGAGGCGGGCTTCTCCTACGGCCCCGCGTTCCAGGGGGTGCGCGCCGTCTGGCATACCGACCGGGAGGTGTTCGCCGAGGTCGCCCTGCCCGAGGGCCTGGCGGCCGACGCGGTCTCGTACGGACTGCACCCGGCCCTGCTCGACGCCGCGCTGCACGTGGCGTCCCTCGCCGGGCTCGACGAGGCGGGCGGCGGGCTGCTGCCGTTCTCCTGGACCGGGGTGGCCCTGCACGCGTCCGGCGCCTCGACGCTCCGGGTCCGGATGAGCGGGGCCGGTACGGACGCGATCACGCTGGTCGTGGCCGATGCCGAGGGCGGCGTGGTCGCCTCGGTGCGCTCCCTCGCGCTCCGGCCGAACGATCCGCGGCGCGCGGTGCGCACCGGCGGCGGACCGCTGTTGCGACTGGACTGGCCGCTCGCGCCGGAATCCGAGAGCGAGGAGCGCCCGGCCAGGCGCTGGTCGGTGCTCGGCTCCGACGATTGGGGTCTCGTCGCCGCCCTGCGCGCGGCCGGGCAGGCGGTGGACCTCGCGGGTGAGCCGGACCCGGCCGCGGACGTGACGCTCGTCGAGGTCCCGTCCCCGGCGGGGGACGACGTGCCGGCCGCCGTGCGGTCGGTGACCTCGGCGGTCCTGGCCCGGCTGCGGGAGAACCGGCGCGACGAGCACGCCGACACTCCTGTGATCTTCGTGACCCGTGGAGCGGTGGCCACCGATGCCGATACCGCTCCCGACCCCGTCGCGGCGGCGGTCTGGGGCCTGGTCCGCTCGGCGCAGTTGGAGGATCCGGAGCGGTTCGTCCTGCTGGACCTCGACGCCGAGCGGGTGACCGGCGAGACGCTGGTCGCGGCGGTCGATTCCGCCGAGCCGCAGATCGCGGTACGCGACGGCCTGCTCCGGGTGCCCCGGCTCATCGGGGTCGACGGTGACGTCACCTCGCCGACCCCGGAGACCTTCCGGGACACCGACGGCACCGTGCTCGTCACCGGAGGCCTGAGCGGACTGGGCGCGCTCGTCGCCCGCCACCTGGTGACCGAGCACGGCGTACGTCACCTGACGCTGGCCGGCCGGCGCGGCCCGGACACCGAGGGCGCCGCGGAACTGGTGGCGGAGCTGACCGCCGAGGGGGCCGAGGTCACGGCCGTCGCCTGTGACGTGTCCGACCGCGACGCCCTGGCCGGGCTGATCGCCGGAATCCCACCGGAGCACCCGCTCACCGGGGTGGTGCACGCCGCCGGCGTGCTCGACGACGGACTGGTCGGGGCACTGACGCCCGAGCGGATCGACACCGTGCTGCGGCCGAAGGCGGACGGCGCCTGGCACCTGCACGAGCTCACCCGCGACCTCGATCTGGCCGCGTTCGTGGTGTTCTCCTCGGTGTTCGGGACGCTCGGCAACGGCGGACAGGCGAGCTACACCGCGGCCAACGCGTTCCTCGACGCCCTCGTACGGCAGCGTGCCACTCAGGGGCTGGCGGGCCTGTCGATCGGCTGGGGGCCGTGGCCGCAGGACACCGGGATGACCGCCGCCCTCACCGAGACGGACCTGCGGCGCATGGCCCGGGTCGGGCTGCGCCCCCTGACCGGCGAGCAGGGACTCGCCTGGTTCGACGCCGCGATGGCGAGCCCCGAGCCGGTGGTGGTGGCGGCGCGGCTGGACCGGGCCGCACTCCGGGCGCGGAGCCACGTCCCGGCCGTCTTCCGCGCCCTGGTGCCCGCCTCCATGCGGCAGGCGGCTGTCGCGTCCGCCACCTCCGACGCACTCGGTGCCCTGTCGGGAGAGGCACTCGCCGAGGCCGTGTCCACGCTGGTGCTCGGGCAGGTGGCCGCCGTGCTGGGACATGCCTCGGCGAACGCGATCTCGCCGGACCTGACCTTCCAGGACCTCGGCCTCGACTCCCTCACCTCCGTGGAACTGCGCAACCGGCTGATCGAGGCGACCGGTATCCGACTGCCCGCCACGCTGGTGTTCGACCGGCCCACCCCGGCGGCGGTGACCGGCTTCATCCGGGAGCGACTCGACGACGTCGACGCGGTCTCCGCGCCGCCCGCCCCCGTCACGGCCCCCGTCACGGCCCCGGTCACCGGGGACCCGATCGTCATCGTCGGCATGGCCTGCCGGTATCCGGGCGGCGTCACCTCTCCGGAACAGCTCTGGGAGCTGGTCACCGAGGGCAGGGACGCCATCTCGGACTTCCCGGCCGACCGAGGCTGGGAGCTTCCGGACGCGTCCTTCGCCCGCGCGGGCGGATTCCTGCACGACGCCGCCGAGTTCGACGCGCGGTTCTTCGGGATCTCGCCGCGAGAGGCGCTGGCGACCGACGTCCAGCAGCGGCTGCTGCTGGAGACCTCCTGGGAGGCCGTCGAACGGGCCGGCATCGACCCGCTCACCCTGAAGGGAAGTCCGACGGGTGTCTTCGCCGGGCTGATGTACCACGACTACCCGTCAACGGGCGACGGGGCACCGGACGAGCTGCGGGGGATCGTGGTCAACGGGACCACGGGCAGCGTGACCTCCGGGCGGGTGTCGTACACGCTGGGCCTGGAGGGTCCGGCGGTGACGGTGGACACCGCGTGCTCGTCGTCGCTGGTGGCGCTGCACATGGCGGCGCAGGCGCTGCGCTCGGGCGAGTGCTCCCTGGCGCTGGCCGGTGGCGTGACCGTGATGTCCACCCCGAACACCTTCATCGACTTCTCCCGCCAGGGCGGTCTGAGCTCTGACGGACGGTGCAGGGCGTTCTCCGATTCCGCTGACGGCGTCGGCTGGTCGGAGGGCGTCGGAGTGCTGGTGCTGGAACGCCTCTCCGACGCGCGGCGCAACGGTCATCGAGTTCTCGCGGTCGTGCGCGGCTCGGCTGTCAACCAGGACGGGGCGTCGAATGGTCTGACGGCGCCCAACGGCCCTTCACAGCAGCGGGTGATCCGGCAGGCCCTGGCCGGCGCGGGATTGTCCTTCGCCGATGTCGACGTGGTGGAGGCGCACGGGACCGGGACGACGCTGGGCGACCCGATCGAGGCGCAGGCGTTGCTGGCGACCTACGGTCAGGACCGGCCGGAGGATCGGCCCGTGCTGCTGGGGTCGATCAAGTCGAACATCGGTCACACCCAGGCCGCGGCGGGTGTGGCGGGTGTGATCAAGATGGTCATGGCGATGCGCGAGGGCGTGGTGCCGCGCACGTTGCACGTGGACGAGCCGTCCTCGCACGTGGACTGGAGCGAGGGCGCGGTCGAGCTGGTGACCGAGGCACGATCGTGGCCGGAGTCCGGGCGCCCGCGCCGGGCCGCGGTGTCGTCGTTCGGGATCAGCGGTACCAACGCGCACGTGCTGCTGGAGCAGGTGGAGCAGGCGGCGCCCGCGGATGGCGGCGAGAGCGGGGCAGGGGCCGTTCCATGGGTGGTGTCCGCACGTTCCGAGGAGGCGTTGCGGGCGCAGGCGGCCCGGTTGCTGTCGCATGTGGAGAGCCTCCCCGGGGTGGGATCGGCCGAGCTGGGGGTGTCGCTGGCGACGGCTCGTTCGGTGTTCGAGCATCGGGCGGCGGTGGTGGGGGTTGAGCGTGCCGAGTTGATGCGAGGTCTGGCCGCGCTGGCGGAGGGGGTCCCGGCCGCAGGTGTGGTGACCGGTCCGACCCGGGGTGCGGCCAAGCCGGCGTTCTTGTTCACCGGTCAGGGGAGTCAGCGGGCGGGGATGGGCCGGGAGTTGTATGCGCGGTTCCCGGTGTTCGCGGCGGCGTTGGACGAGGTGGTCGCGGAGCTGGACCCGCTGCTGGACGGGTCGTTGCGCGAGGTGCTGTTCGCCGAGCCGGGGTCGGCGGAGGCGGAGCTGCTGGATCGGACCGGGTGGGCGCAGCCCGCGCTGTTCGCGGTGGAGACCGCCCTGTTCCGCCTGGTGTCCTCGTGGGGGGTGCGGCCGGAGGTGCTGGCCGGCCACTCGGTCGGGGAGATCACCGCCGCCCATGTGGCGGGGGTGCTGTCGCTGGCCGACGCGTGTGCGCTGGTGGCGGGCCGGGCGCGGTTGATGCAGGCGTTGCCGTCCGGTGGGGCGATGGTGTCGGTGCGGGCCGCAGAGGAGGACATCGAGTCGTTGCTGGCCGGGCGTGAGGACGAGGTGTCGGTCGCGGCGGTGAACGGCCCGTCCTCGGTGGTGATCTCCGGGGTGGAGGAGGCGGTTCTTGAGGTCGCTGCCGCTTTGGAGGAGCGGGGGGTCAGGACGAAGCGGTTGCGGGTGTCGCACGCGTTCCATTCGCCGCTGATGGATCCGATGCTGGAGGACTTCCGCACGCTGGCCCGGACGTTGACCTACGGTGCGCCGCAGATCCCGGTGGTGTCCACGCTGACCGGTGAGGCGGCCACGGCCGAGCGGTTGTGCTCGCCGGACTACTGGGTGGACCAGGTCCGAGGTGTGGTCCGGTTCGCCGGCGCCGTCCGGACGCTGCACGCCCAGGGGGTGCGGGCCTACCTGGAGCTCGGCCCCGAGGGGGTGTTGACCGCGATGGCGGCCGACACCCTCGCCGCCGACCCGGATCGGCCCGTCGCGGACGCGGCGCTGGTGCCGGTACTGCGCGGGGACCAGGACGAGCAGACGGCGATCATGACGGCGCTGGCCAGGCTGCACGTCCACGGGGTGCCGATCGACTGGCGGGCGGTCTTCCCCGGCGCCCGCCAGGTGGAACTGCCCACGTACGCCTTCCAGAAGGAACGATTCTGGCCGAGCGGCCGGCGCGGCGGGGACGCGCGAGGCCTGGGGCTTGAGACGGCGCTCCACCCGCTGCTGGGAGCGGTGATGGTGTCGCCGGAGTCGGACGGGGTGATCCTGACCGGACGGCTGTCGGCGTCGACCCATCCGTGGATCTGCGACCACGAGGTGCTGGGACGGGTACTGCTGCCCGGGACGGGATTCGTGGAGCTGGTGGTCCGCGCGGGCGACGAGGTCGGCTGCGCGGTGCTGGAGGAGCTGGCACTGCAGGCGCCGCTGGTACTGCCCGAGACCGGCGGGGTGCGGATCCAGGTGGTGGTCGACGGCCCCGGCGAGACCGGCAGGCGCGCGGTCCGGGTGTATTCCCGGGCGGACGAGCCAGATGGCGGCGACTGGACGCTGCACGCTCAGGGAGTGCTGGCGGAGCGGACGGTGGAGCCGGAGTTCGATCTGACGCAGTGGCCGCCGGCGGGAGCGGCCGAGGTGGACATGACAGGGGCCTACGAACGGCTGGCCGGGATCGGTTATGGCTACGGACCGGCGTTTCAGGCGTTGCGCGCGGCGTGGCGCCGAGGGGAGGAGCTGTTCGCCGAGGTCGTACTGGGTGAGCGGGCGGCCACCGAGGCCGGGCGGTTCGGGATGCACCCGGCCCTGCTGGACGCGGCGATGCACGTGTCACTGATCGACCCGTCGGGCGTGGCGAGCGGCGGCCGGGCGGTGTTGCCGTTCGTGTGGCGGCAGGTGGTGCTGCACGCGGCGGGTGCCTCGACGCTGCGGGTACGGGTGCGGCATTCGGGCGAGCACACGTTGACCTTGGACGTGGCAGATGAGAACGGCCGTCCGGTGCTGTCGGCGGGGTCGATGGTGGGGCGTCCGGTGTCGGCGGAGCAACTGGGTGCGGCAGGGGAGCAGTCCCTGTTCCTGGTGGAGTGGAACCCGATCGAGACGCCCGTGGCCGGTGCGGCACGGGTGACGGAGTGGTCCGCGCTCGCCGCCGGCCGGTCACCTGACACGGCTGTCGATGCCGCCGATTCGGTTGCGGTGGTGGACTGCACGACACCGCCGGCCGGAGAGACGCCGGATGTGGTGCGCTCGGTGGCCGGCGGCGTGCTTGAGGCGCTGCAGGCGTGGCTGGAGCGGGAGGGCCCGGGGGCGGCACCTCTGGTCGTGGTGACCAGGGGTGCGGTGTCGGTGGAGGCGGGTGCGGACGTGGATGTGGCGGTCGCGCCGGTATGGGGGTTGGTGCGGGCGGCGCAGGCCGAGCATCCCGGCCGGTTCGTGCTGCTGGATCTGGAGGAGGGCCAGGAACGGGACGCGGCGGTCCGGGCGGCGGTGGCCTCCGGCGAACCGGAGACGGCGCTGCGCTCGGGGACGTTCCTGGCGCCCCGGCTGGTCAGAACGGCCCAGCCGGAGCGGTCCGTTCTGGACTCTGTCGAGCAGCCCGAGGGCTCCGTCGGGCTGGCGGCGGGGACGGTGCTGGTGACGGGTGGTACGAGCGGGTTGGGGGCGTTGCTGGCTCGCCGTCTGGTGACCGACCACGACGTGCGTTCCTTGCTGCTGGTGAGCCGGCGGGGACCGTCGGCCGAGGGGGCCGGGACGCTGGTGGCGGAGCTGACGGCGCTGGGGGCGGAGGTTCGCGTGACGGCGTGCGATGTCGGGGATCGGGACGCGCTGGCACAGGTCGTGGGGTCGATTCCTGATTCGGCCCCGCTGGTGGGCGTGGTGCACGCGGCGGGAGCGTCGGACAACGGTGTGGTGGAGGCGTTGTCGCGGAGCCGGCTGGACACGGTGCTGCGACCGAAGGCGGATGCGGCCTGGCACCTGCACGAGCTGACCAGGGAGCTGCCGCTGGCGATGTTCGTGCTGGTGTCCTCGGCCGGTGGGCTGGTCCTGGCGGCGGGACAGGGCAACTACGCGGCGGCCAACGTGTTCCTGAACGCGCTGGCGGCCTATCGGCGGTCGCGGGGGCTGGTGGCGACGTCGCTGGCGTACGGGCTGTGGGATGTGGCCACCGGAATGAGCTCCGAGCTGTCCGACGCCGACCGGGACCGGCTGGCCCGGCTCGGGTTGCCGGCCCTGTCCGCCGCCGAGGGGCTGCGGCTGTTCGACGTGAGCGTACGGACGGATGCGGCGATGACGGTGCCGCTGCGGGTGGACGTGGAGGTGTTGCGGGGCCGCGGCGGCGAGGTGCCGGCGTTGCTGCGAGGGTTGGTACCGGCGAGGCGGCCGGTCCGGGCGGCCGCCGGCGGCGGCGGAGAAGGCGGGCTGCGGCGGCGGCTGACCGGCCTGGACGTGGGCGAGCGCGAGCGGGCGCTGGAAGAGCTGGTACGGCGGCAGGTGGCGGTGGTGCTGGGTCACGCGTCGGGAGACGCGGTGGAGCCCGATCGGGCCTTCAGCAAGATGGGACTGGATTCGCTGGCCGCGGTGGAGTTGCGCAACCAGCTGGCCGCGGCGACGGGGTTGTCGTTGCCCGCGACACTGGTCTTCGACTACCCGACCTCGTACAGCGTGGCGGAATTCCTTTACGGGGAGCTGTTCGGCTCGGTGGACTCCGAGCAGGTCGCGGATCTGCCCGTGGTGCGGTCGGTGGCCGATGATCCGGTCGTGATCGTGGGGATGGCGTGTCGTTATCCGGGTGGGGTCTCCTCTCCGGAGGATCTGTGGCGGCT
>NZ_JBFAQY010000049.1:0-38191 GCF_040678965.1 Streptosporangium sp. NPDC049248
CCGATGGTACTGCACCGGGGACGGTGTGGGAGAGTAGGTCGCCGCCGGACAATCTTTCATATGAAGGCCCTCACCTTTCGGTGGGGGCCTTCGTGTTTTCCGGGGAATTTCGTTCCCGGGGCCTCACCATGCGGTGGGGGCCTTCGTGTTCTCCGGTACCGGTGTCCCGTGGCCCTGTCTATCGAAGGTTCTCGGCTCCGCTCATGGGCCCGAGCACCTCGATCATTGCCAGCGTGTTCTGGTACTCACGCCAATGAACGATCTTCCCGTCCCGTGCCCGGAGAATCCCGACGAAGGCGGAGGCGGCCTGGTGGCCGGTGGCGATGACGGTGCCGGCGAGCTCGTACTCGACGACGATGACCTCGGGGTCGGTGGTTTCGTGGATGACCACATCGCGAACCTCGTCGAAGCGGAACTCCCGAACGAAGGCGGCCTGTTCGGGGCCGGCGAAGTGAAGAAACGCCTCCCGCCCCTCATAGCGCCGGGTCCTGCCGGAAGGGGCGAAGGGAATCTCGATGACGGCGTCCTCGGCCAGCTCGCCCCCGATGCCGCCGGGGTTCTCAAGCCAGTGCCGCCGCATGCGCTCGAAGATGTCGCGAGGGCCGGGAGTGATGGTGGTCTCAGGCATGATGGTTTCCTCGTTGATGGAAGTTAAGATGAGTGGTGACTCATCTTTATGATTATGAGTGGAGACTCACTTTGTCAATGCCGTATTCGGCGTCCAGGATCGGGGAAGGCCGGCTGGGATGACGTCCTCGAAGCCCTCGCCGGGCGGTGCCAGGCCGATGCGCGCGGACGCCCGGCGTAACCGGGAACGGATTCTCGCCGCGGCCGAGGCGGTCTTCGCGGAGAAGGGGCCGTCGGCGTCGACGGAGGAGGTCGCCGCCCGCGCTGGAGTGGCCATCGGTACGGTCTTCAAGCACTTTCCGACCAAGCAGGAACTCCTGCAGGCCATCATGAAGGATCTCCTGGGCAGGTTGGATCGGGATATGGCCGCTCTCGCGGCCGACGACGCACCCGGCGAGGCGCTGTTCACCTTCGTCGCCCGCATGGTCGAACAGGCGGCGCAGAAGAGGACGGTCGTGGGGCTTCTCGCCGAGACGGGGATCGATCTCCAGGTCGCGAGCTCGGTTCAGATGCTGCACGAGGGGATCGCGACGCTCCTGGTCCGTTCCCAGGAAGCCGGCACGGTCCGCGAGGGGGTCCGGCCGGACGAGGTGATCGCGCTGCTCACCGGTATCTGCCAGGGAGCGCTTCACGCTGGGTGGGATCGCGACCTCCAGCGTCGTACGCTCGCCATCGTCTTCGACGGCCTCAGGGCGTCCGCGGACCGTCGATGACCGGTGCCGGCATCCGGCCGCGGTTCAGGCCTCGGCTGCGGCGCGGAGCAGGGGCTCGATCCGGTAGGGGACCTGGACGGAGAGGGCGATCGTGGTGTCGGTCCGCTGGACGGCGGGGGAGGCCAGAATGCGGGCGATGATCTCCTGGAGGTCGGGGGTGCTGCGGGCCACCACGCGGCAGAGCAGGTCGGCCTGGCCGCTGGTGCCGTAGACCTCCAGGATCTCGGGGAGGGGCTCCAGCGCCCGTACAGCCTCGTCCAGGCGGCCCTGGGCGATTTGTAGCGAGACGAAGGCCAGGATCGGGTACCCGGCACCCTCGGGGGTGACCGTGGGGCCGAAGTCGGCGATGACGCCGCGGTTGGTCAGTTTCTCGACGCGGGCCTGAACGGTGCCCCGGGCCACGCCGAGCAGGCGGGCCAGCTCGGTCAGGCCGATGCGCGGGTTGGCGCGCATGGTGACCAGGAGGCGGCCGTCCAACTCGTCGATAGACATCTCAACAGGATGGCAGCAGACTGGGCGATTCGACCAGCGTAAGTGCGGTATGACCGTACAGTTCTGTGCGGATCGCCCAGTAAAACTGGCCGCTCTTGTCAATGTTTCCAGGAATTGCTGTCATTTCATACATGTTCGAAGAAGCGCAGTACTTCGCGCCGGTGGCGACCCGTGACGACGGCACGATCGAGGTCCACCTCGGCGCCGGTCATCCAGGTTTCGCCGATCCGGTCTACCGTGCGCGCCGCAACGCGATCGCGGCCCTCGCTATGGGGTACGTGCCGGGTACGCCGATCCCGACGGCCGAGTACACCGCCCAGGAGCACGAGGTGTGGGCACTGGTCAGCCGGGAACTCAGCCTGAAGCACCACAAATACGCCACCGTCGAGTATCTGGCCGCGACCGAGCGGCTCGGACTGCCCGCCGAGCGCATCCCGCAGCTGCAGGAGGTCGGCGATCTGCTGGAGCCACTGACCGGGTTCCGCTACATCCCGGCCGCGGGGCTGGTGCCGCTCAGAGATTTCTACGGTGTTCTGGCGGATGGGCTCTTCCACTCCACGCAGTACATCCGGCACCACTCCACGCCGCTGTACACGCCGGAGCCCGACGTGATCCACGAGGTGATCGGGCACGCCAACGCACTGGCCTCCGACCGCTACTCGCGGCTCTACCGGCTGGCCGGGGAAGCGGCGCGGAGAGTCGAGAGCTCCGAGGCGCTGGAGTTCGTCTCGAAGGTCTTCTGGTTCACGATGGAGTTCGGCGTCATGACGGACCAGGGTGAGCTGCGGGCGTACGGGGCGGGCATCCTGTCCTCCTATGGGGAGATCGAAGAGTTCCGGGGCATGGACATCCGGCCGCTGGACGTCGCCGTCATGGGCACCACGCACTACGACATCACGAAATATCAGGATGTTCTCTTCCGGGCCGAGTCGCTGAAGCACCTCGAAGACGTCGTCGGCGAGTTCTGGGCGACCTGCGACGACGAGAGCATCGCCCGGCTAATCGCCGAGGTTTCCCAAGGGTAGGTGCAGGTTCGGCGCGACATCCCAAGGCGTAAGTCCTTTTTCTGGCTAGATTTCGCTTCATCATCTTCTTAGTGCCTGTTGTGGGATATATCCCGATCGTCACGTAATGGGGGAGACGGTTGGGGTGGATGATGAGAGCCAGGCACCGGGTGGTCGCGGCGGCTGTCCTGCTGGTCACCGCGCAGGTCACCGCCTGTAGCACCTGCCAGGGCCTGACGCCGGTGAGCATCTCCTCCCCGACGCGGCAGGCGGCACCGGCATCGGTGCCTCCTCCTCCGGCACCGTTCCTGGCAGCGGTTCCCGCGCCCACCTTCCCCGGCACCATGGCGCTCGGGATCCCGGGGCGGACGGTGCTCGCCGGCTCGCCGAGGATCCTCCCCGGGAAGCTCACGCGCACTCTCGACGGCCTTCTCGTCAGGTACGGCGGTGGCCGGACCGCGGTCTCGGTGCGCGACCTGACCACGGGCCGGCGCTACCGCTACCACCGTGCCCTCCAACTGCCGACGGCCAGCATCTCCAAGGTGAGCATCCTGACGGCACTGCTGCTCGACACACGGTGGCGCGAGCTCGGCGATCAGGCGAGGTCCGACGCGAGGCACATGATCCGCTTCGGCGACGATGGAGCGGCCGACCGGCTGTACGAGCGGATCGGCCTGGAGCAGGGGCTGGCCAGTGCGAACCGCAGGCTCGGCCTCAAGCGCACCTACACCCCCGGCGGGCGGTGTGCGGCCCCGAACTGCTGGGACGCCACGCGGAGCACGGCCGAGGACCAGGTACGGCTGGTCAGGGCGCTGGCCACGGGCAGGAGCCCGCTGGCCCCCGCGGAACGCCGGCGGGTGCTCGGGCTGATGGAGCGGGTGACCCCCGGCCAGAAGTGGGGGATCAGTGCGGGGGCGTGCGAGAACGACCAGGTGTCGCTGAAGAACGGCTGGCTGCGGCACGCGTCGAACGGGCGCTGGGTGGTCGTCAGCGCCGGACTGATCCGCGGGCACGGGCACGACTACGCGGTGGCCGTCCTCACCGAGGACAGTCCAAGCATGAGTGCCGGCATCGCCAAGGTCGAGGGCGTGGCCGCACGCGTCATGGAAGCCTTCAGGGGTGAACACGGCTGCGAGCCGGACGCGAACTGAGCGGCGGGTATCCGCTAAGGGGTCCTGTCGACCAGCCGGTAGCCCACTCCGCGCACGGTCTGGATCAGCTGGTCGTCGGTATCGCCCAGACGCGCGCGGAGACGCTTGACGTGTACCGCGATGGTGTTGGTCGAGGCGGTGTCCGTGGAGTTCCAGACATGCCTCATGATCTGCTCCCGCGTCACGGTGCGGTGCGCGTTACGCATCAGGTAGTGCAGCAGCTCGAACTCGCGCAGCGGCAGGTGGACGATCCGGCCGCCGACCGTGACCTGGTAGGCGTTGACGTCGAGTTCCACCTTGCCGACCACGAGCACCCGGCGGGCCCCGGGCTCGCCGGTGAACGCGGCGTGGACCAGGGGCAGCAGCTCGGGCACCCGGTAGGGGCGGGCCACGCACGCGGTGGCCCCGGCGGCCAGCGCCTGGACGGCCTGCTGGGCGTGTCCCTCGCCCACGCCCAGCAGGACGGGGATCGCCCGCGTCAGCCGTACCGCGCGGACGAACTCCACAGCCCCCAGGATCGGCAGTGAGGCGCTGACGAGAACGACGTCGGGCCGTAGCGCCCCGGCCTGCAGGAGAGCCTGGGCGCCGTCGGTGACGCCCGTGACCCGCACCCCTTCGCGTTCCAGGGCCGCGGACAGGTCATGGACCATGGCCGCTTCCGGATCGGCCACCAGCAGTATGGGTGCCGTCCGTCTGTCCCCTTCCACTTCTGGTGCCGTCTGCGGCTGGAGCACCCGGATCCTCCAATGTGGGTCAGCCGAAGCGACCGGTGATGTAATCCTCGGTCCGCTTGTCAGTGGGGTTGGTGAAGATGCGGCTGGTCTCGTCGAACTCCACCAGGCGGCCGTGCCGCACGCCGGCTCCGTCGACCTCGGCGGTGAAGAAGGCGGTACGGTCGGAGACACGGGCGGCCTGCTGCATGTTGTGGGTGACGATGACGATCGTGTAGTCGCGCGTCAGCTCCTGCATCAGGTCTTCGATCTTGGTGGTCGCGATCGGGTCCAGGGCCGAGCAGGGCTCGTCCATCAGGATGACGTCGGGCTTCACCGCGATCGCCCTGGCGATGCACAGGCGCTGCTGCTGCCCGCCGGACAGGGAGAGCGCGTTCTGCTTGATCTTGTCCTTGACCTCGTCCCAGAGCGCCGCCTTGGTCAGCGCCTCCTCGACGATCTCGTCCATGTTGCCCTTGATCCCGTTGACCCGGGGACCGTAGGCGATGTTGTCGTAGATCGATTTGGGGAAGGGGTTCGGCTTCTGGAAGACCATGCCGATCCGGCGGCGGACCTCGATCGGGTCCACGTGGTCGCCGTACAGGTTCTCGTCGTGGTACAGGATCTCGCCGACCGCGCGGGCGCCGGGGATCAGGTCGTTCATCCGGTTGAAGCAGCGGAGCACCGTGCTCTTGCCGCAGCCGGACGGGCCGATCATGGCCGTGATCTCACGGTTGCCGATGGTCATGTCGACCCCGCGTACCGCCTCGTAGTCACCGTAGAAGACGCTGAGGTTGGAGACGGTGAAGACCGGGTCGAGGGCCTCGATGGTACGGGGGACTTCGGGGCCGCGCACGTTCACATTCGGCACGGAAATTCCAATCTCGGACATTTCTTACCTCACCAGCGCTTCTGGTAGCGGTTACGGAGCCAGATGGCGACCGAGTTCATCAGGAGCAGGATCGCCAGCAGGATCACGATCGCCGCGGAGGCGAGGACGCTGAACTCCTCCTGGGGCCGGCTGATGAAGCTGTAGATCTGCAACGGCAGGACGGTGAAACTGCTCCAGACGCCCTCGGGGTTGAACCGGACCAGCGTCGCGGCGCCGAGCATCAGGAACGGGGCCGCCTCGCCGATCGCACGGGAGAGGGCCAGGATCGAGCCCGTCGCGATGCCTGGGATCGACGCCGGGAGCACCTGGCGGTAGATGGTCTGCCACTGGGTCGCGCCCAGTGCCAGCGAGCCCTCGCGAATGGACGGGGGCACCGCGCGGATGGCCTCACGCGCGGAGATGATGACGATGGGCAGTACGAGCAGCGAGATGGTGACCGCGCCGGTCATGACCGTGAAGCCGAACTGCAGCCAGCGGGCGATGATGCCCAGGCCGAGGATGCCGTAGACGATCGAGGGAACGGCCGCCAGGTTGGAGATGTTCAGCTCGATCAGCCTGTTGTACCACTTGGTCTTGTCGGCGTACTCCTCAAGGTAGATCGCCGCGAGGATCCCGGTGGGCAGGGCCATGACCGCGGTCAGCGCGATGATCCACAAAGTGCCCAGGATGCCCGACTGAATGCCCGAGGTCTCCGGGCGGCGGATCGAGGGCTGGTTCTCCCAGAGCATCGAGTTGAGCCGCGGCCAGCCCTTCTCGACGACGTAGAGCAGCAGCATGGCCAGGAACGCCAGAGCGATCGCGAGACTGGCCATCAGCGCGATGCGGAAGAGGTGCTCCTTGAGCGGACGTCCCTTGCTCGCCAGTTGCACGGCCGAACGCGGGGTGGAGAGGATGGCCATCAGTCGTAGACCTCGCGATACTTCTGGACCATGCGGGCGCTGAGGTAGTTCATCGCGAAGGTGATCACGAAAAGCAGGGAACCCACCGCGAAGATGGTCTTGTAGGCGATCGAGCCGACCGAGGCGTCGCCGGAGCCGGCCTGGGCGATGAAGGCCGCCATCGTGGACATCTCATTGCCCGGGTAGAGCGTGAAGACGGACTTGAAGCCGCCCGCGATCGCGACGATCATCGTCTCGCCCGCGGCCCGGGAGATCGCCAGGATGATGGCGGCGACGATGCCGGAGAACGCGGCGGGGACGACAACGCGCACCGAGGTGAGCATCTTGGACGCGCCGAGGGCGTACGAGCCCTCGCGCAGGCCGTTCGGCACCGCGGCCATCGAGTCCTCCGACAGCGACGCGACGATCGGAATGATCATCACGCCGACCAGGAGGCCGGCGGCGAGCGCGTTCTTGGCCTCCAGGTCCAGGAAGGGGAAGAGGTACCTGAGCAGCGGTGTGACGAAGGTGAGGGCGAAGAAGCCGAAGACCACCGTCGGAACGCCCGCGAGAACCTCCAGCACCGGCTTGAAGATCTTGCGAGTCCTGCGGGAGGCGTACTCCGACAGGTAGATCGCCGCGGCCAGACCTAGCGGCACGGCGACCACGACGGCGATGAGGGTGATCTCCACGGTCGCGACGATGAGCGGCCAGACACCGAACGCCGGCGGGTTGAACAGCGGTCCCCAGTCGGTGGACCCGAAGAACTCGCCGATGCTCACCGTGGCGAAGAACTCGACGGTCGGTTCGAGGAGTGCGATGACGATGCCGATCGTGGTCGCCACCGACACCATGGCGGCGGTCAGGAGAACGGCCTTGACCAGGAACTCGCCGTAACGCGGGCGCGACCGCGCCAGGGACCCCTGGGTCCCTGGAACGGTCGTGCGGTGCTGTGCCGACATCAGCCGGCGCTCTTCAGCGACGTGATGTCAGCCTTGAGCTTGGCCTCCTGCTCGGCGTTCAGCGGGACGAACTTGGCGTCCTTGGCGATCGCGTTGATGTTGGACGCGTAGTAGTCGAGGAAGGCCGCGACCTCGGGCCGCTTCGCCGCGGCGGTGGAGGGGTAGATGAACAGCGGGCGGGAGAGCGGGGTGTACTTGCCACCCTGGGCCGCCTCGACGCTCGGGGCCACGCAACCGCTGCCCGAGTCGATCTCCACGGCCTTCAGCTTGTCGGCGTTCTCCTCGAAGTAGGTGAAGCCGAAGTAGCCCAGACCACCCTTGGCACCCGAGACACCGGTGACGATGTCGTTGTCGTTCTCGCTCGGGCTGTAGTCCTTGCGGCTGGCACCCTCCTCACCGTTGATCTCGTCGGTGAAGTAGTCGAAGGTGCCGGAGTCGGTGCCGGGGCCGTAGAGCTTCAGCGCCTCTGCGGGGAACTTGGCGTCGACGTCCTTCCAGGTCTTGATCTTGCCCTCGGCCGCCGGCTCCCAGATCTTCTTGAGCTGGTCGGTGGTGAGGCAGGTGGCCCAGTCGTTCTCCTTGGGAACCACGACGGTCAGCGCGTCGGTCGCCACCGTGAGTTCGGTGAACGTGATGCCCTTCGCCTCGCAGGCCGCCTTCTCCTCGTCCTTGATGGCGCGGGAGGCGTTCGAGATGTCGGTCTCACCGGCGCAGAACTTCTCAAAGCCGCCGCCGGTGCCCGAGGTGCCGACCGGCACCTTCACCTGCGGCTGCTCCTCGCCGAAGAGCTCGGAGGCGGCCTGGGTGAGGGGAGCCACGGTGCTGGAACCGTCGATCTTGACTTCGCCGCTCAGAGCCGCGCCCGCCTCGGTGGCTGGGGCGGCGGACGAGGTGCTTCCGTCACTGCTGGGCTTGGCGTCGCCACCGCATGCGGCCGCGAGCGAAACGACGAGCGCGGCCGTCGCCACCGCGCTGAGGCGGCGCTGTCCACTGGTCACGGTATGTTCCTTCTCCGTAGTGAGATCCGTTCTCGATGTCTTCGATGAAACTGGGGCAAAGTGAACGGAAGTGAAACGAGCCGTGACCGGCACCGGAAGAGGTGAACCCACGGATGTGAATACCTGGGCTTTGGCAGGATTTTCGTCCTGGCTTGCACCCGCGTAGGGCCCTTGGGCTGCGCCTTGGAAGGTTTTGCCGGAAATATGACCTGGTGGGCGGGGAAGGGGCGCCGGATCGCCCTCGCTCCCGGCCTCGGTACTCGCGGATCTGGTGATCCGTTCACCCTCCCGACATCCCGGGGAAGGTGAACGGACACGGTCCGGGATGGGCCAACGGGTACGGCGAGTACCCGGGTGTGCGCGGAAGGCCGTACGGCGCCCGGAAAGGGACTAAACGGGGAAGGTGAGCGGCCCGCTGCCGAGGCGCTCGAGGACCTTGGTGTGCAGGGGGCCGTTGCTGCACAGCAGGCTGCCGCCGTCGATGTCGGGGACACCCGACAGGTCGGTCCAGATGCCGCCCGCCTCCTCGATGATCACGGTCAGCGCCGCGATGTCCCAGGGGGAGAGTTCAGGCTCCGCCGACACGTCGACCGCCCCCTCGGCGACCATCATGTGTGACCAGAAGTCACCGTAGGCGCGGCTGCGCCAGACGGAACGGTTCAGGTCGAGGAACGCGTCGAGCTTCCCGGCCTCCTCCCAGCCACCGAGGCTGGAGTAGGAGAACGACGCGTCCTCCAGGTAGGCGACGGAGGAGACCTGGCAGCGCGTGGCCTTGGTGAGGCTCTTGCCGGCCCAGGCGCCGCCGTCGCGGGCGGCCCACCAGCGGCGGCCGAGCGCGGGGGCCGAGACCAGGCCCACAACGACGCGGCCCTGGTCCACCAGGGCGATGAGCGTGGCCCAGACGGGCACTCCGCGCACGTAGTTCTTGGTGCCGTCGATCGGGTCGATGATCCACGAGCGCTCGCCGTAGCCGCTCTTGCCGAACTCCTCGCCGATGATGGTGTCGCGAGGACGGGCCCGGCCAAGGGTCGCGCGGATCGCCTGCTCGGTCGCCTGGTCGGCATCGCTCACCGGTGTGAGGTCAGGCTTGTTCTCCACCCGCAGGTCCAGGGCCTTGAACCGACGCATGGTCAGATCGTCGGCCGCGTCGGCCATGACGTGCGCGAGGCGAAGATCGTCGTTATAACCCGTCACGGAGGCCAACGCTATCGCGTTGGTGACCGAATTGAGGAGAGTGGGGCCGCTCGTTCCTCGCGAGTTGCCGGCGACGCTGACGCGTCGCGGTTCGGGCCTGCCCTTGGCGACGCTGACGCGTCGCGGTTCGGCCGCTCTTACCCGGCTCCTTCCCTCGTCGAGGGAGGCCGCTCGTACCTCGCGACCTCCCTCTCCTCAGTCCAGTCGCCGGCGCGGCCTCACGGGTAGTCCCCAAGGGAGGGCATGGGGCACGTCCCTGAGGTGCTTCTTGGCCCGGTTGTCGGCGCGTGCTCGTGGTGTTTGTTGGGGTTAGTCGTCGTCGGGGGCGCCTTCGCGGCTGGCGAGGAGGCGGCGTAGGGAGGTCAGGCGGGCCTGGTCGGCGTGGTCGGCGGCTACCCAGGCGTCCAGGGCGCACTCCTCTGAGAGGTGATTGCAGCCCTTCGGACATTGGATGGTGCCCTCGATCAGGTCGGGAAAGCCGGCCAGGACCGTCTCCACCGAGACATGGGCCAGACCGAAGCTGCGCACCCCGGGGGTGTCGATGATCCAGCCGCTCTCCGGCAGTTCGAGGGCGACGGCGGAGGTGGAGGTGTGACGGCCCCGGCCGGTCACCGCGTTCACATGTGAGACGGCCCGGTTGGCGTCCGGTACCAGGGCGTTGACCAGGGTTGACTTACCCACCCCGGAATGGCCGACGAGCACGCTGATCCGGCTCTTGAGGCGCTCCCGCACCTCCACCAGGTCGCCGCCCTTGGAGACCACCACGTACGGCACGCCGAGGGGGGCGTACAGCGAGACCAACTCGTCGGGCGAGGCGAGGTCGGACTTGGTGAGGCAGAGCAGCGGCTCGATGTCGGCGTCGAAGGCCGCGACCAGCATCCGATCGATCATGCGGGGCCGGGGCGGCGGATCGGCCAGGGCCGTCACGATGACGAGTTGGTCGGCGTTGGCGACCACGGGGCGCTCGATGCCGTCGGTGTTGTCGGTGTCGTCCGCGGAGCGGCGGAGCATGGAGGCACGGGGCTCGACCCGCACCACGCGGGCCAGCGTGTCGGTCATCCCGGAGACGTCGCCCACCAGGGCCACCCGGTCGCCGACCACGATTCCCTTGCGGCCCAGCTCGCGCGCCTTCATCGCGACCACGACCCGGCCGCTCATCACGGCGCCCTCCGCCTGGTCCCGCTTGCGGCGGCGCCCACGCTCGCCTTCCGACTCGACCAGGCACGTGTAGCGCCCGCGGTCGACGGCGACCACGAACGCCGGGACCGCGTTCTCATGGGCAGGACGGATCCGGGTCCGGGGCCGAGATCCCTTTCCCGGCCTGACCCTGACGTCGTCCTCGTCGTACTCGCGCTTTCTCAGTTTCTCCGCCTTGTCCGGCCCGGTGCGCCCCGCTAAGGGCCGCGACTACCGGGCGCCTCCTGGGCCTGCCGGCCGGTCGCCCCTCACCGCGCGCCGCGCAGCATGTCCGCCCACATCGAGGCGAACTCGGGGAGGGTCTTACCCGTGGTGGCGATGTCCTCCACCTCGACGCCGGGCACGGCCAGCCCGATGACCGCTCCGGCGGTGGCCATCCGGTGGTCGGCGTAGGAGTGGAACACGCCGCCGGTGAGCGGTCGGGGCCGGATCTCCAGGCCGTCCTCGGTCTCGTTCGCGTCGCCGCCGAGACCGTTGATCTCCGCGACCAGAGCGGCCAGCCGGTCGGTCTCGTGCCCGCGGATGTGGGCGACACCGCTGATCCTGCTGGGGGAGTCGGCGAGAGCGGCCAGCGCGGCGATCGTCGGGGTCAGCTCGGCCACGTCGCGCAGGTCGGCCTCGATTCCGGTGATCCGCCCGGTACCGGTGACCGCCAGCCCTTCGGGGGTGTGCTCCACCGAGGCGCCCATGTCGGCCAGCAGCGTGCGCAACTGGTCACCCGGCTGGGTCGTCCGCACGGGCCAGTCGGGAATGGTGACCGTGCCGCCTGTCACCATGGCGGCGGACAGGAACGGTGCCGCGTTGGACAGGTCGGGCTCGACCGTGAAGTCCCTTGCTCCGATGGGGCCGGGCTCGACCCGCCAGACGTCCGGCTCGGAGTCGTCCACCACGACGCCGAACTCGCGCAGCATTTGAACGGTCATCCGGATGTGCGGCTGCGAGGGAATCGGTGGGCCGTCGTGGCGTACCGTCACGCCCTTCTCGAAGCGCGCGGCGGTCAGCAGCAGGCCGGAGAGGAACTGAGAGGAGCCCGACGCGTCGAGCCTGACCTCGCCGCCGGTCAGCGGCCCCCTGACGGTGAAAGGCAGCGCGTCGCCGGTCACCTCGGCGCCGAGGGCGCGCAGGGCGCGCAGGATCGGGCCCATCGGGCGCTTGCGCGCGTGCGGGTCGCCGTCGAAGAACACCTCACCCCTGGCCAGTGCCGCCATGGGCGGCACGAAGCGCATGACCGTGCCCGCCAGTCCCACGTCGATGTGGGCGCCGCTGATGACGGGGCCGGGCGTGATCGCCCAGTCGACGCTTGAGGCGCTCTCGTTGGAGGGGGTCATCGTCGCGCCCAGTGCCCGCAGCGCGTCCGCCATCAGATCGGCGTCGCGGCTGCGCAGCGCCAGCCGCACCGTGCCTGGTCCCTCGGCCAGCGCGGCGAGCAGCAGCGCGCGGTTGGTCACGGACTTCGATCCGGGCAGGGGAACGGTCGCGCGGACGGGTTCGGTCGCGGTCGGCGCGGGCCACAGCGGAACGGACATGCCCAAAAGCCTAGCTGTGTTGATGGCGACGCTGCGCGTCGCGGTGAGGCCGCTCTTACCCGGCTCCTTCCCTCGTCGAGGAAGGCCGCTCGTTCCTCGCGACCTTCCTCTCCTCGGTCCAGTCGCCGGCGCGGCCTCACGGGGAGTCCCCAAGGGAGGGCATGGGGCATGTCCCCTGGGGCGCTTCTTGGGGCGGGTGAACGGCCTGCCCCTTCTGGGAAGGAGTGAGGCCGCGCGGCCTCACGGGTCGTCCCTTGGGAAGAGGAGGGTGGGCATTTCCCCGTGGGGTTTTTCGGCGTGCTGTGGCAGGGCGTGGCAGGGTGGGGATATGTGCGGGAGATACGCGTCTACGCGGGACAAGCACGAGTTGCTGGAGGAGTTCCAGGTCGAGCTTGACGGCGCGGCCGACGACGAACTCAGGCCCGACTACAACGTCGCGCCCACGAAACCGGTGTACGCGGTGATGAGCCGGGTGCCGAAGGCCGATCCGGACGGCCGGCCGGTCCGGCAGCTCCGCGTGGTCCGCTGGGGACTGGTTCCGGCCTGGGCCAAGGACCCTTCCATCGGCTCAAAGATGATCAACGCGCGGGTGGAGACGGTGGCGGAGAAACCCGCCTACCGCAAGGCCTTCGCGGAGCGCAGGTGTCTGCTGCCCGCCGACGGCTATTTCGAGTGGGTCGTGCTCGACGAGAAGGACGCCAAGGGCAGGCCGAAGAAGCAGCCCTACTTTGTCCGCCCCGCCGACGGCGGCGTACTGGCCATGGCGGGGCTGTACGAGTTCTGGCGGGACCGGGGCCGGGCCGAGGAGGACCCGCTCTCCTGGCTGGTGACCTGCACGATCATCACGACCGACGCCGTGGACGAGGCCGGTGCGGTACACGACCGGATGCCGATGCTGATCGAGCGCGACCGGTGGGGTGAGTGGCTCGACCCGGGAGTGACCGACGCGCGGGAGTTCCTGATCCCCGCGGGCTCCACCGGGCTGGAGGTCTACCCGGTCTCCACCGCGGTCAACTCGGTGCGCAACAACAGCCCCGAGCTCGTCGAGCCGCTGCGGTAGAGGAGGGCGGCCGTCGGCCGCTCTTCTGAAAACGCCGGTCGATCCGGTGTAAAACTTCCGCCAAGTGGGCATCCGCTGAGGAAAGCGGTGACTCGCGACGACCGGGCGGGTTCACCGTCGCCAGAACTCACCCCTTGCGCCTGACGGGAGAGTCGGGGATCCCTTCACAGGCCGCCCCCGTTTTCCGGAGGTGCGGATTCGTGGACGTCGCGACCGCGCGCGAGCGCCTGAAGAACATGCTCGCCGAACTTGACCGTTCCATTGGAGTCCTTCGTGGAGATTCACCCGCCGCGGGGGACCGCTCCCCGGCGGACGCCGGTTCCGAGCTGACCGACTCCGACCGCAACCGGGCACTGCTGGAGGGGGCCACCCGGCACCGGGGTTCGGTGATCGAAGCACTTAGGCGGATGGACGAGGGGCGCTACGGACTATGTGCGGACTGCGCCGCACCCGTCCCGGAGGGGAGGCTGGAGGCACGCCCCGAAGCCGCCCGCTGCCTCCAGTGCCAGTCCAAACGCGAACGCCGCCGCTGACCCCGCCCAGGAAACACCCCGGGGACATGCCCCGTGCCCCTCGGGCTCCTGCTCCCCGGAACCCGCTCACCCGCTCCAGAAGCATTCCTGGGGACGGGCCGCGGGACGACCCGTGAGGCCGCGAGGTCTCTCTCCTCCCCAGGAGGGACGGGCCGTTCACCCAACCCAAGAAGCGCCCAGGGGACGTACCCCATGCCCTCCCTTGGGGACCACCCGTGAGGCCGCGCCGGCGACTGGACTGAGGAGAGCGGGGTCGCGAGGAACGAGCGACCCCGCTCGACGAGGGAAGGAGCCGGATCCCAGCGGCCGAACCGCGACGCGTTAGCGTCGCAATCAACACAGCGTCGCCTTTAACAGGGCCGGCGTGCGCTGGCGACCAAGTGGATGCCCACCGTGTCGTCGTCGTCGGGGTGGGTGTCCAACTCGGTGTTGACCAGCCAGGTGAGCGCCCGGGAGTCGGAGGCGAGCACATGGTCGACGGTCGAAGGGGACAGCACCGTGCGGGGCCGTACCCACTCGACCTCCAGGCCCGCCTCGGTGAGCAGCTCCCGGAGCTGGGCGCTGCTGAAGCAGCGGGTGATGCTGCCGTCGGGCCAGGGAACGAGCATGACCTCGCCGGTCTGGCGCAGGTGGGCCCAGTAGTTCTGCTCGGCGAGGATCGCCATCCCCAGCACCAGGGAGTCGACGCAGACCAGTGTCCGGCCGCCGGGACGCAGAACCCTGGCGACATCGTCGATCGCGGACTCGGCCATGAGCTCCACGGACATCGCCCGTTCCTCGGCGAGCACGGCGTCCACGCTGCAGTCGGGCAGGAAGCGCAGGTCGTCGGCGCGTACCTGGCTGACCTTGGAGATGTCGTGCAGCGGTTGATCGTCCGCGGGCCGGCGGAAGTCGACCATCTCGATCACCCGGTGTCCCGCCTTCGCCGCCTGGACGGCCCAGCGGCCGTTGCCGCAGGACATGTCGAGGACGGTGGAGGGGGTTTCCGGCAGCCATCGACTCAGTTGCTCGGCCACGACCGCGTGATAAAAGGTCCAGTACGGCCCGAGCGCACCTGAGCCGTTCAGCTCTTCGGCCGGGATGGGCAGCACAAGCAGCTCCTGGCGTCGGGAGGATCCGGTGGTCTTTGATTACCTACCGGTACGTATCTTCTTTTCCCCGTACCGGGTCGTTCGTCACCTTCTATCTTGCGGGAACAGATGACTGGACGAGCGTGTTGCAAGCGGACAACGCACGATCCTTTCGGAGGTTGGCAAGCAGATGCTCGCCTTGATCGAACCCGTCACCCGCCCCGGTGATCGGGCCATCCCCGGTGAGCGGGTATCCTCCGCTCAGTACGGTGTCCCGCGTCAGCAGGACTCCGGCGATCTTAAGGGGGTGGGTCCGGTCCCTGCGACAGACGAGGAGACTCTGGAGCAGCGGAGCACACGGTTCGAGCGGGATGTCATGCCCTATCTCGACCAGCTCTACTCCGCCGCACTTCGGATGACCCGGAACCCCGCGGACGCCGAGGACCTTCTTCAGGAGACCTTCGCCAAGGCGTTCGCGTCCTTCCACCAGTTCCAGCAAGGCACGAACCTCAAGGCGTGGCTTTACCGAATCCTGACCAACACCTTCATCAACAGTTACCGCAAGAAGCAGCGGGAGCCCAAGCAGTCGGGCGCCGAGGAGATCGAGGACTGGCAGTTGGCCAGGGCCGAGTCGCACACCTCGGCGGGGTTGAAGTCGGCGGAGGCCGAGGCGCTGGAGCACCTCCCGGACACCGACGTGAAGCGGGCGCTGGCCGCGCTTCCCGAGGAGTTCCGCATCGCGGTCTATCTCGCCGACGTCGAGGGCTTCCCGTACAAGGAGATCGCGGACATCATGGGGACCCCCATCGGGACCGTGATGTCGCGGCTGCACCGTGGCCGTCGCCAGCTGCGGACCCAACTGGAGGACTACGCCCGCGAGCGTGGCCTGGTTCCCGCGGAAGGTGCGAAGTGAGCGAGCGAGACAGGAACGGCGATCCCGCCCCGGCGGCCTCGACACCCCTGGGTGAGGTGATCGCATGAGCTGTGGCGAGCACCACGACACCGACTGTCGTGAGGTCCTGGACAAGGTCTACACCTACCTGGACGGCGAGCTCGACGAGCGCAACTGCGCGGACATCCGCCAGCACCTGGACGAGTGCCACCCCTGCCTGGAGGAGTACGGCCTGGAACAGGTCGTCAAGCAACTCGTGGCCAAGCACTGCGGCTGCGACCAGGTTTCGGAAGACCTGCGGGCCAAGGTGCTCAGCCGGATCGACCAGGTACGCTCCGAACTCGCCCACTGACCTCTCCGGAGCTTCCGTACGGTCGTGGTCGTCGCGTGTGCCGAGGGACTGCCGGGTCCACCCGGCAGGTGAACCGCTTCCCTGTTATGGTTCCTGGGTTCGAAACGGTCATGACCTGGCCGTCGGTTCCCTCGGTCCAGGGAACCGAGAAGCCGCTCCCCTCGTGGAGCCGAGGAGTCACACGACGATGGGGGTTGCTCATGCGCATACTCGTGACCGGTGGGGCGGGGTTCATCGGATCCACCCTCGTTGACCGGCTGCTGGCCGACGGGCACGAGGTCGCGGTGGTGGACGACCTGTCCGGTGGTGACCGCGGCAACCTGGTCCGCGCCGCGGAGAGTCCCCTGTTCGCCCTGCACGTGATGGACGTCCGGGACCCGGCCCTGATCGGCCTGGCGGCCGAGTGGAGACCCGAGGTCATCTGCCACCTCGCCGCGCAGATCAGCGTGCGCAAGAGCGTGGCCGACCCGGTGCACGACGCCAGGCTCAACGTCGAGGGCACCGTGTCGGCCCTGACGGCCGCCCACCACGGGGGCACCCGCAAGGTCGTCTTCGCCTCCTCGGTCGCGGTCTACGGCAGGCCGGAGGTCATCCCGGTCTCCGGCGGCGCGGCGACCGACCCGCGCTCTCCGTACGCGGCCTCCAAGCTCAGCGCGGAGACCTACCTGGCCACGTTCAAGGCGCTCCACGGCATCGACTACACCACGCTGGTGCTCGCCAACGTGTACGGCCCGCGCCAGTCGCCGGACGGCGAGGCGGGGGTGGTCGCCATCTTCACGGACGCGTTGCTCAACGGCACCCCCACGGTGGTGTACGGCGACGGCACCCAGACTCGCGACTACATCTTCGTCGACGACGTGGTCGACGGCTTCGCCCGCGCCTGTGGTGCCAAGGGCGGCGGTGGCCGTTTCAACCTGGGCACCGGAGTCGAGACCACCGACCGGAGGCTGCACTCGCTGGTCGCCGCGGCGGCGGGGGCCGCCGACGAGCCGGGTGCGGCCCCGGCACGCCTGGGAGACCTCCCGGCCATGGCCGTCGATCCGGCCGACGCCTTCGACGAGCTCGGCTGGCGCCCCCAGACGGACCTGGCCACGGGCCTGAAGGCCACGGTCGACTGGGCGAGGGCCAGGATCACGAGCCTGTGATCCCGCAAAGCACCCTCACCTCGTGAGACCGCACCGCAGACCGGGACAGCGCCCAGGGGAGTCCCTCAAGAATTTTCCCGATGGACTCCCCGTGAGGCCGCGCCGGGGACTGGACCGAGGAGAGGAAGGTCGCGAGGAACGAGCGGCCTGCCTCGACGAGGGAAGGAGCTGGACAAGAGCGGCCTCACCGCGACGCGTTAGCGTCGCCGTAGGCAGGCCCGAACCGCGACGCGTCAGCGTCGCCAACAGCACGTGATTGACTGATTACGCTTTGCTTGCGATTGGTCGTCTCGCCCTCCTGATCTGGCTCGCTTCTGTAGCCTGAGTGCGAAATCGACGTGGAGGCAGCGCATGTTGAAGGAAACGGTCGGCCCGGCCCATCCCGGGATCTCCTGGACCTGAACGCGCGCCCTTCGGAGCCCTAGGGTGGCCGCTTTGCGTGGACTGCCGTGGTTTGCCAAGGTCTATCTGATCCTTGTCATCGGAGCCGCCTTCGTGCTGCTCGGATACAGCATGGCGGCGGACGCTCGTCTGGGTCGGCTCGACTGGTCCAACCTCATGGTGCTTGCCCTGCTGTTCCTGGTGTGCGAATCGGTGCCCACCCTGCTGCACGTCAGGCAGGCGGCGGTGTCGGTCAGCTTCTCCGCCGTGCTCGCCGCGGTGGTGCTGCTCGGCCCCGAGGGGGCGGCGCTGGTCGGCATGACCGCCATGTTCAGCGTGCGGCCCGGCCTGCCGCTGGTGAAGCGGTTGTTCAACAGCGCCCAGTTCGCCATCTGCGGCTACGTCGCGGGCCGGGTCTACGTGGCGCTCGGTGGCAGGGCCGAGGTACCCACCATCGCCGGATTCGACGAGATCATCGTGCCGTTCGCGGGCGCGGCGGCCGTCTTCGTGCCCCTCAACTTCGTCCTGATCGCGTTCGTGCTGGCGTTCACGGGCCAGGCTCACCAGGTGCCGCTGCGTGGCGTGGCCCAGTTCATGGTCTCCTACTTCGGTTACGCCACTTTCGGCCTGCTGATCGCGGGGTTGTGGGCCACGGTCAACTCGATCTCCGCGGTGCTCGTGCTGCTCCCGCTCTTCGTGGCCCGCTGGGCCTTCGGCCAGTACCTCGCGCAGCAGCGCTCCTACGACGCCACGATCGCCGCGCTCTGCCAGGCGGTGGAGACCAAGGACTACTACACACGCGGCCACTGCACCCGAGTCTCCCTGGCCGCGGGAATGATCGCCGAGGAGATCGGCATGAGGTCCGAGCGGTTGCGCGCGATCCGCTACGCCGGGATGCTCCACGACGTGGGCAAGCTGGGCGTGCCGACCAAGGTGCTGCAGAAGGACGGCCCGCTCAGCGAGGAGGAGTTCGCGGCCATCCAGCTCCATCCGATGCGCGGGCTGGAGATCGTGCGCGGCATCGACTTCCTGGACGAGGCGTTCGCCGGGATCATGCATCATCACGAGCGGCAGGACGGCAAGGGCTACCCGATGGGGCTGGCGGGGGACGAGATCCCGGAGTTCGCCAGGATCATCGCGGTGGCCGACGCCTTCGACTCGATGACCTCGGACCGTTCCTACCGCAACGCCCGCTCGCGTGAGGTGGCCATGACCGAGCTGCGCAAGAACGCCGGCACCCAGTTCGACCCGGTGATGGTCGTGGCGTTCATCAAGGCGGTCGACCGTGACGGCTGGGAGCCGCCGCGCACCGTCGGCACGCCCCCGGCGGACGCGGCGGAGACCACCACGAAGGATCACGACGACCCGACCATGCCCATTCAGGTGGTGTCCGAGCGATGAACGGCTCCGGCGCCAACCGGGCTTTCCAGGCGCTCGACTCGGGTCAGCTGCTGCTGATCTGCGCGGCGGGCCTGCTGGCGGTGGCCGGGGTGGCCCACACGGCCGCGACAGGGCTGCTCGATCCCCAGATCGCCGTCGCCTTCGGCGCGTTGATCGCGGTGGGGGAGCTGGCCAGGCTGACCATGCCCGGCAACAGGGAGGTGGCACCGATCGGCGCGGCGGCCGCGCTCGGTTACACGCTCCTGCTGGACATGGGCGGTGTTCCCACCCGGCACTCGGCGCTCCAGGTCGTCGCGGTGCTCTCGGTCGGCATGGTCGCCGGGGCGCTTCCGCACCTCGCGGTGGGCCGTCCACCCCGTCTGGACGCGATGGCGCGCAGGCTGCTCACCGGCGCCCTGCTCGCGCTGGCCTACCGGCCGCTGGCAGGCCCGCTGTTCGACCTGGCCAGAGGCGATGAGAGCGGCTGGTGGCCCGCGCTCGGAGTGATGGCACTGTTCATCCTGCTCATGGTGGTGGCGGACGTGTTGCTGGCCGCCGCGCTCCGGGCCGAGCAGGTGCGTGCCGCCTTCAGGGTGGCCGTTCACGACGAGCTGTGGATGGCGGCGCCGCTGGGGGTCGCCGTCGCGGCCTCGGGCATCCTGCTCGCGCTCGCCTCGCACAGCATGGACATGGCCGCGCTGCTGGTCTTCGCGGCGCCGTTGCTGGTCACCCAGGTCGCCTTCCGCAAGTACGCCGGGATCAGGGCCACCTATCTGCAGACCGTACGAGCGTTGTCGCGGGTCACCGAGGTCGGCGGCTATGTCGAGCCGGGGCACTCCCGCCGGGTGAGCCGCCTGGCGGTGGCGGTCGGGCGAGAGCTTGGCACGGCGGAGCCCGAGCTGCTGGAACTCGAATACGCCGCGCTCATGCACGACATCGGTCAGCTGTCGTTGCGCGACCCGATTCCCGGCGGTGCCACGGTCCTCACCGACCCCGAGCAGGCGCGGCGCATCGCCGAGTTGGGCGCGGAGGTGATCAAGCAGACCGGGGTGCTGGACCGGGTGGCCGAGATCGTCCGTCGTCAGTGTGACACCTGCGCCGAGACGCCGCCCATGGCCAGCCGCATCATCAAGGCGGCCAACGCCTACGACGATCTCGTGGGTGGTTCCAGTGACCGCGATCGGGCAGGCGCCGCACTGGAGCGCCTCCGTCTCGGCGCGGGCAAGGAGTACGATCCGACGGTCGTCGAGGCGATGGCCAAAGTGATCGACAGGCTGGCCCCGATCCATCGGCTCTAAGCCTCCCCGCGGCTGAACGCCGGCTGCGGCTCTGCCTGGAGTTGCTGTAACGGCCTGGAGTCCGTCGACGGAAAGTACGACACAGGACTGGTGTCTCGGATGCGAGCGTGATCAGCTCTGTCTGGCAAAGTTGAAGAACGTTGAACGATGGGAGTTTCCGGTGGCTGAGATCCGCGCTGAGATGGTGGCGAACGTCTGGAAGGTCCTGGTGGCCGAGGGGGACACCGTCGAGGACGGCGACACCCTGCTCATTCTTGAGTCGATGAAGATGGAGATCCCGGTCCTCACCGAGGACGACGGTGTGATCGCCAAGTTGCAGGTCGCCGAGGGCGACGTCATCCAGGAGGGCGACCTGATCGCCGTTATCGAGTAGTTCCGCCCTCGTCCCCGGGAGCGAGGCGCGCGAGGAAGCGTTCGCGGTCGACGACGACGCGCTCGATGGTTCCGCTCGCGACGACGGCCCTCCGATCGCGGGCGGTGAAGCCGAAGACCAGGCGGCGGCCGTCGACCTCGGTGAGTTCGACGACGACCTCGATGTGCGTGCCGACCGGGCTGGCCGCCAGGTGCTCCAGAGAGACCCGAGTGCCGACGGAGGTCTGGCCGGGGGCCAGAGCCCCCGCGACCGCCTGGAGGGTCGCCTGTTCCGCGAGAGCCAGTACGCGGGGGGTGGCCAGCACGGGGACGTCCCCGCTGCCGACCTTCGCCGCGGTGTCCTCTCTCTCCACCATGGTGAGAAGCCGTGCCTGCAGACCGGGAGCGAGTGCCATGCGCGCCAGCATAGGCTCTGGTCCCGTGACCCCGTACTGCGACCACTGCGGCCGCCCGGAGGGCGAGGCCGACCACGCCGGGTGCCGGGCCGCGCGCGTGATGGAGCCGCCCCGTTACTGTGCCCGCTGCCGCCGCCGGATGGTGGTGCAGGTGACCCCCGGCGGCTGGTCCGCGCGCTGCGCCGAGCACGGTGTGACAAGCGGCTGACGGTGAGCGGCATGCGACCGGCTTTTCCACCCGAATGTGGTTCGGTGAAGTAGATGGCTTTCGCCCCGGTTTACGCCTTATCTTCGTAGACCTGTAGGGTTTTACGGACTTTGCTGATGTGCTGTGGGTTGCCAGTGCGGTACCCGAGTCGACTGTTTCGGGTATGACGCCCGAGTTGCCCCGGGCGCAAGGGTCTGCAAGGTGTACAAGTACGCCCAAAAGTGCCGGGGTTTGTGCGATGCTACGGCACGCGTCTTGTTTGCGAGCCCTACGGCATGCAGGGTTTCGTTACAGCGCCGTGACGGTGCCGCGATGCGAATCCGCTTTGTTGGAGAGCCCTGGCGTAGGAGTGGAGAGGGTTACGGGGGAGTAATGGTGGCCCAAGGCACGACGCTGGCGGGGCGGTATCGCCTGAACACCCGCATCGGCGCCGGTGGTATGGGCGAGGTGTGGAAGGGCGAGGACATGGTCCTGGCCCGCACCGTCGCCGTCAAGGTGCTGCTTCCGGGCCGTACCGATGATCCGGGCTTCCTGGTTCGCTTCCAGGGCGAGGCCAGGGCGATGGCGACGATCAACCACCCCGGGGTCGTCGACGTGTACGACTACGGGGTTCACGAGGTGCCCGGCGCGGGGGCTACGGCGTACCTGGTGATGAAGTTCGTCGACGGCGAGCCGCTCGACCGCCTGCTCGGGCGGCTGCGACGCATCGCCCCCGGCGCCGCGATGGACCTCATCGCCCAGGCGGCCTCGGCGCTGCAGGCGGTCCATGACCAGGGCATCGTTCACCGGGACATCAAGCCGGGCAACCTGCTGGTGCGCTCGGACGGCACCCTGGTGCTCACCGACTTCGGCATCGCCAGGTCCGACACCGCCAGCCGGCTCACCGACGCGGGCATGGTGCTCGGCACCGCCGCCTACTGTGCGCCGGAGCAGGCGGAGGGCGCACCCGTCACCCCCGCGGTGGACATCTACGCGCTGGGCGTGGTGGCGTACGAGTGCCTGGCCGGGCAGCGCCCGTTCGACGGTGACACGCCGGTCACCATCGCGCTCAAGCACATCCGCGAGACGCCGCCGCCGCTGCCGCCAGACGTCCCGCCCGCGATCCGGGCACTTGTGGAGCGCTCCCTCGCCAAGGATCCGGCCCGGCGCTTCCCAAGCGCCATGGCCATGAGCGCCGCCGCGAGGCAGTCGATCCTCCCGCGGGACGCCGAGGCGGGTCCGCAGCAGTCACCGGTCGAGACCGGCTGGCAGGAGCAGGCGTTCGCCGGGCCTCAGACGGGCTGGCAGGGCTCCGCTGCACCTCAGCCAGGACATGGGCCGGCGGGTGGCCGGCAGGGGACCGAGCCACCCGAGGTGCCGGGGTCGGCGCAGGCCACCGAGGCCATTCCCGGCGGGCGCGGCTCCCGCGCGATGAAGAAGCCACGGCGTAAGGGCGGGCTGGTGGCCGTGTCCGCCACGGCGGGCGTGATATGCGTTGGTCTTGTCGCGGTGGCGATCAACGGGCTGGCGGCCTCCACGGTGCCGAAAGACAACATGAACACCCAGTCGACGCCCAGCGTGAGCGAACCGCAGACGCTCACCGCGAAGCCGGTGCAGAAGCGGCGGGTGCCCAACGTGACGGGCCTGACACCGGAGGCGGCCAGAGCGTACCTGAAGAAGGCGGGTCTGAAGGCAACGGTTTTCGGAAACGCCGACACGGGCGGCTCGGAGTGCGCGAAGGTCGTTCAGCAGGATCCCGTCGCCCGGGTCATGTGGGATCCGAGAAAGCCGGTGGAGATCGTGGTGACCGACGATGGCTGTCCGCCATCGACGGAGCCCGCCGCCCCGACCCCGACCTCCACGCCAACGCCGACTCCGACTCCCACGCCGACCCCCACCCCGACGCCAACGCCGACCGCGACGCCGGCGCAGAAGAGGAAGGTGCCGAACGTCGTGGGTCTGACTCCGACGGCGGCCGTGGCACAGCTCAAGGCGGCGGGTCTGAAGGCGAAGGTCAGTGAGAGCGCCGACATCGACCACTCACAGTGCTTGAAAGTGGTTCAGCAGGACCCCGCGCCGAATGCCATGTGGGACTCCAGCAAGCCGGTGGAGATCGTGGTGATCAGTGAGAAGTGCCCACCGACCCCCACACCGACCGCCACACCCACGACCTAGCCGGATGTCCCCCTCCAGGTAGCGAAAGGTCCGGTCAATGCGGTGGCGGATCTCGTCGGCGACAGGCCGACGAGATCGACGCCCGTCGAGCAGAGCCTAGACGCCCGTGGTCTGGCGAGGATAGGCCACCGAGGGGTCGGTGGCGATGTTGACCATGTAGGGCACGCCGGAGTCGAACGCGCGGCGCAGGGCCGGGCCGATCTGTGCGGGGTCGGTGACGAGCTCGCCGCCACCGCCGAGGGCGGTCACCACCTGGTCGTAGCGGCACTGCGGCTGGAGATCCGCGGCCACGTCGTAGCCGTAGAGCATCTGCATGGGATGCTTCTCCAGACCCCACATGCCGTTGTTGCCGCAGATCATCACGACCGGCAGCCGGTGGCGCACCAGAGTGTCGACGTCCATCAGCGAGAAACCGGCCGCACCGTCGCCGAGCAACAGCACCACCTGTGAGGAGGGGCGGGCCAACCTGGCGGCGATGGCGTAACCCAGGCCCGTGCCCAGGCAGCCGTACGGACCCGGATCGAGCCAGTTGCCCGGCTGCTTCGGCTCGACGTACTTGCCCGCGTACGAGACGAAGTCACCGCCGTCACCGATCACCACGGCGTCGTCGGCGAGGAGCTTGCCCAGCTCGCCGTAGATCCGCATCGGGTGGATCGGGTCGGCCGCGGACTCAAGCAGGGCGGCGTCGGCGGCGATGGCGGCCGAGGCCGCCTCGGAGAGCCGGGTCACCCAGGGGGCGTGGTTCTTGGGGGACACGCCCGCTTCGGCGCAGGCCGTGCCGAGCCCCCAGAAGAGCAGCGAGAGGTCGCCGGCGGCGGTGCCGACCGGGTCCATGTGCGTGGTCAGCTGTGACGGCGCGTCGGCCAGGTGCACGACCTTGGCGAGCGGAGCGCCGTCCTTGCCGCCGAACCAGCCGTAGCCGAGGCGGAAGTCGATCGGGGTGCCCGCCACGATCACCAGGTCCGCCTGGGAGAACGCCATTCCTCTGGCCCGGGTGACCAGCAGTTCGTGGCCGGCGGGCAGGATGCCGCGGCCCTGGCCGTTGGGGATGACCGGCAACCGGTATTCCTCGGCGAAGCCCCTGGCGACCTCCTCGGCGCGGTCCATCCACACATCGGAACCGAGCACCAGCACCGGGCGCTGGGCCTCGGCGATCAGGCGGGCGATCGCGGCCAGCGCATCGGGGTCGGGCTCCAGCGGCGACGGGGTCAGCGTCTCGGGGGCCTCCTCGAGCGGAGGCGCGGCCGAGAAGAGGTGGTCCATGTGGAAGTCGAGGAAGACGGGGCCGCGGTGCGGAGCGAGGGCGGTGCGGAAGGCCATCTCCACGTCCTGAGCGATGGAGTCGGCGCCCGATCCGGTGAAGGCCAGCTTGGTGATCGGTGCGAACAGCGGCGGGTGGTCGATCTCCTGCAGCGCGCCCGAACCCCACCGGGACTGGGGGGCACGGCCTCCCATGACCACGACGGGCGAGCCGTTGAAGTGCGCGGTGGCCACTCCGCTGACGCCGTTGGTGATGCCGGGCCCCGCGGTGAGCACGGCCAGCCCGGGTTTACGGGTGAGCCGCGCGGTCGCCTCGGCGGCGAAGACCGCGCTCTGCTCGTGGCGAACGTCCAGGATGGGCATCCCCTCGTGGACCGCGCCGTCGTAGAGCGGGAAGACATGTCCACCGGACAGGGTGAACATGGTCTCGATGCCGTATGCCTTGGAGATGGCGACCGCGATGTCACCTGCGTGCTTCGGAGACTCCATATCGCGCAACCTACCAGTCAGTCACTTAGCCGAACAGGGATTGTTCTCCCTGCCCAGATCCCCTCGCCTAATGCGGGCGGCACATATGGCATCCGGCCGGAGATAAGGGGCCGTCATGCGTCGGAGGGAGGCTCAGAGAGTGTCGGAGAGCGCCTTGATGGGCATCTTCAGGTCCGCCAGCAGGCCGAGGTCGGCCTCGGCCCTGCGACCCAGGGTGGTCAGGTAGTTCCCCACGATGATCGCGTTGATGCCGCCGAGCATGCCGTCGCGGGTGCCCAGGTCGCCCAGGGTCAGCTCGCGACCGCCCGCGTAGCGCAGGATCGTGCGGGGCAGCGCGAGCCTGAAGGTGGCGATCGTCCGGAGCGCCTCGGACCCCTCCAGCAGCGGGAAGGACTCGAAGGGCGTGCCGGGGCGCGGGTTGAGGAAGTTCAGCGGGACCTCGTCGGGCGCCAGCTCGCCCAGCTGCCCGGCGAATTCGGCCCGCTGCTCCCGCGTCTCGCCCATGCCCACGATGCCGCCGCAGCACAGTTCCATGCCGGCCTCGCGCACCATCAGGCAGGTGTCCCAGCGCTCCTGCCAGGTGTGGGTGGTGACGACCTTCCCGAAGTGGGACCTCGCGGTCTCCAGGTTGTGGTTGTAGCGGTGCACGCCCATCTGGGCCAGCTCGTCGACCTGAGCCTGGGTGAGCATGCCCAGCGAGCACGCGACGTTGATGTCCACCGCCTCGCGGATCGCCTTCACGCCCTGGCGGACCTGGTCCATCAGGCGCTGGTCGGGTCCCCGTACGGCGGCCACGATGCAGAACTCGGTGGCCCCGGTCGCGGCGGTCTCCCTGGCGGCCTCGACCAGTGAGGGGATGTCCAGCCAGACGGCGCGGACCGGGGAGGAGAACTGCCCCGACTGCGAGCAGAAGTGGCAGTCCTCGGGGCAGCCGCCGGTCTTGAGGGAGACGATCCCCTCGACCTCCACCTCGGGACCGCACCATTTCATCCGCACCTCGTGGGCCAGGGCCAGCAGCTCGGCCAGGCGGTCGTCCGGCAGTTCCAGGCAGCGCAGGGCCTGTGCGGCGTCGAGACCGCGGCCTTCCTCCAGCACCTGCGTCCTGGCGATCTCGAGGATGTCGCTCATGAATACCTCCAGCGTGGAGATCCCGGGTGCCGGCCCCGGGAAAGGGGGACTCCCGGCTTCCACCGGGGAGGACGTCGAGTGGTTCGGATCCGCGGCCGTGGCTACGGGGAAAGCCTAAGGGTGGTGCGGAAGGCAGCGGGGTCGAAGCCACCGCCCAGCGCCGGCCCCAGCCCGGAGCGGGCGGCGCGGGCGAAGGCGTCGCGCCCCAGCAGCCCGGCACCCTCGGGGAGGGCGCCCGCCAGCGGCCGGGCGGCCAGCATCTCCAGATCCGCGACGTTGCTCCGCTCGGCAACGCCGGGCTCGGCCGGCCAGGAGCCGATCACCACCCCGGCCGGCTCCAGCCCCCGGTGGGCCATCGCCTCCAGCGTCAGCGCGGTGTGGTTGAGCGTGCCCAGCCCGGCCCTGGTCACCAGGAGCACCGGCGCCGAGAGCGCCCTGGCCAGGTCGGCCAGGGTCGCGCCCTCCTCGTCGAAACGGACGAGGAGCCCGCCCGCCCCCTCGACGATCACCAGCCGGTGTGAGTCGGCCAGCTCGCCGACCCGGTCCGCCACCCGGGCGAGGGAGACCGGCGGCAGACCGGCCAGGCGCGCCGCCGCCGCGGGGGACAGCGCGGCAGGGTACCTGGCCGACTCGAAGGTCGTCCGTACCCCGGACAGCCGGATGATGTCGTCCACGTCGCCGGGTTCGGTGTCCGACACCCCGGTCTGCGCGGGTTTCAGCACGGCCACGGAGGAGCCCCGCTCCCTGGCGAGCGAGGCCACCGCCGCGGTGACGACTGTCTTTCCCACCCCGGTGTCGGTCCCGGTGACCACGAGAATGCTCATCCGTCCCAGCTTAGGTGGGTCAGGGACGGCGCAGCCGGGTGACGAACTTGTAGCGGTCGCCCCGGTACAGGGACTGCGCCCACTCGACCGGGTTGCCGTCCGCGTCGAAGGCGTGCCTGGTGAGCAGGAGCAGCGGCAGGCCCGCGTCGACGCCGAGCACCTGCGCGTCGTACGGGGTGGCCAGCACGGTCTCGATGATCTCCTCGGCGTCGGTCAGCCGCACGTTGTACGCGTTGTACAGCGTCTCGTACAGCGAGGAGTGCATCTCCAGCTCCCGCCGCAGGCGGGGGAAGCGCCGGGCCGACAGGTGGGTGGTGTCGATCGACATCGGCTCGCCGCTGGCCAGGCGTAACCGGTGAATACGCAGCACGCGGCCGCCGGCGTTGATGGCCAGGCGGCGGGCCAGCTGCTCGTCGGCGGTGACGTAGCTGATGTCAAGGATCTTGGTGTCGGGTTCGAGGCCGACGGTCCGCAGATCCCCGGTGTAGGAGGTCAGCTGGAGGACCTGGGCGACCTTGGGCTGTGCGACGAACGTCCCCTTGCCCTGGATGCGCACCAGGCGGCCCTCGACCACGAGCTCGGACAGGGCCTGGCGCACCGTGGTGCGCGACGTCTCGAAGCGGACCGCGAGGGCTCGCTCGGGGGGCAGGGCGCTGCCCGCGGGCAGGCTCTTGGTGAGGGTGAGCAGGCTGCGCTTGACGTCGTAGTATTTCGGGATTCTCGGGGAGTCGTCGCTCACATGGTCACCTTCATCTCGGCCACGGCGGTGAGTGCACCCCTGATCACCGCTAGATCGTCGGAACTCAGATTGGCCCGTGCCGTCAAGCGCAGGCAAGAGCGGCCGACCGGCACCGAGGGCGGCCGGAAGCATCCGGCGCGCACCCCGTGTTCCGCACAGATGAGGGCGGCCCGAAGTGCGATCTCGGGTGGGCCGAGCACGACGGGGACGACCGCACCCGCTGGATCGCCGCTCTCCAGGCCGAGATCGCGGGCCATAGCGGCCAGCTCCCTCGCCATGGTTCGCACGCGTCCGGGCAGTTCGGGCTGATGGTGAAGGATATCGACAGCGGCGAGTGCCGCGGCCACGCTGCCGGGTGCCAGCCCGGTGTCGAAGATGAACGGCCGGCCCGTGTCCACAAGGGTTTGGATCACCTCGGGCGTGCCCAGTACGGCTCCGCCCTGGGAGCCCAGGGACTTGGACAGTGTGATCGTTCTCACAATGCCCGGCTCGGCCGCCAGCCCCGCGGCGTGCACGGCGCCCTGTCCGCGCGGCCCGACGACCCCGATCGCGTGGGCCTCGTCGACGACCAGCAGCGCACCCTGCCGCACCGTCGCCGCGTACAGCTCCGCGAGTGGGGCCAGATCGCCGTCCACGGAGAAGACCGCGTCCGTGACCACGATCGCGTGTTCCTCCTCCCGGCAGGCCAGCGCCCTCTCCACGGCGGCGACGTCCCGGTGCGGGGTGACCACGACCCGCGAGCGCGACAGCCGGCAGGCGTCCACTATCGACGCGTGGTTGCCCGCCTCGGAGACCACCAGGGCGCCCCTGCCCAGAGCCGCGACGGCGGCCAGGTTGGCCAGGTAGCCGGAGGAGAACACCAGGGCGCCCTCCGCGCCGGTGAAGGCGCACAGCCGGGCCTCCAGGCGCGCGTGCAGGGTCGTGGAGCCGGTGACCAGGCGGGAACCCGTGGAGCCGGTACCCCAGGTGCGTGTCGCCGCCACGGCCGCCTCGGCCAGTCGCTCGTCCCTGGCCAGGCCGAGGTAGTCGTTGGAGGCCAGATCGACGAGGCCGTCGTCGTCCGGTGTACGGGCGCGCAGGGTCCGCCGCAGCCCCGCGGCCTCCCTCGTGGTCGCCGCCGCGCGGAACCGGACCAGCGGATCAGGGATCTGCTCCATAAGCGGCATCTTTTCAGCAGGACTCACCCGATTCGCGTTCGGGCCTGGAAAGAACGCATGATGCACGGGTGCCGACTCTAAGCGACCTGGCGGTTCGTCACACCGCGCTCGACGATGCGGACCTTGAGTGGATGCACTCGCTGGTCTCCGACTGGCAGCTCCTCGCGGACCTGTCCTTTGCCGACCTGATCCTGTGGATCCCGCTGAAGGACGGCTCCGGCTGGGTCGCGATCGCGCAGATGCGGCCCACCACCGGGCCGACCGTCTATCACGACGACATCGTTGGCATGATCGCCGCGAAGGGCGAACGGCCGCTGCTGGAGACGGCCTGGAACGAGCGGCGTATCTGCCGTGAGGGTGATCCGGACTGGTCGAGCGGGGTGCCGGTGCGCGAGGAGACCATTCCCGTGCGGCGGGCCGACCACTTCCTGGGCGTCATCCAGCGCTCGACGAACCTGTCCTCCGCGCGAACCCCCTCCAGGCTGGAGCTGACGTACCTGCAGAGCGCCTCCGACCTGGCCCAGATGGTGGCCGAGGGCCGCTTCCCGTTCTCCGGCGCGGAGCCGATCCTGGTCCGCTCACCGCGCGTGGGCGACGGGCTGCTCCGGCTCGATCGGGCGGGCCGGGTCACGTACGCCTCGCCGAACGCGCTGTCGGCCTACCGGAGGCTGGGCCTCACCGCCGACCTGGTCGGTGCGGAGCTGGGCCGTACGACCGCCACGCTCTGTTACTCCGACGAGCCCATCAACGAGAACCTGATGATCGTCGCGAGTGGGCGAGAGCCCAGGGAGACGGAGGTGGAGTCGGGTGGCACCGTCGTGCAGCTGCGGGCGATCCCGCTGATCGTCGGTGGCGGGAGGATCGGCGCCCTGGTGCTCATCAGGGATGTGACCGAGCTGCGCCGCCGCGAGCGAGAGCTGATGACCAAGGACGCCACCATCAGGGAGATCCACCACCGGGTGAAGAACAACCTGCAGACGGTGGCCGCGCTGCTGCGGCTCCAGGCCAGGCGGCTGCAGCTGCCGGAGGGCAGGGAGGCGCTGGAGGAGGCGGTACGCAGGGTCGGGTCGATCGCGATCGTGCACGAGACGCTCTCCCACACGCCCGAGGAGCAGGTGGACTTCGACGACATCGCCGACAGGGTGATCGCGATGACGGGAGAGGTCGCGGCCCCGGAGACGCAGGTCGTGCCGCGCCGGGTCGGGAGCTTCGGGGTGCTGCGCTCGGAGATCGCGACGCCGCTGGCGATGGTCCTCACGGAGCTGCTGCAGAACGCGGTCCAGCACGGGCTGGCGCAGCGTCAGGGTAAGCTTCAGGTGATCGTGTCACGCGGGGGCGAGCGGTTGGACGTGATCGTGTCCGACAACGGCAGCGGGCTGCCGGAGGACTTCGACCTGGACCAGACCACCAGTCTGGGTTTGCAGATCGTACGGACCCTGGTGGTGGGAGAGCTGTCCGGGCGGCTGGCCATCGAACCGCGACAGGGCGGCGGCACCGAGGTGAGCCTGAGCATCCCCCTCCCCGCTGCCTAGGCGGCAGGACAGGGGAATAGCATCAGTTCAAGACCTCACAGCGAGGCCGTATCGCCGGCCGGAGCAGGGATCGGAGTGTCCTATCCGCAACGCGCGGCGTCGCCGTTGACGCAACGCGAAACGGAACAAGCGAAGAGATAGGCAACCAGATCAGCGCGCTTCACCACAACGCCAAGCCGGTGACCGATCAGATGCCACCTTGGGACGTGCCCATGCCCTGGCCCGAGGGGACTACCGTGAGGCCGCGCCGGGGACTGGACTGAGGAGAGCGGGGTCGTGAGGAACGAACGACCCCGCTCGACGAGGGAAGGAGCCGGGTCCCAGCGGTCGAACCGCGACGCGTCAGCGTCGCCGGACACTCGTGAGGCCGCGCCGGGGACTGGACTGAGGAGTGAAGGAGCGAAGCGGATGAACGACGAGGGAAGGAGCCGGGTAAGAGCGGCCGAACCGCGACGCGTCAGCGTCGCAGTTGAACACTGTTAAACACCACTGCGGGCGCGGGCCCGGGCCGTACGGCGCTTGAAGGCGCGTCGCTCGTCCTCGCTCAGGCCGCCCCAGACGCCGGCGTCCTGCCCGGATTCCAGTGCCCACTTCAGGCATGCTTCACTGATGGTGCAAGTACGGCAGACCTGCTTCGCTTCTTCGATCTGCATCAGGGCGGGGCCGGTGTTGCCGATCGGGAAGAACAGCTCGGGGTCCACGTCACGGCAGGCAGCTCGGTGGCGCCAGTCCATGCGTCCACTCCTTAGTAAAGAGGAGCTCTTACGCGCTCCAACGGCTCACTTTGTGAAGAGTTTCACTAACCAGCGCGAACAACTCCCCGATCCGTGGTTCGGCTCGGGGCACGTCCGCTTGATCGCCGATGGCCTGGGAGCGGGGTGCCGCTCAAAGGTCCTACGTTCCGACGTCAATCTCGAGATTGTCAGCCACGCTCAGTACACGCAAGAGGTTTGGGAGAAGGTTTTGCCTGAAATGGATGTCGGATGCGTCACACAATGACACGACGTAACGGGTTAGACCAAGACTCGTAACGCGTTAGGGATAGAACGGAACGTTATTCGCTCAACTTCCCCCAGGTAGTCCCCGTCCAGCTGAAACGCCACGGGCCGCTCGGCACTCAGCGTGAACTCTCCCTCGTCGTGGAGCTGTACCAGGTGACGGCCGGTGGGCAGAGTGTCGCGGGCACCGATGATCTGAGGTATCAGCTGGAGCATGCTCGGCAGGCCCAGGCGCTGCAGTCCCAGCAGGTCAAGGCCGGTCTCGAAGCTCGCCCACGGGGTCGGTGAGACCGGCCGCGGGCCGATGTACGTCCAGGGTGAGGTGTTGGAGACGACGGCCATGTAGATGCCGCCGGTCGGCGGCACCTCCGGCCCCTCGACGGTCATCGAAGGATGGCGCTTGTCCGTCGACAGGTAGTGGTGTAGTGCGGTGTTCACGTAGCGCGCGGGCGTGGCCTTGCGGCCGGTGCCCCTCATCCCCTCGACCGCCCTGACCACCTCGGCGTCGTACCCCAGGCCACTACAGAACGTGAAATATCTAGTCTGGCCATCCCAGATCGCCTGACCGAGGCCGACGATCCGCTGCCGGCCGTCCCGGATCGCCTCCAGGATCGCCCCCACCGCCTCGACCGGGCTGTTCGGCAGGCCGAGGGCCCGGACGAACACGTTGGCGCTGCCGCCGGGGATGGCCAGCAGTGCCGGCCGGTCGGCCGAGCTGCCCTCGTCGCCTCCCTTTCCGTCCACCGGGTCGAGCAGGCCGTTCACTGCCTCGTTGATGGTGCCGTCACCGCCCAGGACGGCCAGCACGTCGTAACCGGAGGCGTGGGCCTTGCGGGAGAGCTGTGTCGCGTGTCCCCGGTAGCCGGTCTCCTCGACGGTCAGGTTCATCGTCGCGCTCAACGCCCTGATGAGCACATCCCTGGTCCGCTGGTTGGTCGTCGTCGCCTTCGGGTTCACCAGGAGCATCGCGCGCATAATCTCAGCGTATCCGCCGAGCCCCGAACTTCCGTCGAAACCCGACCTTCCGTCAAGGTCCAAGCCAAGACGGCAAAGAACGGTGCGGCACCCTCCGGCGATAGGGTTGACACCGTGTCGAACCGTCCGATGACCCTCACCGTCGCCGCCGCCGTCATGGCGGTGGAAGGCGCCACCGCTCTGCTCCTCGGCGGCTACGTCGGAGTGGAGACCGTGATCGGCCAGCCGTCCGACCTGACGACCTCGATCGCCGTCGCGGTGTCCGGGATCATCATCGGCGCGGCTCTGCTCTGGGTCGGATGGGGCATGATCCTCACCGAGCGGTGGGCCAGGAGTCCGGGCGTGCTGACCCAGATCTTCGCCACCCCGATCTCGATCACGCTGATCCAGTCCGACCAACTGGTGATCGGCATCTCGCTGATCACCCTGGCGGTGATCGGACTGGTCACGCTACTGTCTCCGCCGACGACGCACGCCCTCTACGGGGACCAGGAGTAGGCACTCGCGGGACTGGTCAGGCGGGGCCTCGTCGCGCCACCGGTCACCGCGGTTCCCCCGCTGCCCTGTAAGGCACCGCCTGACCGACCCTCGTCGCGGCAGGACCTGCCAGGCAGGCCTTAGTCGTCCACGGTCAGGCCCTCGCGGAGCTGCGCGAGTGTCCTGGCGAGCAACCGGGACACGTGCATCTGCGAGATGCCGAGCTCGGTGGCGATCTGGGACTGTGTCATGTTGCCGAAGAAACGCAGCAGCAGGATTCGCTTCTCGCGCGGAGGCAGCCGCTCCAGCAGGGGCTTGAGCGACTCACGGTACTCGACGCCCTCCAGGGAGTCGTCCACGATGCCCAGGGAGTCGGCCACCGCCGGTGCGTCGTCGTCGCCGGAGTCGGGCGCGTCGAGGGAGACCGTGGAATAGGCGTTGGCCGACTCCAGCCCTTCGAGCACCTCCTCCTCGCTCATCTTCAGGAACGTGGCCAGCTCGGCCACGGTCGGCGCGCGCCCCTCCCGCTGGGAGAGCTCGCTGATCGCCTTGGTGAGCGAGAGCTTCAGCTCCTGAAGCCGGCGCGGTACGCGGACCGCCCAGCCCTTGTCACGGAAGTGACGTTTGATCTCGCCGACGATCGTCGGGGTGGCGTAGGTGGAGAACTCCACGCCGCGGCCGAGATCGAAGCGGTCGATCGACTTGATCAGGCCGATGGTCGCGACCTGTGTGAGGTCATCCAGCCACTCGCCCCGGTTGCGGAACCGGCGGGCGAGATATTCGACGAGGGGCAGGTGGAGCTCGACGAGCTCGTCACGGATGCGCTGGCGCCGGGGGTCGTCGGAGGTCAACTCCACCAGCTCCGCGAAGAGCAGGCGCGCACGCACCCGGTCGGGCACCGCGTGGTCGCTGGCGGCCATGGCACGAGTCCTTTCCGTCACGCCGGCCTCGCCGCGCCTCGGCGCTTGCGGAGGACGATCGCCATACGGTCGGGGGAGTCGGTTACGGCATCCACATCATCAGCCAGGGCGGTGAGCACCATCCACGCGAAATCGTCGCGCTTCGGGGGGGTGCTTCCCACCGTGCTGACCTCGACCCGCACCTTCATCAACTGCCCGGTGAGTTCGAACTCGGCGGTCAGATCGGTGCCGGGGACGGCCTGGGTCAGCAGCATCGCACACGCCTCGTCGACCGCGATCCGTAGATCCTCGATCTCGTCCAGCGTGAAGTCCAGCCGTACGGCAAGTGCGGCTGTCGCCGTACGCAGCACGGACAGATAAGCACTCGTCGCCGGCAGCCGGACGCTCACCACGTCACGGATCCCGCCCATGCCGACTGCGGGCGCCTCGGTGTGTTCGGTCACGTTCCTCCTCGCAGAGTCGCTGACTGCAACCTACAGCCCTGAGACGGTGGTTGGCCCATTTGGACTCGCGATCGGGGCGATTTGACTGTATTGATTACGAATCTATGGCGACGCTAACGCGTCGCGGTGAGGCCGCTCTTACCCGGCTCCTTCCCTCGTCGAGGGAGGCCGCTCGTTCCTCGCGACCTCCCTCTCCTCAGTCCAGTCGCCAGCGCGGCCTCACGGGTAGTCCCTCAAGGCAGAACGCGGACACGTCCCCGGGTGTTGCGTGGGGCAGGTCCCCGGCGCGGCCTCACGGGTCGGGCGTGAGGGTTTTAGGCGGCCTTGGTCTCCCAGAAGATCTTGGAGATCTCGTCGATCTTGCCCAGCAACTCGTCGGCCTTGGCGACGTCGACGGTGCCCTTGCCGCCGGCCGCGCCCGCGAGCTTGGTGGCCTCCCAGAACAGCTGGTGCAGCTGCGGGTAGGTCTCCAGGTGCGGAGGCTTGAAGTAGTCGGTCCACAGCACCCACAGGTGGTGCTTGACCAGCTCGGCCCGCTCCTCCTTGATGGTGAGCGCACGGGAGCGGAACACCGGGTCCTCGTTTCCGGCGTACTTCTCCATGATGGCCTTGACGGACTCGGCCTCGATGCGGGCCTGAGCCGGGTCGTACACGCCGCAGGGCAGGTCGCAGTGCGCCGACGCGATGTTCCTGGGGCGCAGAAGTCGTGCGAGCATCGGAAATCCTTCCTTGATGCCATGTTCAGAATGGTCCGGTTAACGACCTTACTCGTCTCTGAATGCCCGTGTGGGAGGGGGTTACGCTCGATGAGAGTACGTGTCGCGGGGGACTCGATGCTGCCCGCGCTGCGGTCCGGCGACTGGCTCTGGGTACGGCGCGGAGCGGCGGTGAGGCCCGGCGACCTGGTAGTCGCCCGGCTGCCGTCCGACCCCGCCGTGCTCATCGTCAAACGCGCGGTCTGGGAGGCGGACGGCGGCTGGTGGCTGGAGAGCGACAACCAGCGTGCTCCCGGCAGGCGTGACAGCTGGGACTTCGGCGCGCTGCCTCCGTCGTCGATCGTCGGCCGGGTGGTGCTGCGCTACTGGCCGACCTTCTGGCGGGCCCGGTAGGCGGCGACGTTGGCACGGCTGGCGCACCGCTCCGAGCAGTACCGGCGCGACCGGTTGGAGGAGGTGTCGAGGTAGGCCCTGCGGCAGGGCGGCGCCTGGCAGAGGCCGAGCCGGTCGACGCCGAGATCGGTGATCATGGTGGCGAGCCCCATCACCGCTCCCACGGCGTACTGGTCGGCCATCCGGCCGCCCTCGGTGAGGTGCAGATGCCAGCGCTCGCCGTCGTGCCCGGAGATCTGCGGCTGGACCGGGTGGTGGATCAGCAGCGAGTTGAGCCGGTCGACCACCGCCTCCTCGTCGCCCGCCTCGGCGGTCTCGAACACGATCATCAGTTCTTCGCGCAGGTCACGCAGGGCCTCCAGGTCGCTTCTGGTGATGCGGCAGCCGGGCCGGTAGCGACCGCCCTCTTCCAGGAGCGCGCGCAGCCCTTCGAGACCGGTCAGCCGGTCGGGGCTGTTGATCAGTAGTACGGCCAGCTCCGCGTAGGAGGTCAGGTCCATCTGAGGATCCGTCAATGTAAGAGGTGGCATGGACTTCGAGTATTACACGGTGTGGTGAGGTTAACACCGGGACGACGAAAGTATGGGGTACCCGCCCGTGGTGACAGTCTCAACATGTGGCACAATCGAGCGACGGGTGACCCCCGGACCCTCCAGGCGACCGTGCTCAGTGAAGTAGGCCCCGAGCGGCTACAGAAGCCGGGGACAGGCTTTCCACGGCCGCCTCAGAAGGAACTATCCGTCTGCCTGACTGAACTACAGGGGTCGCTGTGGCCACCATGCCATCTTCCATCTCTCTCGAAGCCCTCGAAGCCCTCGATCTGGATCCGGCCTTCGCCCTGCACCGCGGGGGCAAGCTGGAGGTCCGTTCCACGGTCCCGGTCCGCAACGCCGACGACCTGGCACTCGCCTACACACCTGGCGTGGCCAGGGTCTGCAGCGCGATCGCCGAGAAGCCCGAACTCGCCAAGGACTACACCTGGATCTCCAACGTGGTCGCCGTCGTCTCCGACGGCACCGCGGTGCTCGGTCTCGGAGACATCGGGCCTGCCGCCGCCATGCCGGTCATGGAGGGCAAGGCCCTGCTGTTCAAGCAGTTCGCAGGCGTCGACGCGGTGCCCATCTGCCTGGACTGCACCGACGTGGACGAACTGGTCGAGACGGTCGTCCGGCTCGCCCCCTCCTTCGGGGGGATCAACCTCGAGGACATCAGTGCTCCTCGCTGTTTCGAGGTCGAGGCGCGTCTCCGCGAGATCCTCGACATTCCCGTCTTCCATGACGACCAGCACGGCACCGCGATCGTCGCGCTGGCCGCGCTGAAGAACGCGGCGCGGCTGACCGGTCGTTCGCTGGGCGATCTGCGGGCCGTGGTCGCCGGTGCCGGCGCCTCCGGGATCGCGGTCAGCCGGATCCTGCTCAACGCGGGCATCGGTGACATCGCGGTGGCCGACTCCAAGGGGATCATCCACCAGGGCCGCGACGGTCTCAACCCGGTGAAGGAGGCCCTGGCCCGCGACAGCAACAGGGCCGGCCTGCATGGTTCCACCGAGCAGGCGCTGGCCGGGGCCGACGTGTTCATCGGGCTGTCGGGCTCGACGGTCTCGGAGGAGGCCATCGCGTCGATGGCCTCCGGTTCGATCGTCTTCGCGCTGTCCAACCCGACGCCTGAGGTGCGGCCGGAGATCGCGCGCAAGTACGCGCAGGTGGTCGCGACCGGCCGTTCCGACTTCCCCAACCAGATCAACAACGTGCTGGCCTTCCCCGGCGTCTTCCGCGGGGCGCTCGACGTCCGTGCCACCACGATCACCGAGAACATGAAGGTCGCCGCCGCCGAGGCGCTGGCCGGGGTGGTCGGGGACGACGATCTGTCGGCCGACTACGTGATCCCCAGCCCGTTCGACGAGCGCGTCGCCCCGGCGGTCATCGCCGCCGTCTCCGAGCAGGCCCGTGCCGACGGGGTCGCCCGTCTCTAGGGCTCTCACCTGCCACAATCACCCAGGTGCGGTGGCAGGCGAACTCCGCCACCCGGCACCTGAGCACGATCACGCCCATCAGGCACCCAACCGTGAACGCCCCTCGCCCGACCGGCGGGGGGCGTTCACGGTTTCCTGGAACCCTGATATCCGTCGCGCGTCACGTCGTGGAAGAAGCCCGCTGGTAACCGCGCTCACCAGGTACGCGTTGAGCGGCCGGTACATGTGTGCGAACGGGTCACGCACGCTGCCGGTCGTTCGCCTTGAAGGAACCAGGGGAGGCAGGTTCGGTCGGCCAGGACCTGCTCCCGGGCCGCGGTTCTGCGGCGGAGGCCGCGGTTGGGGGCCAGGGCGGCGTTGGGCGAGCGGGGTAGGAGCCCTCCTGCCCGCGGCGCGGAAAGCCTTCACCGGCGGGATTTCGGTGGGGATGGCCGAAGGGGCCCGGCTGATGCCGGGCCCCTTCGGGTGAAGCTGGTGGATCAGGTGAGTCTGAGGTTTGGACGCTCAGGCTCGGGTGATCGTCAGGGAGCTACTACTTCTTGACGATCGAGCCGGACCACACGTTCGCGGCCTTGGTGTAGATG
>NZ_JBFAQY010000050.1:0-38164 GCF_040678965.1 Streptosporangium sp. NPDC049248
TCGTGGGGTGTCGAGCCGGGTGTGCTGGCGGGGCATTCGATCGGGGAGATCACCGCGGCGCATGTGGCCGGGGTGCTGTCGCTGGCCGACGCGTGCGCGCTGGTCGCGGGCCGGGCGCGGCTGATGCAGGCGTTGCCCGCCGGTGGGGCGATGGTGGCGGTGCGGGCAGCCGAGGAGGAGGTCGCCGAGCTGCTGGCCGGGCACGAGGACCAGGTGTCGGTCGCGGCGGTGAACGGCCCGACCTCGGTGGTGATCTCCGGTGCCGAGCAGCCGGTCCTCGATGTCGCCGCCGCTTTGGAGGAACGGGGGGTCAGGACGAAGCGGTTGCGGGTGTCGCACGCGTTCCATTCGCCGTTGATGGACCCGATGCTGGAGGACTTCCGGGCCCTGGCCCGCACCCTGACCTACGGCCCGCCGCAGATCCCGCTGGTGTCGACCCTGACCGGGCAGGTGGCCACGGCCGAGCGGTTGTGTTCGCCGGATTACTGGGTGGAGCAGGTGCGTGGCGCGGTCCGGTTCGCCGACGGGGTGCGCACGTTGCACGCCCAGGGTGTGCGGGCGTATCTGGAACTGGGCCCCGACGGGGTGCTCACCGCCATGGCGCAGGACGTTCTGACAGCCGAGGCCGGTACGGACGCGCCCGCGGGTTCGGCGCGCGACACCGGGACAGGGCCGGCGGATCCGGACGTGCTGCTGGTGCCCGTGCTGCGCGGGGGCCGGGACGAGCCGAACACGGTGATGACGGCGCTGGCCGCCCTGCACGTGCGCGGGGTGCCGGTGGACTGGTGTGCGGTGTTCCCCGGCGCCCGCCGGGTGGAGGTGCCCACCTACGCCTTCCAGCACCGGCGTTTCTGGCCGAGGCCTTCGCTCGCTCGCGCCGGCGATGTGACCGACGCCGGGCTCGGCGCGCCGGACCATCCCTTGCTGGGAGCCGCCGTTGAGCTGGCGGGCGGCGACGAGGTGCTCTTCACCGGCCGGTTGTCGGTGCGTTCCCAGCTGTGGCTGGCCGATCACGTGGTGTCGGGCCGGGTGGTGGTACCGGCGACGGCGTTCCTGGAACTGGCGATCCGAGCCGGTGACGAGGTCGGCTGCGCGCGGGTGGACGAGCTGACCCTGGCCGCGCCGTTGACGCTGCCCGAACAGGGCGGTGTCCAGGTACAGGTGCGGCTGGGCGAGCTCGACGAGAGGGGACAGCGGCCACTGAGCGTGCACGCGCGGCCGGAAGGCGAGGAGGAGCGTCCCTGGACGCGACACGCGGGCGGTCTCCTGGCAGTCGACGAGCCTCTTACCGCCCCCGATGCCGCACCGCCGTTCGACACGACGGTGTGGCCACCGGCCGGTGCGGAGCCGATCTCGTTGGAAGGCTTCTACGAGGGACGGGCGGCGGACGGTTTCGACTACGGGCCGGCGTTCCGCGGTCTGACCGCGGCCTGGCGATGCGGCTCGGACATGTACGCCGAAATCGGTCTGCCCGAGCAGGACGCGGCCGAGGCGGGTTCGTTCGGTGTGCATCCGGCGCTGCTGGACGCGGTGCTGCACCTGTGCCTGCTCCTCGACCAGAGCGAGGAGGCCCGGCGTAAGGTGCCCTTCGCGTGGGAGGGCGTGTCCTTGCACGCGGCGGGGGCGTCGGCGGTCCGGGTGCGGTTGTCCTGGGCCGGACCGGACGCGATGTCGATCGCGATCGCCGGCGCGGGCGGTCCGGTGGCCTCGGTCAGGTCGCTGACCCTGCGAGCCCTCTCGGACGAGCGGGCCGCCGGCTCGCGGGCGATCGGCAGGGACTCCCTGTTCCGGCTGAACTGGGTCCCGCTGGTCGCCCCGACTCCGCCGGTATCCGCGGTGTCGCCGAACACGCTGGCAGTAGTGGGTCCGGACGACTGGGGTCTCGCCGAAGCCCTCGCCGCCGCCGTGGGCGGCCCCATCAGGACAGGTGCCGACCTGCGGTCGCTGGGAGAGGCGTACGACGGCGGTGCTCTCGTGCCGCGCACGGTGCTGGTAGCGGTGGCCGGAGACCCGGGCGACGAGATGCCGGCGGCCGCGCACAGTCTGGCGTCGTCCGTGCTGGACCTGGTGCGATGCTGGCTCGCCGATGAGCGGTTCGCCGGTTCGCGACTGGCGTTCCTCACCCGGGGTGCGGTGGACGGCGACGAACCGGCTGCGGCGACGGTGTGGGGGCTCGTGCGTGCCGCCGAGGCGGAGCACCCAGGCCGGTTCGTACTGGTCGACCTCGACCGTGACCACACGGGCGCGTCGGCGGCCTCGATCGCCGCGCTGCCGCCGGCCCTGGCCGCCGCCGAGCCGCAGCTGGTGATCCGGGACGGTGCCGTGCTGGCCGGTCGGCTGGTCCGGGTCTTCCCGCCCGCTGAGCCACCGGGCCTGGCCTGGGACCCCGCGGGCACGGTGCTGATCACCGGCGGCACCGGCGGCCTGGGCGGCATGCTGGCCCGCCACCTGGTGACCGCGCACGGCATCAGACACCTGATGCTGGCGAGCCGTCGCGGTGACCGGGCGGAGGGTGCCGGCGAGCTGGTGGCGGAGCTCACCGGGCTCGGTGCCCGCGTGACCGTCGTGGCGTGCGATCTGGCGGATCGCGACGCCGTCGCCGGCCTGTTGGCCGGGGTGACCGCCGAGCACCCGCTGACCGCGGTGGTGCATACCGCGGGCGTACTGGACGACGGTCTGATCGGCACGTTGACGGAACGGAGCCTGGAGACGGTGTTCCGGTCCAAAGTGAACGCGGCCTGGCATCTGCACGAGCTGACCCGAGACGAGAATCTGTCCGCATTCGTACTGTTCTCGTCGGTGGCGGGGACGTTCGGGACGGCGGGCCAGGCCAACTACGCGGCGGCGAACGCCTTCCTGGACGCGCTCGCCCGCCGCCGCCGGGCCGAGGGCCTGCCGGGGCTCTCACTGGGATGGGGCCCGTGGGCCCAGGCCGGTGGCATGACCAGCGGCCTGAGCGAGGCCGACATGGGCAGGCTCGCCAGGCGCGGGATGCTCCCGCTGTCTCCGGATCACGGTCTGCCGTTGTTCGACGTGACGGTCACGGGCGACGAACCGGCCCTGGTGCCCGCGCGCCTGGATCTGGCGGCATTCCGTACCGGCCAGGACGTCCCATTCCTGCTCCGGGGGCTGGTCCGGTCGTCGGCCCGCCGGCAGGCGACGGCCGCAGCGGCGACCGCGCTCGCCGATCGCGTCGCGCCGCTTGGGGCGGGTGAGCGGACGGCCGCCCTGCTGGAGCTGGTCCGCGACCAGATCGCCCTGGTGCTGGGCCACGCGGACGGCGACGCGATCGAGCCGCTGAGCAGCTTCCAGAGCATGGGCTTCGACTCGCTGACCGCCGTCGAGGTGCGCAACAGGCTGTCCGCGGCCACCGGGCTGCGCCTGCCCGCGACACTGGTGTTCGACTACCCGAACGTCACGGCGCTGACGGAGTTCCTGCTGGCGGAGTTGCTGGGCGAGCACGGCGGCTCGGTGGCCGCGCGGACGGTCGCGCAGACGGACACCTCGGCCGGTGACGATCCCGTGGTGATCGTGTCGATGGCATGCCGGTATCCGGGCGGAGTGACCTCCCCCGAGGACCTGTGGCGGCTGGTCACCGAGGGCGCGGACGCGATCTCGGCGTTCCCGGCCTCTCGTGGCTGGGATCTGGAGTCGCTGTACGATCCCGGCCGCGAGCGCCGGGGCACCAGCTACGTCCGCGAAGGCGGATTCCTGCACGACGCCGGGGAGTTCGATCCCGGGTTCTTCGGCATCTCGCCCCGTGAGGCGCTGGCGATGGACCCGCAGCAGCGGCTGCTTCTTGAGGTGTCCTGGGAGGCGGTCGAGCGGGCCGGGATCGATCCGGTCTCGCTGCGCGGCAGCCACACGGGCGTGTTCGCCGGGGTCATGTACCACGACTACGCGACGAGCGCCGATTTCCCGCCGGACGTGGTGAGCTTCATGGGCACCGGCACGGCCGGCAGCGTCGCGTCCGGCAGGCTGTCCTACACGCTCGGCCTGGAAGGGCCGGCGGTGACCGTGGACACCGCGTGCTCCTCCTCACTGGTGGCGATGCACCTGGCCGCGCAGGCACTGCGCTCGGGTGAGTGCTCGCTGGCGCTGGCCGGTGGGGTGACCGTGATGGCCACCCCGGGGGCGTTCATCGACTTCAGCGCGCAGGGCGGGCTGGCCGGCGACGGCCGGTGCAAGTCCTTCTCCGAGGCCGCCGACGGTGTCGGCTGGTCCGAGGGCGTCGGGATGCTGGTGCTGGAACGCCTGTCCGACGCGCGGCGCAACGGCCACCAGGTGCTGGCCGTCATGCGCGGGTCGGCGGTGAACCAGGACGGCGCCTCCAACGGGCTGACCGCGCCGAACGGTCCCTCGCAGCAGCGGGTGATCCGCCAGGCACTGGCCGGCGCCGGGCTGGCAGCGGCGGACGTGGACGTGGTGGAGGGGCACGGGACCGGGACGAGACTGGGCGACCCGATCGAGGCGCAGGCGCTGCTGGCCACCTACGGTCAGGACCGGCCGGATGACCGCCCGCTGCTGCTGGGCTCGATCAAGTCGAACATCGGCCACACCCAGGCGGCCGCGGGCGTCGCCGGTGTGATCAAGATGGTCATGGCGATGCGCCACGAAGTGCTGCCGGGCACGCTGCACGTGGACACGCCCTCGTCGCACGTGGACTGGGACCAGGGCGCGGTGGAGCTGCTCACCGAGCACCGCCCCTGGTCGCAGATCGGGCGGCCACGGCGGGCCGGGGTGTCGTCGTTCGGCATCAGCGGGACCAACGCACACGTGATCCTCGAACAGGTGCAGCCGACCGTGGACGCGGCAACCGGTTCGGCGCCGGGTGCCGTGCCGGGTGTGGTTCCCCTGCTGCTCTCGGGGAAGACGAGTGACGCGCTGCGGGCCCAGGCGGCACGCCTGCTGTCGCGGATCCAGGACGATCCGGACGCCTCCCCCGTGGACATCGGGTTCTCGCTGGCGACGACCCGCTCGGCGTTCGAGCATCGGGCGGTGGTGCTGGCCGGTGACCGGGACGAGCTGCCGGCGGGCCTGGCGGCGGTGGCGGACGGGCATTCGGCGCCCGGGGTGGTCCACGGACGTGGCACGCGGCCGGGCAGGCTCGCGCTGCTGTTCACCGGGCAGGGCGCGCAGCGGGCCGGAATGGGCCGCGGGCTGTACGAGCGGTTCCCGGCGTTCGCCGAGGCTTTCGACGCCGTGCTCGCCCACCTGGACCCCGAACTGGACCACCCGCTGCGCGAGGTGATGTTCGGCGACACCGGACTGCTGGACCAGACCGGCTACACCCAGCCGGCGCTGTTCGCGCTGGAGGTGGCGCTGTTCCGGCTGGTGGAGTCCTGGGGCGTCGAGCCGGACTTCCTGTCCGGGCATTCGATCGGCGAGATCACGGCCGCGCACGTGGCCGGCGTGCTGTCGCTGGAGGACGCGTGCCGGCTGGTGGCGGCGCGCGCCCGGCTGATGCAGGCGCTGCCGCCGGGCGGGGCGATGGTCGCCGTCCAGGCTCCGGAGCAGGAGGTGCTGCCGCTTCTCGCCGGGCACGAGAACGAGGTCTCCGTCGCATCGGTGAACGGTCCCGCCTCGGTGGTGATCGCGGGCGCCGAGGGGCCGGTCGCCCGGATCGCCGCCCGGCTGGAGGCCGAAGGGCGCAGGACGACGCGGCTGAGGGTGAGCCACGCGTTCCATTCGCCGCTGATGGAGCCGATGCTGGCGGAGTACCGGCGGGTGGCCGAGGGCCTGGTCTTCGCGCCGCCGCGGATCCCGGTGGTCTCGAACGTGACCGGCGAGCCGGCATCGGCCGAGGAGCTGTGCTCGCCGGGCTACTGGGTGCGGCAGGTACGGAGCGCGGTCAGGTTCGCCGACGGCGTGGGGACGCTGCAGAGGCAAGGGGTCACCGCGTACCTCGAACTGGGACCCGACGGGGTGCTCACGGCGATGGCCGAGGACACCGTGTCGGCTGGGCCGACCCAGGTGGGCGCGGTGCTGGTCCCGGCGCTCCGCAGGGACCACGACGAGCAGACCGCGATCATGACGGCGGTGGCGAGGTTGCACACGCACGGTGTCGCGGTGGACTGGCCGGCCGTGTTCGGGACCGCGTTCGCCGGTGCCCGCCGGGTGGACCTGCCGACGTACGCCTTCCAGCATCGATGGTTCTGGCCGAGCGGGCGGCGGGTCGGGGACGTCCGGGATCTCGGGCTCGCCGCGGCGGCGCACCCGCTGCTGGGAGCGGCGGTGGAGCTGGCCGGGTCGGACGGCGTCGTGCTCACCGGCCGTCTCTCGCTGCGGTCGCACCCGTGGCTCGCGGACCACGCCGTTGGCGGGGCGGTGGTCTTCCCCGGCGCGGGGTTGCTGGAACTCGCCATCCGGGCCGGAGACCAGGCCGGGTGCGACCGGGTGGAGGAACTCACCATGGCCGCCCCGCTCGTGCTCGGCGAGCGGGACGCGATGGCCGTACAGGTGTCGGTGGGCGCGCCCGACGCGTCGGGCCACCGCGAGCTCGGCGTCTACGCGCGGCCCGCCGACGCCGCCGATGACGAGCCATGGGTACGGCATGCGACCGGTGTTCTCTCCGGCGGCGGCCGCGCGACCGCGGGCCGGGCCTGGGCGTTCGACACCGAGGTGTGGCCGCCGCGGGGAGCGTCCGCCGTCGAGCTGGACGGCCTCTACGACCGGTTCGCCGAAGGCGGGTTCGCCTACGGGCCGGTGTTCCAGGGGCTGCGCGCGGTCTGGCGGCGCGGCGATGAGGTGTTCGCGGAGATCGCCCTGCCGGAGCAGGTCGGCGACGCCGACGCGTACGGCGTGCACCCGGCGCTGCTGGACGCCGCCTTGCACGCGGTGCCGTTCCTGGAGGCGGCCGAGCCTGAGGCGGGACGCCTGCCGTTCGCGTGGGGCGGGGTGCACCTGCACGCCGGCGGTGCGACGATACTGCGCGTGCGCGTGACCAGGACCGGTGCGGACGCGGTGTCGGTGACCGCGGTGGACCTGGCGGGAGCGCCCGTGCTCACCGCCGAGTCGCTGGTGTCACGCCCGGCACCGCCCGGCGGGCCGGGCAGTGCCGGTGACCGTCGAGCACCACGGGACGCGCTGTTCCAGCTGGAGTGGACACCTCTGCCCGAGGGGCCGGTCTCCGTCGCGGAGTTGGACGCGACGGTGCTGGACGTGACGGTGCTGGACGTGACGGTGCTGGACATGGCGCTGCTGACCGGGGACCTCGCCGCGCCGGACGGCCCGCTCGCCGCCCGGCCGGCGGGGGCACCGGACGCGGTGCGGGACGGTGCGCCGCGTGCCGTGGTCGTGGACGTGGGCTCGTTCCGCACCGCGGACTCCGCCCGATCCATGGACGTCGTCGCCGCGGTGCGCGAGTCCACCGCCCGCGTTCTGGGCCTCCTGCAGCGCCGGCTCGCGGAGGACCGGTTCGGCGACACCCCTCTCATCGTGGTGACGCGCGGCGCGGTCACCGTCCCAGACCACGACCCGGACCACGACCGCGTGATCGACCTGGCGGGGGCCGCCGTGTGGGGTCTGGTCCGTGCCGCGCAGGCGGAGGACCCCGGCAGGTTCGTGCTCGTCGACCTCGACCTGCCGGGGGAGCCGTCCAAGGCGCTGCTGTCGGCCGTGCTGGCCTGCGGTGAGCCGCAGGTCGCGGTGCGTGACGGGGTGCTGAGCGTGGCGCGCCTGGCGCCGGTGGCGCCGGGCGAGGACGACGGCGACACCGTACGGCGGTGGGACCCCGAGGGCACGGTGCTGATCACCGGTGGTACGGGCGGTCTCGGCGTCGAGGTGGCGCGGCATCTGGTGAGCGGGCACGGGGTACGGCATCTGCTGCTGGCGGGCCGCCGGGGGCCGGAGGCGCCGGGCGCCCCCGCGCTGCGGGCCGAGCTGGCCGCCTGCGGTGCCGAGGTCACCATCGCCACGTGCGACGTGTCCGACCGGGACGCGCTCGCCGGCCTGCTGGCCGCCGTCCCCGCCGAGCATCCGCTGACCGCGGTCGTCCACGCGGCGGGGGTGCTGGACGACGCGACGATTCCCTCCCTGACGCCTGAGCGGCTGGACACCGTGCTGTTGCCCAAGGCGGGGGCCGCCTGGCATCTGCACGAGCTCACCCAGGGCATGGATCTCGCCGCGTTCGTGCTCTTCTCGTCGGTGGCCGGCCTGGCCGGGGGCGCGGGACAGGGCAACTACGCCGCGGCCAACGCCTTCCTCGACGGCCTGGCCCACCACCGGCGGGCCGCCGGGCTGCCCGCGACGTCGCTGGCCTGGGGGCCCTGGGCGCAGGACACCGGGATGACCGGTGGCATGACCGGCGGGCTTGACGACACCGATCGGCGGCGGATGGCACGCGCGGGTATCCGTCCGCTGTCGGTGAGGCAGGGGCTCCGGCTGTTCGACGCGGCCGTCGCCGTGGACCGCCCGGTGCTGGCGCCGGTCCGGCTCGACCTGCCGGCGCTGCGGGCGGGTGAGGACGTTCCGCCGCTGCTGCGGGGCCTGGTGTCCGCCAGGCGCCGTACGGCCACGGGCGGGCGGCGACAAGAACCGGAGACCCTGGTGCGCGGCCTGACCACGCTCGGCGCCGCCGAGCGTGCCGAGGTGCTCCTGGATCTCGTACGCGCCCAGGTGGCGGGCGTGCTCGGGCATGCCCGAGCCGACTCCGTCGAACCGGACCGCGCCTTCAAGGAGCTGGGCTTCGACTCGCTCACCGCCGTCGAGCTGCGCAACCGGTTGAACGGCGCCACCGGGCTGCGCCTGCCGGTCACCCTGGTGTTCGACCACCCCACGCCGCTCGCTCTCGTGGACCACCTGCTCGACCGGCTCGGCCTGACCGAGCTGACGGGGTCCGCGGCGCTCCTGGCCGAGCTCGCGAAACTGGAGAAGGCCTTCACCGAGATGACCGTCGACATCGACGTGCACAAGCAGGTCGCGGCGCGGCTGGATATCTTGAAGGCCAAATGGGCGGCGCTGTCGCACGATTCCAGCGGCACGGAGTTCGACCTCGATTCGGCCACGGACAGCGAGATGTTCGAGATCCTCGACAACGAGCTCGGCCTGTCGTGAACCCGTCACCGCTCCGGGTCGTGCGGAAGCCGGCCAGATCATGAAGGCGCCGGTGAGTGCCCTGCAGGTCGCCTGCGCCGAGAATCGGGGTGGAACCTCCCGTCCGGCACGGCCGGCCGTACCGGCCTCCGAACTCACGCCATGATCGAGGCTCTGCTGCCCTGCGGGATCATCTCGTCGGAGGCGTTCGACGATTCGCGGCCGTGCGCCCTGTTCCTCGCCGAGGAGGCAGTGATCAGCGGGGCGGTGGAGAAGCGCCGCCGCGAGTTCACCACGGCGCGCTGGTGCGCCCGCGACGCCCTGGGCCATCTGGGATACCCGCCGGTGCCGGTGCTGCCGGGAGCGAAGGGCGCACCGGTCTGGCCCTCGGGGGTCGTCGGCAGCATCACCCACTGCGCCGGATACCGTGCCGCCGCCGTCGCCCGGTCCGGCGACGTCGCGACCCTGGGGATCGACGCCGAGCCGAACAAGCCGCTGCCCTCAGGCATCCTGGAGGTCATCACGGTCGACGAGGAGCTGCGCCGGGTGACGGACCTGTTGCGGCGCGACCCGTCGGTGCGGTGGGACCGGCTGCTGTTCAGCGCCAAGGAGTCCGTCTACAAGGCGTGGTTCCCACTGGCCCCGCTGCGGGAACCACGCCTCGACTTCACGGAGGCGTCGATCACCTTCGATCCGGTCTGGGGCGGCTTCCAGGCCCGGCTGCTGGGCGAGGGACCGAGGCTGAGCGACGGTGTCGAGTTGACGGAGTTCTCCGGTCGCTGGCTGGTGGGCAGGGGTCTTGTGATCACGGCTGTCGCGGTCGTGGCCGCTCCCTCGGACGACCGGGATCCTGCCTCGCGCGGAGTCGCCGAGCGACAAAGGATCCGTTTCTGACCGGTGAGGTCACCGGTGTCGGCGGCGGATCGCAAGGCGTCCGGCCGTGAGCTCGCGACCACTTCCGAACGAAGCGCTCCAGGCCGATCCGGCTCCGGGGCGGGCTCGGAGGGTGGTGCAGGCGGTTCCGTTCAGTGCGAAGGCGGTGGGCAGGAGGTAGCCGAAACCCCGGGGGGCGTTTCGGATGATACTGGCGTATTACGGAGTGAATCAATGGCATGAATTGGCTAGCAAAAATCTAATATCCGGTCACAGAATATACCTCTTGACGCGAAAGTCCACAGGGGTAAAAATATGGTGACATCGTCCAGAAACCCGATATGTACTCTCCTTAACCATATTGCGGACCTAGTGTTTCATTTCGGGTGACTTGACAGGATGGCGCAAAGCCATTCCGGCCCATCGGACTCGCGGCCGCCGCCCGTCGAGTCCCTCCAGCCTGCCGACGAAATCCAACCTGAAGGTGTGAAGGAGAGACCTGTGCTGTCGGTCATCGAGAGGCTCAGCGACCGGTTACTCACCCGCTTCGTCCCCAAGGCGGAGGCTTCCGCCGGAAGCTGTACGTGCAACTGCGCTTACAACTATTACTACAGCTGCAAGAACTGCGTTAAGTGTTACCGCTGCACCGACTGCACGTCCGGTGGGACCTGCCTGCGGTGCAGCGACTGGGACGCCTGCTGCTGACCTTGGTGAACTACCTCTCCATCGGCTGCGCCTGCCTGATCATCGCCGTCTTCGCGCTGTCGGCGTTGAGTAAGTTGCGCAGCCGCAAGGCGTTCGGCGAGTTCCTGGCGGCGACGCGGACGCTGCTCGCCACCTCGGTCCGGGCGTCTCAGGTGAGCGGCACCGCAGCCAGGACCGCAGGGATGATGGTCGTCGCCGCCGAGGTGGCGATCACCGTGCTGGTCGCCTTGCCGTCGACCGCCCGTGCCGGGTTCGGCGTGGCGGCTCTCCTGCTCCTCTGCTTCAGCGTAGCCATCGTGGCGACCCTGCGCCGCGGTGTCCGTACGGAATGCCGGTGTTTCGGTCCGTCATCGGCACCGCTCTCTCGCCGGCATCTGGTGCGCAACGGGGTGTTGCTGGTGGTCGCACTCGGCGGACTGATCACAGCCGAAGGGCGTGGGGAGCGGGTTCACCCCGCAGGCGTGGCCATCGCGGTCGGCGCCGCGCTGGTGGCCGCCGCGCTGGTGGTCCGCTTCGATGACCTGGCCGATCTGTTCGTGACCCCCGCCAACGAGCGCCGGGGGTCATAGAGAAGGGAACACGATGCCGTTTCTCACCGCCGCGGTGGTCCTGGTGGGGATGCTGTGCCTGCTGGATCTGCTGCTGACCTTCGGAGTCATCCGGCGGCTCCGGGAGCACACGGCGCACCTGGAAAAACTCCTGGGTGACTCCCGGAGCAACGATCCCTTCCCGGTGCTCGGGGAGCGGGTCGGTGAGTTCGCCGCGACGACCACTGACGGCGAGCCGGTCTCCCGCGACCTGCTGGCCGGGGAGACCGTGGTGGCCTTCTTCAGCCCCGGCTGCGGGCCGTGCCGGGAGAAGGTTCCGGTCTTCGTCGAGCTCGCCCGGGAACGGTCTCTCGACCGGCAGCGGATCCTCGCGGTCGTCGTCGACGAGACCAAGGAGCCGGCGGGAACGGCGGGAACGGCGGGAACGGCGGGAACGGCGGGAACACAGTCGGGGGGCGTCGAGGCGAAGGAGATGGCCGAGGCGCTGGCACCGGTCGCCCGGGTCGTGCTGGAGGGCGAGGAGCACCCTGTGGCGACGGCTTTCACGGTGCATGCCTTCCCGGCGTTCTGCCTGGTCGACGCCGAGGGCGTGGTGCGGGCGGTCACATCCGACCTGGACCGGCTCCTGGTCGCGGCGCAGCCGTGAGCGTCGGCCAGGCCGCCGCCGGCGGTGTCCGGCCTGGCCGACGGGCACTGCTGGTCAGCGGGACGAAGGCGCTGCGGCTGGTGTGGCGTTCCGCGCCGGGCCAGATGCTGGGCTTCTCGGCGATCGCCGTGGCAGGCGGAGTCATCCCGATCGTGGCGGCGTGGTCAACCAAGATTGTTCTCGACCGCCTGGTCTCCCCGGGACCGGTCGGCGTCGTGGTCGGTCTCGCGATCGGCCTGGCCTGCGTCGGGGTGATCGGCGCGGTGAGCGCGCAACTCGGCCGGTATCTGCAGGGAGAGGTGGACCGGCGGGTCGGACTGCGTGCCCAGGACGAGCTGTTCACCGCCGTGGAGGGGTTCGCCGGCCTGGGCAGGTTCGAGGACCCGGCCTTCCTGGACCGGTTGCGGCTCGCGCAGCAGAGCGCCGACTCGGCCGGGCAGATCGTGAACTCGGTGTTCGGTCTGGGCCGCGACGCGATCACCCTCACCGGATTCGTCGGCTCGCTGGCGGTGATCAGCCCGGTGTTCACGGCGGTCGTCGTGGCGGCCGCGTTTCCCGCACTGATCGTCGAGCTCCGGGCCTCCCGGCGGCGGGCCGAGATGATGGTGCGGATCGGACCCGCAGAACGGTGGAGGTTCTTCTACGGCAACCTGCTCACGACGGTCGACGCCGCCAAGGAGATCCGGCTGTTCGGCCTCGGCCCCTACCTGCGCGGCCGGATGAACGACCAGCTGCGGGCGGCCGACGCCGCGCACCGGGACATGGACCGGCGGGAGCTGGCCACCCAGGGCGTCCTGGCTCTGGCGTCGGCGCTCATCTCCGGTGGCGGGCTGATCTGGATCCTGGTGGTCGCGGGCCGCCAGGGGTTCACCGTCGGCGACGTGTCCGTCTTCGTCGCGGCGACGGCCGGTGTGCAGAGCGCGCTGGGCGGCCTGGTTCACACCACCGCCATGACTCATCGGCAACTGCTGCTCTTCGATCACTACGTCGCGATCGTCGGGGCCTGCCCGGATCTCCCGGAGCCGGTGGCACCGCGGAGTCTGCCGCCGCTGCGCCACGGCATCGAGCTGTGCGACGTGTGGTTCCGCTACAGCGACGAGCACCCCTGGGTGCTGCGCGGCATCGACCTGTACATCCCGTGCGGCCGCTCGGTGGCGCTGGTCGGCCGCAACGGGGCCGGTAAGAGCACGCTGGTCAAGTTGCTGTGCCGGTTCTACGACCCGACGAAGGGCACGATCCGGTGGGACGGCGTGGACATCCGGGAGGTGCCGGTCACCGAGTTGCGTGAGCGCGTCGGCGCGGTCTTCCAGGACTTCATGGCGTACGACTTCAGCGCCGCGGACAACATCGCGATGGGCGATCTGGGCGCGATCGGCGACACCTCCCGGATCGAGGGCGCGGCCCGCCACGCCGGCGTCCATCACACCCTCGCGGCGCTGCCGCACGGCTACGACACGCTGCTGACCCGGACGTTCGCGAGCGCGTCCATCGACGACGACCCGCAGGTCGGCGTCACGTTGTCGGGCGGGCAGTGGCAGCGGGTGGCGCTGGCCAGGGCCTTCCTGCGCGAAGACCGGGACCTGATGATTCTGGACGAGCCCAGCGCCGGACTGGACGCCGAGGCCGAGCACGACGTCCACACGAGGCTGCGGCAGGTGCGAGCCGGTCGTACCAGCGTGCTCATCACCCATCGGCTCGGCGCCGTACGGGACGCCGATCTCATCGTCGTCATCTCCGGCGAGGAGATCGTCGAACAGGGCGACCACCCGGAACTGATGGCCGCGGGCGGCGCCTACGCCCGGATGTTCGCCCTGCAGGCGGCCGGCTACGTCGCCGCGCGGGAGGCCCCGGTGGACTCCGCCGATCTCAGCGGGGAGCGGCGATGAGCGCCCGACCGGTCGCCGTCGTGGCGGTGTGCGGTCCGCTGCTCCTCGCCGCCGCCACGCTGCTGTGGCTGCGCCGTCGCTACGTAGTGATCACGGTGAACGGGCTGAGCATGCATCCCACCTACGGCGACGGCGAGCGGGTGCTGATCCGACGGGTCCCGGTCCACGCGGTGCGGCCCGGCCAGGTCGTGGTCTTCGCCGCGCTACCTGACCGCGCGCGGCAGGAGCTGGAAGCCGAGGTGGGCGGCCGGGGGTCGCCTGAGGATCCCGTCCGCGTCGATGTTCCCCGATGGATGATCAAGCGGGCGATCGCGGTTCCCGGCGACCTCGTGCCGCGGCGAGAGTGCCCGGCGCTGCGTTCCGTTCCCGAGCCGACCGTTCCCGCCGGCCACCTCGTCGTTCTCGGCGACAATCCGAAACGGTCGTACGACTCACGGCAGTCCGGCTACGTGGCGCCGGGCAGGCTGATGGGTGTCGTCGTGCGCCGGCTGTCGCTTCCGCCCGGGAGCGCCCAGCGCGTAGCCCAGGGTCGCGGGCACCGACCGGCCGATGTGCCCCCACCGCCTCTCGGTCTCTAAGCCCGCGCCGTTGAACCACGAGTCCCCGGTCTCCACGAGCGGCGTCGTGTCCGAAGCGATCGGTGAGCTTATCTGGCGCGCTCTCGGCGCGGCTCCACCGCGTTCTGACGGCCATTCCGATGTGAAGTATTTCGAAACTTTCACTCCTCTGATTGCGCACTTCCAGGTCAGCTTGATGTGATCTTAGTGGCGCTTGATGGTTGAAATATTTCTGTGATGCTCAGAAGGTTTCAAGAAGAGGAGAGCAGATGAAACGACTCCTGGGCATCGTGGCGGCGTTGCTCGTCGCCGTCGGCCTGATGACGGCGCCGCCCGCCGGGGCCGCCTCGCTCGTCGAGGTGACAGGCTTCGGCACGAACCCGACCAACCTTCGCATGCACCTGTACGTCCCGAACAACGTCGCCGCGCGTCCCGCGATCCTGGTGGCCGTGCACTACTGCACCGGGTCGGGGCCGGCGTTCTACTCCGGCACCGAGTTCGCGTCGCTGGCCGACCGGTACGGCTTCATCGTCATCTACCCGTCGGCCACCCGCAGTGGCTCCTGCTTCGACGTCTACTCGCCCGGAGCCCTCACCCGCAACGGCAACAGCGACCCCGTCGGCATCGTGTCGATGGTCAACTACGTGACGTCCCGCTACAACGCCGACACCGGCCGGGTGTTCGTCACGGGCGCCTCCTCCGGCGGCATGATGACCAACGTCCTGCTGGGCGACTACCCCGACGTGTTCAAGGCCGGGGCGGCGTTCATGGGTGTGCCGTTCGGCTGCTTCGCCACGACCGACGGCTCGACGTGGAACAGCGCCTGCGCCAACGGGCAGGTGACGAAGACTCCGCAGCAGTGGGGAGACCTGGTCCGCGGTGCCTATCCGGGCTACACGGGGGCACGCCCGAGGATGCAGGTCTGGCACGGCACCGAGGACACGACGCTGCGCTACCCGAACTTCACCGAGGAGATCAAGCAGTGGACCAACGTCCACGGCCTCTCCCAGACCCCCACCTCCACCGACAATCCCCAGCCGACCTGGACCCGCACCCGGTACGGGTCCGCCGTCGAGGCCATCAGCCTCCAGGGGGTGGGGCACAACCTGCCGCTGGGCGGCCAGGCCGCGATGGTCGTCTCGTTCTTCGGCCTGGACGGCACGCCCTCGCCGAACCCGACCCCCACCCCGACCCCCACCCCGACCCCCACCCCGACGCCGACCCCCACCCCGGGAACCGCGCCCTGCCGGGTCGCCTACACCACCAACGCGTGGAACACCGGCCTCACGGCCTCGGTGATCGTCACCAACACCGGCAGCTCCGCGATCAACGGCTGGACCCTGGGCTTCACGCTTCCTTCGGGCCAGACCGTCACCTCGGCGTGGAACGCCACGATCACGCCCGCGAGCGGCGCCGTGACCGCGAGGAACATGAGCTACAACGCGGCCATCCCGGCGGGTGGTTCGACCTCGTTCGGCTTCCAGGCCGGCCACACCGGCAACACCGGTGTACCGGCATCGTTCACCCTCAACGGCACGAACTGCACCACCTGATATCCGGCGGGCCGCCGACGCCGGGCACCGCCGTCGGCGAATGCCCGGTGAACGGCCTGGATCAGTCGTCGCGGCCCCCGCGGGGTTCCACCGCCCGACGTGACATCCGCCCGGTCGATGCCCCGCTCCTGTCACGTCGGCTGAGGCCGGCACGCCCCGATGCCGTGAACGGGTACCTCGGACCGTCCACGTCACCGGGGCGTTTCCCTCAAAGGGCCGCTGCGGTCCCGTGCCAGGAGCGCCGTGCGGCTAGGTACAGGCCGGGTGAATCGATCACGGAGTGCCTGAGTATCTTGGCAAGGCCAGGCGCTACCGGCACGGGTCGCGCGGAATCGATCCGGAAGGAACAGCCGATGGCCGATCTTCACGGGACCGGCGTACCGCCGCTCGTCACCAAGGGGGAGGACCGGGCGCGGTCTTTCGGAGGTCGCGGATGAGCGCCACCCGCGCCGCCTACCTCGTCTCCGGGGTCCGCACCCCTGTCGGCAGGTACGCCGGCGCCCTCGCCGAGGTACGCCCCGACGACCTCGCGGCCCATGTCGTCCGCGAGCTGACCACCCGGTACGGCGGTGTCGACTGGGAGACGACCGACGAGGTCGTCTTCGGCTGCGCCAACCAGGCGGGGGAGGACAACCGCAACGTCGCCCGGATGGCCGCCCTGCTGGCCGGCCTGCCGGTGGCCGTGCCGGGGGTGACGGTGAACCGGCTCTGCGGGTCCGGCCTAGACGCCGTGGCATATGGAGCCCGCGCCATCGTCGCGGGCGACGCCGACCTCGTCATCGCGGGCGGCACGGAGAGCATGAGCCGGGCGCCGTTCGTGCAGCCGAAGGCGGCCACCGCCTTCGGCCGTACCGCGGAGATCCACGACACGACGATCGGCTGGCGCTTCGTCAACCCCGAGATGCAGCGGACGTACGGCACGGACGCCATGCCGCGCACCGCGCAGAACGTCGCCGACGACCACGGCATCAGCCGCGAGGACCAGGACGCCTTCGCGCTGCGCTCCCAGGAACGGGCGGCGAAGGCACAGGCGAGCGGACGTCTGGGGCGCGAGATCGTCCCCGTGCCGGTGCCCCGGCGCAAGGGCGACCCCGTGATCGTCGCCGACGACGAGCATCCCCGCGAGACCTCGCTGGAGCGGCTCGCCGCGCTGCGGCCCCTCTTCGAGGGGGGCTCCGTCACCGCGGGCAACTCCTCAGGGGTCAACGACGGCGCCGCCGCCCTGCTCCTGGCCTCGGAGCGGGCGGTGTCCCGCCACGGGCTGGAACCTCTGGCGCGGATCGTCGCGACGACGAGCGTCGGCGTGGAGCCGCGGGTCATGGGCATCGGCCCGGTACCCGCGGTGCGGCGGCTCACCGAGCGGACCGGTGTCGGCCTGGACCGGGTCGGGACCATCGAGCTCAACGAGGCCTTCGCCGCCCAGTCCCTGGCGGTGCTGCGCGGGCTCGGGCTGCCCGACGACGCCGAACACGTCAACCCGCACGGCGGCGCGATCGCGCTCGGCCACCCGCTCGGCATGAGCGGCGCCCGCCTGGCGCTGAGCGCCGCGATGACCATGGCCGACGAGGGACACGAGCACGCCATCGCCACGATGTGCGTCGGCGTGGGGCAGGGGATCGCGACCCTTCTCGCACGCCCGTGACGCGCGGTGGCCGCCGGATCGGACGTCGCGTCCTGGTCCGGCGGCCACCGGAGCGACCGCCGGGTCCGGGGTCCTCCGCTCCCGGCAGCCGGCCGGCGGGCGGGCGTGCCGGGGAGGCGTCACGCGTAGAGGAACCAGAGGCCGTTCTGAGGGGTGCAGGTGTAGGAGGTCCACCAGCCCTCCTGGATGCCGAGGTTCCCGACCCGGTGGCAGTCCCAGTCGTAGTAGTAGACGTTCCTGAGTGTGGCGGCCTGCGCGGGCAGCACACCAACCGACAATGCCAGGCCGGCGGCCAGGAAGACCGAAACGAGTAAAGCTCGCACTCTGCGCATCAATTCTCCTGAGGCATCAACGAAGTGTGTTTCCCGGCACCGGAAGTATCACATCGGCGGCCGCCCGAAAGTAGGCGGCCACCAGCGCCGACTTCCAGTAAGGGGATGACCTGCCAAAGCTTCGAAAAGGCGTGCGGCGAGCATGAAACATTCATTTGGCAGGCGTTTCACAGCGGACCTCCCGTCACGGCGAACGGCCGAAGGGACGCGCCCTCCCGCTGGGAGGAGGCGCCGCGACCGGCCGGGGAAGGACCGCTGTATCTGTTGGATGACCAGCGGATATCGTGTCCTCTGTGTCAGAGTCCCGCTCCCCCCTGCCCGCCGTCGATCTTGCCCGTACGGTCGTCTTCGCCGCCTTCATCGCGGTGCTCGGGATCTTTCCCGGAATCTACGTCGGCGGTTCGAGCGTCCCCATCGTGATCCAGAACGCCGGCCCGTTGCTGGCCGGCAGCATCCTGGGCGCACGCCGTGGCGCCGCATCCGTCGTGCTGTTCCTCGGGCTGGTCGCGATCGGCCTGCCGCTGCTCTCCGGCGGGCGGGGTGGTATCGCCTCGTTCTCCGTGCCGAGCAGTGGATTCCTGATCGGCTGGGTCCTGTCGGCGCTGGTCGCAGGTCTGATCGTGTCGCGCGCCCGGCGCGTCGGGCTGCCGGTGCTGCTGCTGGCCAACGCGGCAGGGCTGGCCGCCGACTACCTGATCGGCATCCCCTTCCTCGGCGTGTACATCGGGGACCTGCCGGCGGCCGCGCTGCAGTCGCTGATCTTCGTGCCGGGTGATCTGGTCAAGGTGGTGGCCGCCGCGCTGATCGCCGGCGTGGTGCATCGCGCCCTGCCAGGCCTGTCGGCGAGACCGGCGACGCGGACCGGATGAGGTGGAAGACGGCTCCGTGATCGAGTTCGAGAATGTCGGGCACGGCTACGGCGAGCGGGTCGTGCTGTCCGAGGTGAACCTCCGCCTGTCCGAGCGGCGGGTGGCCTTCGTCGGCGCGAACGGTTCCGGCAAGTCCACCCTGGCCCGCATGATCAACGGCCTGGTGCTGCCGAGCGCGGGCCGGGTGCTGGTCGACGGGCTCGACCCGAGCCGCAAGGGCCGTGAGGTACGGCGGCGCGTCGGGTTCGTCTTCACCAATCCGGACAGCCAGATCGTGATGCCGACCGCGGGGGAGGACGTCGCCTTCTCCCTGCGGCGCAGCGGGCTCTCCGCCGGGGAGCGGGCCGCGCGGGCGGCCGAGATCCTGGCCGAACACGGGCTCGGCGGCTACGCGGACCACCCCGCGCACCAGCTCTCCGGCGGGCAGAAGCAGTTGCTCGCGCTGTGCGGGATGCTCGTGCTCGACCCCGACGTGCTCGTCTGTGACGAGCCGACGACGCTGCTCGACCTGCGGAACAAGAGGCAGTTCTGCGCCCTGCTCGCGGGGCTGAGGCAGCGGGTGGTGCTGGTTACCCATGATCTTGACCTGCTCGGTGACTTCGACCGGGTGATCGTGCTCGACGGGGGCCGCGTGGTGGCCGACGACGAGCCGGAACCCGCGCTGCGCCACTACCGGAAGCTCGTCGGCTGATGGTGGGCGGATGGTACGAGCCGGGATCGAGTCCGCTGCACCGGACACCGGCAGGCTGGAAGCTCCTCGCCCTGCTCGGGCTCGCGGCGGTGGTGTTCGTCCTGCGCTCTCCCGCCTGGCTCGGCGGGATCTGCGCCGCCGTGGTCCTGGGATACGCGCTGGCACGGGTCTCGCCCGGGCGCTGCCTGCGTCTCGCCCGCACACTCGGGATGCTGGTGGCGTTCATGTTCGCGCTGCAGTGGTGGCTGCTCGGCCCAGGCGCGGCCGTGCTGGTATGCCTGCGGATCGTGGCCGCGCTGACCGCGGCGAACCTGTTCACGATCACCACCAGGGTCGACGACGTGGTGTCCGCCGTCGAGCGCGGGCTGCGGCCGCTGCGGCGGTTCGGGGTGCGTCCGGACCGGGTCGGCCTGCTCGTCGGGCTCACCCTGCAGTCGGTGGCCGTGCTGTCCAAGATCGCCGCTGAGGTGGGCGAGGCGGCGAGGGCCCGCGGGGCGCAGCGCTCGGTCATCGCGTTCGCGGTGCCGTTCCTGATCCGTACCCTGCGGCACGCCGACGAACTGGGCGAGGCCCTCGCCGCACGCGGCGAGGGCGACCGCTGAGCCGGCGTCATCCGCCCACCGGGTCGTACGTCCGGTACGCCAGGTCGCGGATCAGCAGGGTGCCAAGGTGCTCCAGGTCGGCTTGGAGCAGCTTGCCGATCTGGGCGAGCCGGTATCGCAGGCTGTCGCGGTGCGCGTGCAGAACCCGGGCCGTCATGTGCTGTCCGGCGTCCAGACGCAGGCAGATCCGCAGGGGGTGGAGCAGCTCGCCGCCGGCCTCGGCGTCGTGATCGATCGGCGGCCGCGGGAACTCCCGCGCGGCGTGCAGCCCATACCCGGTGTGTCCCGGCGTGGAACGCCCTGATCGTCCGTCCGGACGACCCCGGTCCGGGCTCCCCCCGTTGGAGCCGGGACCGGGGCGCTCAGCCGGTAACCAGGTGCTCGGCCTCGTGGTGCAGTACCTCGACCAGGATCAGCTCCAGACGGAGGTCCTGGTCCGCGACCATCTCGGATGATGCCATCGAATAACCTCCAGCCTCGCTGGTGGGGACGCTTCGCGCGCCGTGCGGGTTATCCGTCATAGCGGGCCGGTATGGACGGTGAGCGCCCGCCGGGAGCGGTAGGTCCCGGCGAGCCGGCCGAGAAGGCGGGTCAGCGGCCGGTGGCGAGGACGGCCGCGTGCATGAGCCGTCCCGGATCGGTGTCGGGGTCGTCGCGGACGACCGCCACGTCCAGGCCGGCGGCGGCCAGGCGGCCGAGTGACGCGGCGGCGTCGGCGGCCGTCCCGGCGGCGGCGAACAGGTCGAGCAGCGCGTCGTCGACGAGGTCGGTGCGCGGAGCGTCGGAAAGCCACCCCTCGCGGAACGCGGCGCACAACCCCGCGTCGAGCCCCGCGGTTCTGGTGATCTCGTGGTCGCCGTGCACGCCGAGGTAGGTCGCCACCATGGGGCGCAGCCGGTCGCGGGCCGCGCGCGCGTCCTCGCCCACCGACAGTCCGACGTAGGCGGCCAGTTCCACCCCGGCTCCGACGCGCTCGCGGACCGAGGAGACGTAGGGCGCGGAGGAGAGGATGGACAGCAGCAGGCCGTCCGCCCGCTCGGCGGCCAGGGCCAGCGCCCGCGGACCCTTGACCCCCAGCACGATCGGCGGGGTGCGGCGTGGCGGGGTGAAGGACAGCCCGGCCGACACGCGGAAGTGCTCGCCCCGGTGGTCGACGCGCTCGCCGGTCATCATCGCCCTGACGACGTCGACCGCCTCGGCCAGGCGGCCGATCGGCCGGTCGAAGGGGATGCCGAGCTGGTCGGTCATCCAGCGGGAGTTGCTCGCGCCGAGGCCGAGGATCGCGCGCCCGCCGCTGATCTCCTCCAGGGCGGCGAGCTCCATGGCGATCAGCGCCGGGTGGCGGGTCCAGGGATTGACCACCCCGATGCCCACCCGGATCCGCCCGGTGACCGCGGCGATCGCGCCGGCCAGCGCGAAGGCGCCGCGCTCGCAGTAGTCCTCGGTGATCCACACGGTGTCGAACCCGGCATCCTCGGCGAGCCTGGCGACCGCGACGGCGGAGGCGGCGTCGCGGTGCCCGGAGATGGAGAACGCGAGTCTCATCGGTCGCCCTCCGCGCCGAGGCCGCCGCCCCGCCGGTCGAGTGCGGCGAGCCCCCGGTCGAGCGCGGCGGGCGTGGGTTCCACGACGGGCACCGGCGGCAGGGCGGCGGCGGTGGCCCCGACGTCCTTCAGGCCGGTGGAGGTGCCGACCACGACCACCGTGGCGTCGGCGGGCAGCGCGCCGGAACCGGCCAGGTCCTCCACCGCGACCAGCGCGGTGACGGACGATGCCTCCAGGTACAGGCCGGCCTCCCGGCCGAGCCTGCCCTGCGCGCCGAGGATGCGCGCGTCGTCAGGGACGGACACCGCCCGGCCGCCGGTCGCCCGCAGCGCGGCCAGGCCCTGGAAGGTCCCGTACGGCGAGGCGATGGAGAACGCGACCGACGGGGTGATCGGCACCGGTCCCGCGGTGTCCGTGCCGGCGGCCAGAGCGGTGCCGTGCGGGCCGAACGGCTCGGCCGCGACGAGGACCGGCATCCGGTCGGCCAGCCCGGCCTCCACGAGGTCGGCGAAGCCGCGCCGGATCCCGGCCAGCCCGTCGGCGTAGGCGACGGGCACGACCACGTGGTCGGGAGTCCGGCCGAGGTCGGCGACGATCTCGTAGGCGATCGTCTTGTAGCCGTCGATGCCGTAGGGGATGGACCCCACCGGTGGGTCGGCGTGCCCGGACATCGCCAGCCAGCCCCGCTCCTCGACGAGCCGCCGCATCAGGCGCCACCGATCCGGGGGGTTCTCCAGGGCGACGACGCGAGCACCGTACACCTGCATGAGGGTCTTCATCGTGGCCGGTACCGCCGCCACGGTCAGCACCACGCAGGGCAGCCCCGCGCGCGCCGCGTAGGCGGCGACCGCCGCCCCGTGGTTGCCGGTGCTCGCCACGACCACCGCGGGGGCGCCCAGTTCCACGGCCTTGGTGACCGCCACGGCGGCCAGCCGGTCCTTGTAGGACCAGGTCGGGTTGCGGGTCTCGTCCTTGACGAGGACCGCGCCGAGCCCGAGGCGTTCGGCGGTGCGGGGGAGCGGCACCAGCGGCGTGCCGCCCTCGCCCAGGCTCACCGCGGGTGTGGCACCGTCCAGCGGCAGCAGCGCGCGGTGGCGGAACAGCCCCGGCTGGGCGGGGTCACAGGGCAGGCCACGCAGGCCGCCGAGGTCGTAGACCGGGAGCACGTTGGCGGGCGCCCCTTCCTTCTCACAGGCCGGGCAGCCGCGCCCGACGAGCTCCAGTGAGGGGTCGGGGTAGGTCGCCGAGCACCGCTGGCAGGCAAGCCGACCGAGGTAACGGGAGGCCGGGGTCATGCCGGCACCACCGTCAGCTCCCTCGGCGAGCGGGTGAACAGCTCCGCTCCGTCGCCGGTCACCACCAGGGTGTCCTCCACCATCATCCCGCCCCATCCGAGGTTGTAGTACGGCGTCTCGAAGCAGAATGTCATGCCCGGTTCCAGTGCCGTCTCCACGCCGGGGGAGACGATGGGCGGTTCGTAGACGGCGAGGCCGATGCCGTGCCCGCAGTGCTGGCGGCGGTAGGGCGTGACCCCCTCCCGCCGCACCGTCCGCATCGCGACGTCGAAGACCTCCGAGGCGGTCACGCCGGGGCGGGTCAGGGCGACCTGCTCGTCCAGGCCGGCGAGGATCGCCGCGTAGTGACCGGCCTGGCGCGCGTCGGGCGCGCCGAGCACCGCGGTGCGCCCGATGTCGGACCAGTAGCCGGCGTACAGGCAGCCGATGTCGAAGCGGGCCAGCTCGCCGGGGCGCCAGCGCCGGTCGGTCGGGTGGGCGTCGGCCAGGGCGGAGCGCGGGCCGGTGGTCGCCACCACGAAGCGGGGCTCGGCGCCCCCGGCGACCATCGTGGCGGCCACCGCCCGGGCGAGCTCGTGCTCGGTCACTCCCGCCACGGCGATCTCCAGAGCGGCGTGGACTCCGGCCTCGGCGAGCCGGGCGGCGTGGCGCAGCAGCGCCACCTCGCCGGGGAGCTTCACTCCGCGGACCAGGCTCGCCCAGCCGGTGGCGTCGGCGGCGGCGGGATCGCCCGCGGCCTCGCGCAGGGCCGGGTCGCCGTCGAGCCCCTCGACGCCGTAACGGAGCCCCGCCCCGGCGGCGCGGGTCGCGGTGGCGAGCGCCGCGTACAGGTCGGGGTGCCGGTCGGCGGCACCGGTGAGGGGCGTGGGACCGGACGACTCGAAGTAGAACCGGCCGAACGGCACCACCCGGTCCTCCGGCACGCCGCCGTCCACCGCGGGGGCGGTGTCGGCGGCCGGGCATACCAGCCAGCAGTCGTCGCCGGTCACCACGGCCGCCATCCGGTGGGCGCGGAACAGCGCCCCGGCCACGCTGCGGTAGCCGGTGGCGTACAGGACGCTCTCCGGAGTGGTGAGGACGACGGCGTCGAACGGAGCCTCGGCCAGGGCACCACGCAGCCGGGCGACCCGCTCCGACGCCAGCCGGCGCAGGTCGACGTCCGGGGCGGGGGGAACGGCGCTCATGACGGTGCTCATGGCTGCCCTCCCGCCTGCTTGGCGATGACGGTCTCGCTGAACTCGTGCATGGCGTCGAGCGTCTCCGGTACGGTGTCGGCCGCGAACAGCAGCCCGGCGAGGGTGTCGACGCCGGCCTGCCGGTAGGCGGCGATCTGCTCGGCCACGCTGTCCGGAGTGCCGATGAGGTTGCGGCTCGCCAGGTCGGAGACGCCCTGGTCCTTCAGCGTCGTGCCGGACAGCGAGACCATGTGGTTGTGGAGCTGGGAGGCGCGGAATCTGCGCCAGGCCTCCTCATGGGTGGGCGCCACGCAGACCGCCACCTGCAGCGCGACCTCGAACCCGCCGGGCAGCTCGCGGCCCGCGGCCGCCGCCTGCGCCCTGATGTCGGCGATGCCCGCGGCCACCTCGCCGGGGGTGAGGCAGGCGGGCAGCCATCCGCCGGCGTGCAGCGCCGCGCGGGTGCGGGAGCCCGGCGCGTTGCCGCCGGACAGGATCGGCAGCGCGGGCTGTGCCGGCTTGGGGTAGGACTCCACGTCCTCGAACTCGACCCAGCGTCCCTTGAAGGAGGCCCGCCGCTCGGTGAACAGCGCGTTGAGCGCCTGGATGGCCTCGGCCGCGTGCTCACCCCTGTTGATGCGCCGCCCGGGGTTCATCGCCTCGAACTCCTCGCGGTAGGCGCCGATGCCCACGCCCAGCACGGCCCTGCCTCCGGACAGCCGGTCGAGGGTGGCGACCTGCTTGGCGGCCACCACCGGGTTGCGGAACGGCAGCACCATGATCGCCGTGGCCAGCCGGATCCGGCTGGTGAGCGCCGCGACGTAGCTCAGATAGGCGAACGGGTCGTAGTAGCGGGGCGGGGTGTCGAACTCCTCGCGCACGTAGCCCTGCGTGGTCACGTGGTCGTTGCCCCAGACCGAGTCGAATCCCAGCCGCTCGGCCTGGACGGCCAGCTCGACCGCCTCGGCGGCGTCGGCGTAGGGGACGGGATACATCAGTCCCTCCGTGCCCGTGGGCACCCCCAGACCGAATCTCATCGAACATCTCCTTCCCGTGCGTCGGCCGTGACCGGGACCGGGGCGTTCCGCCTGAGAGCGGTCACCGCCCAGCCCAGTACGGCATAGCAGACGAACCCGTAGACCAACCCCTCGATCGCGTCGGTCAGCAGGACGTCGGTGTACTTCGCCAGCAGCGCCGCCACGACCCAGGCCACCAGGGCCTCGGCCCGCACGGCCGGTGCCGACTCCAGCAGCTGGTCGCCCGTGCGGTGGCGGGCCAGGATCCAGAAGTGCGCGATGAGCACGCCGGCGAACGGCGGTGCGATGATCGCGATGACGTTCAGGAAGACGAGGAACTGGGCGGCCAGGCCGGCGAAGGCGACCAGGACCGCGATGACGATCGAGATGATCGTCCAGGCGGGTTTGCCGACCCGCAGCCCCAGGGTGTTGGAGGCGTTGGTGAAGGCGAGCGAGGCCGAGTAGAGGTTGTTGTCGGCGGTGTTCCACAGGGCCAGCACCAGCATCACCGCGGCCGGGGCCAGCAGGCCCAGTCCCTGCATGACCAGCACGAAGTTGCTGTTGCCCACGGACATGGCCGAGACGGTGGCGATGATCTCGAAGACGCCCGCGCCCACGACGAACCCGGCGAAGCAGGAGATGATCACGTCGCGGCCGCGGGAGGCGAAACGCGTCACGTCCCCGACGAGCGCGGCGCCGGTGATCCAGGTCGAGATGACGGCGCCGACCGCGACGGCGAAACCGATGGGCACCGCGGGCTGCTGGGCGGCCACCTCGGCGAACCCGCCGTCCCCACCGCCGATCTTGAAGAGCGCCAGCAGCGCGATCGCGACCTCGATGGGCACCGCGATCGCGGAGAACTTCGCCAGCCCCTTGAACCCGAAGATCGCCGTCGTGGTGATGGCGGCGCCGAACGCCAGAATGAAGGCCCATGGCGGGATCGCCGGGATCAGCTTGTGCACCGCCCCGCTCCAGGTGTCCATCAGCACCCCGATGAACCCCATGGCGATCACACCGAGCAGCAGCGAGACCACGACGGCGCCCTGGCGGCCGAAGACGACCCTGGCGGCGAGGTAGCTGGACAGACCGGTCCGGTAGCCGACCAGTCCGATCAGCGCGGACACGGCCACCAGGACCAGGTTGCCGACGAGGATCGCGGCCATTCCCTCGCCGAAGGTGGTCCCGCCTCCCACGACACCACCGACGAGGAAGCTGCTGACGCTGATGTTCCAGCCGATCTGGACGATGATCATCTGGATCAGGGACTTGCGCCGGTGTGCGGGCACAGGTTCCAGCGCGTGGTCGTCGAGGTCGGTGGCGATCGACTCCGACTCCACTTTTGTACTCATAGCGCCCTCCTTGACTGGGACTGTGCCCTGGGATAGTCCATAGTCCATTAAGGGGCGTATGCCCAACTACGTGGCTCTGCCGGAAGATGGAGAGATCGCTTTTGTGGACATGACACAAAAGGCCCGCGGCCTCCTCGCACAGGTCGAGGAGATCGCGGCCACCCTGGTCGGTACCGTCTGGGAGCGCCTGCCCGGATATGACCAGGCGCGGATGGAGGTCGAGGACCTCACCGGGGTGGTCGCGCCCAACCTCACCGCCGTGCTCTCGGCGGTGGCCGAGCGGCGGGCCCTCACCGAGGCCGAACTGCTGTCCGCGGCGGCGCTCGGCCAGCGGCGGGCCATCCAGGGCGTGCCGATCGAGAGCCTGGTGGCCTCCTGGCACACCGCCGAGCGGGCGTTGCTGGAGCGGCTTGCCGCCGCGGCCGGGCCGTCGGCCCAGGGCCACGACCTCGCCGGACTCGTGCAGCGGCTGGCCGCGCTGACCGATTCCATGATCGACGCCTCGACCGACGCCTACCGTCAGACCCGCAGCGAGGCCGCCGCCCATCTCGACCAGATCGCCACCGACCTGGTGTCCCGGCTCGCCGGCGGGGAGCCGCTGGATCCCGCCGACGTCGAGGAACGCGCCCGGCTCGTCGGAGTGCCCGCCCAGGTGCCGCACCGCGCGGCCGCGATCGGCATGGCCGAGGTGACCAGCCCGCTCGCGCTCGCCAGGGCGCAGAAGGCGGTGCTCGACTCGCTGCGCCCCCGGCTGCGCAGCCGGATCCTCGCCGGGAGCAAGGGAGCCACCACGCTGCTGCTGCTCGCCGACGCGCCCGGCCTCGACGAGGCGCTGACCCGCGCCGCCCGCCGGCCGGGCATCCCGCCGGGCCTCGTCCTGGGCCTCGGCGAGCCGCGGCCCAGGCTCGGGGAGGCGGGCGGGTCGTGCCGGGAGGCGCTGGCCGCCCTGGAGGCCGGGCTGCGAATGGGGGCCGATCGCGTGGTCGTCCACTTCGAGCGCGTCATTCCCGAGGTGCTTCTCATCGGCAACCCCCTCGACGCCGGCCGCCTGGTGGACACGGTGCTGACCCCGCTGAGACCCAGCCCGGTGCTCATCGAGACCCTGCGGACCTACCTCGCCTGCGGCCTGTCGGTACGGCTGACCGCGCAGCACCTGTCGATCCATGAGAACACCGTCAGCTACCGGCTGCGCCGCATCCTCCGGCTACTGGACCTGGACGCCCCCTCCCGGCTGCTGCGCCCCGACGTCCTCCTCGCGCTGCGGGCCGACGAACTCGGCCAGGGCAGGCAGGACGCGCACCTCGACGACCGCGGTCCGGAGTGACCGGCCCCGGCCTGCCAGGAGCGCCGGGCAAGGAGACGACGGCGTGCGCCGTGCTTCCCCCGCCCCGGCCTACGGCGGCCGAGGCCGGCGGATCCCGTTGAGGACACCGCGGCCGGTCGGACGATGAGCCGGACCTCACCGGGAGGCGTTCACCTGCGTCCGCACCGTCAGTCGAGGCCCGGTTCGGCCCAGAAGACCGTCCCGGAGCCGCGCAGGCGGACCGGTCCGGCGGCGCGGACGAAGACGGACTCGCCCGGCCGCAGCATCTGCCCGCCGACCTCGACCTCGCCCTCGGTGCACACCAGGATGCGCGGCACTCCGCCCTCCAGGGGGAGCCCGGAGCCCGGAACGGCCGTGCCGAGGCGGAACTCCGGGGCGGGAGTGCGGTAGAGGTTGCCGACCGGCTCGACCGGCAGGGGCGAGATCGAGGGGTCGGTGACGCGCAGCAGCTCGTCGATGTCCATCGGCTTGCTCGTCAGCCCCGCGCGGAGCACGTTGTCGGAGCTGCCCATGATCTCCACACCGAAACCGCCCAGGTAGCAGTGCAGGACTCCCGCGCCCAGGAACAGCGCCTCGCCGGGCCGCAGCTCGTGGCGGCGCAGGAAGAGCGGGGCGAGACAGGCCGGGTCTTCCGGATGGATACCGGTCAGGCGTACCACAAGTTCGCGGTCGGGGCCGCCCGCGGCCGACGCGGCCCGCGCGATCGCGGCCACCAGGTCCGCCCTGCCCTCCTTCGGCCACTCCACCAGCGCGCGGAGCGCGGCGGAGGCGTCCCCGGCGGCCAGCGGCGCCACGACGGGCTCCAGTTCCGGGACGCCAAGCCCGCCGATGAGCGCCGCGGCCTCCGCGGGCGGACGGAACCCGGCCAGCGCGGTGAACGGGGTCAGCGCGCAGATCAGCTCGGGCTTGGGGAACGGGTCGACGTAGACGCCCCTGGCGTAGCCCTCCGCCGCCTGCTGCCGCGACGGATGAACCTGCAGCGACAGCGGCAGGTCCACGGCGATCAGCTTCAGCAGGTACGGCAACCGCGAGCCGAACCGCTCAACGGTCCTCTCTCCGAGCTCGGCCATCGGATCGGCGGCCACCGTCTCGGCGAGGGAGTGCCACGTCCCCCGCCGCAGCACCGACGAGGAGCCGGACGGGTGGGTGCCGAACCACATCTCCGCCTCGGGCCGCTCCGCGGGGGAGGGGCGCCCGGCCAGCGTGGCGATGGCCGTGCGCGAGCCCCAGTCGTAGTTCTTCACGGGATTGCGCAGCAGGCTCGTCACGACGTCTCCACCGTCTCCGCCGTCTTCGGCAGGGGAGAGCGCCGCGACGCGGGGATCTCGCCCGGCCCGGCCTGGTCGGCCGCCGCGCGGGCGGCGGGGATGAGGGGGCCGTTCATGATCCTCCGTGTCCGTGAGTCCGAGCAGGAAACGAATGAATGCCACAGAACGCCGATGCTACGCGTCTTCGGTGTCTCCCGGCCGCCAATGCGTGGCCAAGACCGGGTGAACAAGTCCGTCGACCGCGGGATCTCACCGCCCGGGGCGCCGCACCGCCACGCGACGGTCCTTACCGTGCCGGACCGCGGGCCGGATCCGGCTCCGCGTCGTACGCCGCCCCTTTCTCCCGGCCTTCCACCAGGACGGCGAGACCGTCGAGGAGGCGCCGCAGGCCGAACTCGAACCACTCGTCGATGTCGATCACGTCCCCCCGCTCCGTGTGGAGTCTGGACAGTATCGGGAACCGCCCGGACTCCAGGATCTCCAGGAGCGCCGGCGCCCTCGACACGCGCCACTGCCCGGCCGTGACCCCGGTGCGACGCTCGGCCTCCACTTCGTTCACCAGCAACAGGGCCGCGCCCTGCACCTGGGCGCTCACCGTCATGGCCACCCAGTGCGTTGTCGTCGGGTCGAGACCGAGGCCGTCCATGGCGCGCATCGCCCACTCGACGTCGGCCAGCACGTTCGGCCCGATCGGCGGCCGGGGGGTGGCGATGACCCGCAGCACCCAGGGGTGCCTGGAGTACATGCGCCACTCCCGCCTCGCCGCGGCCTCCAGCCCTGTGCGCCAGCCACCGGGAACGGAGTCCGGATGCGGGTCCTCGCCGAAGACGGCCTCGACCATCAACTCGACGAGTGCGTCCTTGCCCGGCACGTAGCGATACAGCGACATCGCGCCGGTGCCCAACTCGGTCGCGACGCGGCGCATCGACAGCGCGTCCAGCCCCTCGGCGTCGGTGATCCGGACCGCGGTGCGCACGATCCGCTCGGTGCTCAAGCCGGCTGGGGGCTCGTGCCGTCCCGCCGGATCGCCGGTGCTCGGCGGGGGCGTGGGGAGAACGGTCCGCGGCGCGGGCTCGGCGCGGCGCGCGGCTCGTCCGGCGGTGCGGATCCGGTAGGCCCGTGCCTGACAGGCACGGGAGCAGTACCGCGGGCGTCGCCCCCGAGGCGCGGCGTCCAACGGCTTTCCACATTGCGCACACGTCAACATGCGTCCTCGTCCAATTCCGGCACACCCACTGGTGTGACGAAATTCTAACACGTGTTTTTTGTGACGTAATGAAAGGCGGCGGCGTGACGTTATGGCGAGTGAGATACGCCGTCACCTGGCTGGACTGCCTTGTTTTGAGGATATTTCTGCACGTTAGTGCGTGCCATCTTGGTCTGGATGACAGCTCTTGCGTGCGTCCAAAAATTTTGCGTACGATGTATATGCATATTTGGCGTACAGGGTATCCGAGGAGGTTTCGGCAATGGTGCGAACGGTGGCCACGGCAGGGCGGAGGGAATGGCTCGGACTCGCGGTGCTCGTCCTGCCCGTCCTGCTCGTCTCGGTGACCGTGACGGTGCTCTACTTCGCGCTGCCCTTCCTGAGCGCGGACCTCATGCCGACCGGCTCCCAGCTGCTGTGGATCGTCGACGTCTACGCCTTCCTGCTGGCCGGTCTGCTGATCACGATGGGTGCCCTGGGGGACAGGATCGGCCGCCGGAAGCTGCTGCTGATCGGAGCCGCCGCGTTCGGCGTCACGTCGGTCATCGCCGCGTACGCCCCCAACGCCGAGTCGCTCATCGCGGCCCGTGCCCTGCAGGGTGCCGCGGCGGCGAGCCTGATGCCGCCCACCCTCGCGCTGATCCGGGACATGTTCCGCGATCCGCGGCAGCGCCGGATGGCCGTCGCGGTATGGGCCGCCGGCTTCGCCGGGGGCAGCGTGCTGGGGCCGATCGTGGGCGGCCGGCTGCTGGAGCACCTCTGGTGGGGGTCGGTGTTCCTGATCAACGTGCCGGTCATGGTCCTGCTGCTGGTGCTGGGGCCGATCGTGCTCCCCGAGTACCGTGATCCGCGCCCCTGGAGGTTCGACCTGCCCAGTGCCGTGCTCTCACTGGCGGCCGTGCTGCCGACGGTCTACGGGATCAAGCAGTTCGCCGTCGACGGTTTCGGCCTCCAGGCGCTGCTCGGCGTCGTCGCCGGGTCGGTGTTCTGCGTCGCCTTTCTGTACAGGCAGCGGACGCTGCCCACCCCGATGCTCGACCTGAGGCTGTTCGCCGACCGGGGCTTCACCGTGTCCCTGATCACGAGCACGCTCGCGGTCTTCGCCCTGGTGGGGCTGTTCTACTTCGTCGCGCAGTACCTGCAGATGGTGCTCGGGTTACGGCCGTTCGTCGCGGGGCTGCTGACCCTGCCCGCGGCCGGAACCGCCCTCGCCGGCTCGATGCTGGCCGCCGTGATCGCGCAGCGGGTACGCCCGGGACACATCATGGGCGGCGGCATGACGCTCGTCGCCGGAGGCTTCCTGGTGATGAGCGGGATCGAGGTGGACTCCGGGCGGTGGCCCCTCATCGGCGGCCTGCTCCTGCTGGGGACGGGGATCGGAGCGGTGCAGGCGACGGCCTCCGACATGATCGTCGCTGTCGCCCCGCCGGAGCGCGCGGGCTCGGCGTCCGCGATCATGGAGGCCGCCACAGAGCTGGGCGGCGCGCTCGGCGTCGCGATCCTGGGCAGCATCGGGCTGGCCGTCTACGGCGAGAGACTCACCGCGGCGGATCCCGTACTGCCCCCCGAGTACGCCGAGGTGGCGCGCGAGACCCTGGGCGGCGCCGTCGAGGTGGCCTCGCGGACACCGGGAGCGGCGGGAGCGGCCCTGCTCGACGTCGCCCGCTCGGCCTTCACCGACGGCATGCACCTGGCCGCCCTCCTCGGGGCAGCCTGCATGGCACTGACGGCGTTGCTGACCGTGCTCCTGCTCCGGCCGGTGCGGGTGGACACCTCGACGGCGGACGGCGGCGCCGAGTGACCCCTCTCGCACGTGCGAGACAGCATCGTGAATCTTGGGCTGTCCGGCCGGTTCTGCGGGCGGTCATGGGCTGGGCTCCTTGCGGGCGGCGTCGGCCTGACGTCCGCGATCGGCCGCGGAGTGGCGCGTCAGCCGTTCGGCGGTGCGTTCGTCTTGCTGCCGTCTGGCTCCGGGGCGGACTCATCACGCAGGCCCGGCTGATGGTCAATCCGGACAGGCTGATCGCGTGGCGCTGACACTCTTGCCAGACCTGCGAACATCGGCTTATCTCTTAGGAAACTTTACTTTTCATTCGCAGGTGGAAGGAGCCTCGTGAAAAGACGTGCTCTTCGGATGGGGATCATCGCTCTCGGCCTGACCGCGGTCACCCTCACTGCCTCCCCCGCCCACGCCGGCGTCGTCGGCGTCTATCCCAGCAGTGCCGCCTGCGAGGCCGCAGGGCAACGCGGCCTTGGTGCCGTCTGGCCCTGGTACAGCTGCTACCAGTCGGGCACGGTCTGGGCCCTCTGGGCACCCGGCTTCTAGGCCGCAGGACCGAGGGCCGTCTCGCCGGTGGGGGGGCGGCCCTCAGGTCGTGAAGGCACCCGCTCCGTGCCCTCCGGCGGCCGGCGCGAACGCCCCGCCCCCGGCTTCGCGCCGTCCCTCGCGGGCTTGGCCTGTTCGGTGGTCGCCGCCGGCCGGCGATCGCCCGGGAGCGCACATCCACCACGAACGCGACATAGACCACGCCGGCCCGGCTCGTCACATGGGTGAAGTCCGCCTGAGGCGGCTCCCGGTGACCCTCTGAGATCGAAAAAGGGCTTCGGAGAAGCTCCGAAACCCTTCATGACCTGTATAGATCTGGTGGACGATACAGGGATTGAACCTGTGACCTCTTCCGTGTCAGGGAAGCGCTCTCCCGCTGAGCTAATCGTCCTCGCTGTGAACCAGAGGTGGAGACGGGATTTGAACCCGTGTACACGGCTTTGCAGGCCGTTGCCTCGCCTCTCGGCCACTCCACCGAGTGGGGGACCGAAGTCCCTTCCGAGCGGAAGACGGGATTCGAACCCGCGACCCTCACCTTGGCAAGGTGATGCTCTACCACTGAGCCACTTCCGCGTGCCTCCGGGGCCTGCCCGGACTCACTGCGAGAACTCTAGCGAATACCCGGCCACTCCCCAAACCGAGCGCTACCGGTATCGTGAGATGTAAGGAGCCAGTAAGAGGTTCACCAGTTACCAAGTTCAACCTACGCGAGAGAGTGACAGCATGCGCGACAACGAGGTCGTGAACGTCGGGCCGGAGCCGCTGAGCTTCGAGCAGGTCGTCGAGGTCGCCAGGTACGGTGCCCCCGTGCGCCTCACCGACGACGCCGTGGCCGCCATGGCCGCGGCCCGCACGCGCGTGGACGAACTGGCCGAGAGCCCCACCCCCGCCTACGGCGTCTCGACCGGGTTCGGCGCCCTGGCCACCCGGCACATCGACCCGGCGCTCCGCGCGCAGCTGCAGCGATCCCTGATCCGCTCGCACGCCGCCGGGTCCGGCCCCGAGGTCGAGGTCGAGGTGACCCGCGCGATGATGCTGCTGCGCCTGCACACACTGGCCACCGGCCACACCGGCGTCCGCCCGAAGACGGCCAAGGTGCTGGAGAGCCTGCTCAACGCGCGGATCACCCCCGTCGTGCACGAGTACGGCAGCCTCGGCTGCTCGGGCGACCTCGCGCCGCTCTCCCACGTGGCCCTCACGATCATGGGTGAGGGTGTCGTCCGGGACGCCGCCGGAGAGCGGGCCGACGCCGCGGAGGCGCTCAAGCAGGCGGGCATCGAGCCCGTCGAACTGGTGGCCAAGGAGGGGCTCGCGCTCGTCAACGGCACCGACGGCATGCTCGGCATGCTCATCCTGGCCATGGACGACCTCGCCCGCCTGTTCAGGACCGCCGACATCGGCGCGGCCATGAGCGTGGAGGCGCTGCTGGGCACCGACCGGGTCTTCGCCGCCGACCTGCAGGCCCTGCGCCCGCACCCCGGGCAGGCGGCCAGCGCCGCCAACCTCAGGGCGCTGCTCGCGGGCTCGCAGATCATGGACTCCCACCGGGACGGCACCTGCACCCGGGTCCAGGACGCCTACTCCCTGCGGTGCGCCCCGCAGGTCGCCGGCGCCGCCCGGGACACCCTGGCGCACGCCGCCTCGGTCGCCGGACGGGAGCTCGCCTCGGCGATCGACAACCCGGTGGTTCTGGCCGACGGCCGGGTGGAGTCCAACGGCAACTTCCACGGCGCCCCCGTCGGCTACGTGCTCGACTTCCTGGCCATCGCGGTCGCGGACATGGCGAGCATCTCCGAACGCCGCACCGACCGCATGCTGGACGTGGCACGCAGCCACGGCCTACCGGCCTTCCTCGCCGACGATCCCGGCGTCGACTCCGGTCACATGATCGCCCAGTACACCCAGGCGGCGGTGGTCTCCGAGCTCAAGCGCCTGGCCGTGCCCGCGAGCGTCGACTCGATCCCGAGCTCCGCCATGCAGGAGGACCACGTCTCCATGGGCTGGTCGGCCGCGCGCAAGCTGCGCCGCTCGGTGGACGGCCTCACCCGGGTGCTCGCGGTGGAGATCCTCACCGCCGCGCGGGCCCTGGACCTGCGCGCCCCGCTGCGGCCCGCCCCGGCGACCGGAGCCGTGGTGGCCGCCCTGCGCCAGGCCGTCCCCGGCCCGGGACCCGACCGCTTCCTCGCACCGGAGATCGAGGCGGTGGTCGGGCTCGTCGCGGGCGACACGGTCGTCGCCGCCGCCGAGACGGTCACCGGCCCCCTGGCCTAGTACCGTCCCGCCGGGATGGCGGCGATCACGTCCACCTCGATGAGCAGCCCCGGCGAGAACAGCCGTGACACCTCCACCGTCGTGCTGGCCGGGGGCTCGCCGGTGATGAGGCGCCCGCGCACGGCCGCGTACTCCGGCAGCAGTGACATGTCTGTCAGGTAGGTCCGGATGTGGGTCACGTCGTCGAACGTGCAGCCCTGGTCGGCGAGGACGCGGGACAGCTGGTCCATCACGTACTCGGACTGGCGGGTCATGTCCTCCTCGCCGACCACCTTCCCCTCCCCGTCCAGGGCCACCTGCCCGGAGACGAACAGCAGATCCCCCGCCCTGGTGGCGTGCGAGTAACGCCCGTTGGTGGCGGGGACCGTGGCCGGGTTTATCCTCTCCACGCCGGTACGGCCCCGCCGATCGCTCCGCTCCGTGTCCCGGGCCGCCCCCGCGGGACCGGTCGCGGTGAGGTACGCGAAGATCGCCGTCAGGTCCGCGTCGCCCAGCCCGGCCGCCGTCGCGCCGGCCAGCCGCCTCCCGGCCGCGGCGGCGAGGGTCCGGGGCCCGTGCGCGGCCAGCGCCATGTCCTTGGCGGCCAGGCCGAGGGCGTAGCGCGTCTCGTCCGGGCCGTTCTCGACGGCCGGGCGGACCCGTTCGACGAGCGCTCCCAGCGGTGTGCCGCCGAGCACGTCCAGCAGCGTCCCGGTGTCCACTCCGGTCGCCTCCGCGTGGGCGACGGTCTCGGCGAGCAGCACCTGGGCGGGCACCAGCGCGCTCATCACGGCCAGCTTCATCGCCGCGCCCGCGCCCGGGCCGCCCACCTTGCGCACCCGGCCGAACACCTCCAGCGCCTTCCGGCAGCGGGCCAGATCCTGGGCGAGCCCGCCGGCCAGCACCGTCAGCGTGCCGTCCCCGGCGGGCTCCACGCTGCCCAGGACCGGCGCGTCGACCAGTCCCACCCCGGGGGGAAGCAGGTCGCGGAGCCCGGCCACCGCCTCGGGGCCGATCGTGGACATCTCCACGACCACGGTCCCGGCCCGCAGCCCCGGCGCCGCGTCCGAGAGCACCCGCCGCACCACCGCCGGGTCGCTGAGCATCGTGATCACTAGTTCCGCGCCCGCCACCGCCGTCGCCGGTGAGGTCGCCGCGGCGGCCCCCTCGACCACGCGGGGGGTGCGGTTCCACACCGTCACCTCGTGCCCGGCCGCCACGAGCCGCCGGGCCATCAGGGCGCCCATACGCCCCAGACCAAGAAAAGAAATCACGCGCCTCACGCTAGGGGGCCGATAAGGCATTCCACCAGCGACTAGATTGCATGTAAGCCATGCGAAGGGGGAATGTGTTCGACATCGAAGGGCTCCGCCTGCTGGACACCGTGGCCCGCACCGGGTCTTTCACCGCGGCCGCCGCCAGGCTCAGCTACACCCAGTCCGCGGTCTCCCGGCGCATCGCCGCGCTCGAACACCGCGCGGGCGGACCGCTGTTCGAGCGGCTGCCGCGCGGGGTGCGGCTGACGCCCGCCGGCGAGGCGCTGCATCACCACGCCCAGGTGGTGCTGAACCAGCTGACCAGGGCGGAGGAGGAACTGGCCGGCATTCACGGCGGCTACCGGGGGCGGCTGCGGGTGGGCGCGTTCGCCACCGCCAACGTCGCGCTCGTGCCGGGTGCCCTGCGCGAGTTCCGCGAGGAGTTCCCCGAGGTCGAACTCGTCCCGATCGAGGGGCCCAGCCGCAGCCTGCTGCGCCGCATGCGAGAAGGCGGCCTGGATGTCGCGGTGGTCAGTGACCATCCCGCCGAACCGCCCCGCCAGGAGGAGGTGGAGATGGTCCAGCTGGCCGACGACGAGCTGTTCGTCGCGCTCCGTCGTGACCACCGGCTGGCCGGGGAGGAGGTCGTCGACCTGCGCGAGCTGCGGGAGGAGACCTGGATCGAGGCCTCTCCGCCGGGCCAGGCCACCGCTCTCGCCGCGGCCTGTGCCAGGGCCGGGTTCACTCCCCGCGCCTCGGTCAGGATCAGCGAGTGGACGGGTAAGTTCGGGTTCGTCGCGGCCGGGCTCGGCATCACGCTGGTGCCCGCCATCGCCGCGCACGCCGTACCACCCGATCTGGTGCTCCGCTCCCTCGGCGAGCTCGCCCCCCGCAGGGCCGTTTACGCGGCCCTGCCGCCCGTCCCGCTGCCCGCTGCCCGCACCCTGGTGCGTCTGTTGATCGGACAAGCGAGACAATAGGGAAGTGCATGACTCTTTTGCGCATGTCACTGGATATCTGGCCACGGGGCTCCGAGATGTCACCACCGACCTGACCGCTCTGGACGGCGAGGGGTGGTGGGCCGTCGTGGTCGACTACGAGGGCAAGGTGACGTGCGCCAGGTTCGACGACGTCCGTCAGGCCCCGCTGCCCGTGCCGCGCGGCCCCTGGCGCGGGCCGCACCCGTCGTCGTGGCGCAGCTCCCTGGACCGGGCCGGGTACGAGGACGGCGTGCGGCGCATCCGCTCGTACATCGAGCGTGGCGAGGTCTACCAGGCCAACCTGTGCCGGGTGCTGAACGCGCCGCTGCCCGCGGGAGGGGAGGCGGACCCGCTGGCCCTGGCCGTACGGCTGGCGGAGGGCAACCCCGCCCCCTACGCCGCGACGGTGAGCCTGCCGGGACTGAGCGTCGTGTCGGCCTCTCCCGAGCTCTACCTGTCCAGGGACGGCGACGTGGTCGAGTCCAGGCCGATCAAGGGGACCGGAGTCACCGAGGAGGACCTGCAGGAGAAGGACTACGCGGAGAACGTGATGATCGTCGATCTCGTCCGCAACGACCTGGGCAGGGTCGCCGAGGTCGGTTCGGTGAGCGTGCCCGCCCTGTGCGAGGTGGAGGAGCATCCCGGTCTCGTGCACCTGGTCTCCACGGTCAGGGCGCGGCTCGCGCCGGGATGCGGGTGGCCCGAGCTGTTCGGCGCGACCTTCCCGCCGGGGTCGGTGACCGGGGCCCCGAAATCCTCGGCCCTGCGTATCATCGATGAGCTCGAACCCGAGCCGCGCGGGCCGTACTGTGGGACCGTGGGCTGGGTCGACGCCGACCGGCGACGGGCGTCGCTGGCCGTGGGGATCCGCACGTTCTGGCTGTCGTCCGGTGAGATCCGTTTCGGCACGGGCGCGGGCATAACCTGGGGGAGCGACCCGCGCCGCGAATGGGACGAGACCGAGCTGAAGGCATCCCGGCTCGTCGCACTGGCATCGACATCAGGTTCAGAAGGAGTCGCGTCAACGACCCCCTCCTGAAGGAGGGGGCTTGAGGTGCAGCGATGCGCTTGACAAGCCCCGCGTTGACCAGCCCTGGCCGTCAGCTCAAGGAGGTGCGTTTTGATGGCCACGTTGAACACGAGATCGCAGACCGACCTTGGGGTGCTTCCTCAGCCCCAGGCTCTCGAATCCGTGGGAGCAGACACGCCCGAGGGTGGGCACGAAACGGCTCACGG
>NZ_JBFAQY010000051.1:0-37552 GCF_040678965.1 Streptosporangium sp. NPDC049248
GAGGGCGTGCACTTCTACACCCGGGGCAAGGTCGTCACCTCCCGCTGGCTCGACCCCGGCCACGGCGGCGTCAACCTCGGCTTCCCCACCAACGGGTAGGCGTACCTCCCCGCGGTGATGTCGTCCGCCTCTGGTCTTCCAGGTCCTCTCTTCTCGGCCGGAAGACAGGAGCCGCCCGCCGGCCTCTCGTGTCGGCGGGCGTTGCGCGGCACTCGCATGCGGAGTACCGTCACGGCCCCCGGGCCCCATGTCTCCTCCCCCTCCACCTCCGGTACGGAACGCCGGACATCGGTGCGCCACGGGAACGTCACGTCTTCGGGGCATATAACTCAGGGCACCAGATGCGCATAGGGCACGGAGGTCGATGATGGCTCAGTGGCACGCGTTACGGGAAGAGCTGGTCTCACAGGTGCGCACGTGGGGGATCAGCGAGGTCGTGACCGGCGCGCTGCGGGCGGTGCCGCGACATGTCTTCCTGCCGGACCTGCCGGCGGAGACCGTCTACCAGGACGACGCGATCGTCACGAAACGCGACGCGGACGGCCAGCCGATCAGCTCCTCCTCACAGCCGGCGATCATGGCTCTGATGCTCGACCAGCTCGGGGTGGAGCCGGGGCAGCGCGTGCTGGAGATCGGCACCGGAACGGGCTACAACGCCGCGCTCCTCGCCCACCTGGTGGGGCCGGAGGGCCAGGTCGTGAGCGTCGACATCGACCCCGAGCTGGTCACGCTCGCCGGGGAGCACCTGGCGGTCGCGGGACACCCCGAGGTGAGGCTGGTGTGCGCCGACGGATCCGGGGGATTCCCGCCGGGGGCGCCCTACGACCGGGTGATCGCCACCGTCGGCGTGTGGGACCTGGCCCCGGCCTGGCTCGAGCAGCTCGGGCCCGGCGGACGCCTGGTGGCCCCGCTGGACCTGCGGGGGGTGCAGCGCTCGGTGGCGATGGAGCGAGCGGACGGGCACTGGACGAGCCGCTCGGTGCTGCCCTGCGGGTTCATGCGGATGCGCGGCCCCTTCGCGGGCCCGGAGACGACGCTGGTACTGGACCGGGAGTCCGACCTGACGATCTCGCTGCCCGAGACGAGTGAGATCGGTGACGTGCTGGCGGCGCTCGACGGACCCGTGGTCGAGCTCTCCACCGAGATCAGTGTCGGCTTGTCCCAGCTCCTCGACGGGCTGAGCCTCTGGCTGGCGGTGCACGAGCCCCGGTGGTGCACCATGTCGGAGGCGCGACCCGGGTGGCTGGCCTCGCCTCCGCTCGACCTGACCGGGTTCCGGATGGCCGTCGGGATCGTCGAGCGCGACAACCTCTGCATGCTGGAGCCGTCGCCGGACGGCACCCTGATCGTTCGCGGCCACGGGCCGGACAGGCTGCGGCTCGCGGGCGAGCTGGTCGCCCACGTCCAGGCGTGGGACATGGCGGATCGCCCCATGACGGCCGGACTCCGTATCGACGCCTACCTGGGTGATCCTCCGCACGGCGGGCTGCTCCTCCGCAAGCGCCACACCACCCTGGCCCTGTCGTGGCGGGACTCCTGACCTTCACGCCCCGCGGACGCGGGCGCCGCTCCGCGACCGCTTCTGGAACGCGCCAATGAACCACATGATTGAAACGTACATTAAATAGTTAAGTAGAACAAATGTCGGTAAAGGTCGATTTATTTAGTTTAGCTGCGGCTTTCGTACTTAACTCACCCCTTACAGATCAGCTCTGAGCGCCGATTCCAGACATCGCATCCGTGGCGACCTACCATGACGCATAGTCATTGACAACGGGCTACACAAGGACACGGGCCGCCGTGTCAGCGAGCCGTACGGTGCGAGGGCGGAGCGTGGCCCGGCGATGCCGTGTGGAGACAACGGATACGCGGCGCCATGAAAATCAGAGGTGATTCCATGCAGATCAACCGATTCGACGGGCCGGTGCTCTCGCTCTTCCGCATCGTGACAAGTCTTCTCTTCCTGTGCCACGGCCTGGCGTCGATGTTCGGCGTCTTCGGCGGCAACCGCGGCACCGGCCAGGCCCTCGCGTTCGGCGCCTGGCCCGGCTGGTGGGCCGCGCTCATCCAGGTGGTCTGCGGCGGGCTCGTCCTCGCCGGGTTCCTCACTCGCGTCAACGCGACGCTCGCGTCGGGCTCGATGGCCTACGCGTACTTCGTGGTGCACCTGCCGCAGGACTTCATGCCGTTGCGCAACGGCGGCGAGCTCGCGGCGCTGTTCTGCTGGTCGTTCCTGATCATCGCCGTGCTCGGCCCCGGCCCCTGGGCGATCGACGCCCTGCTCCGGCGCCGTCGCGACGCCCTGACCGTCCCTCGCCCGATCCACGCCCCCGCGCACGCCGAGGGAACCTGAGCAGCGCATCTCCCTCAGCAGGGTACGGGAGCCCTGGGCGCCGATCCGGCGCCTGGGGCTCTTTCGCGTTCCGGCGGCTCAGGTGGGCGTCGCCGGGGCCCGGGTTCCCGAGCGGGACGGAAATTCCACACTGTTTTTCCGTGCTCCGGCGGGATTGGGAAAAGCCCAGGTCAGCACGGAGGGCCCGGTTCGGACAGGCGGCGGAAAGGACCCTTCGCCGATCCGAGGGAGAACGAGTTTCCGCAGGTCAGCCCAAATGTGAATGCACGTTTCACGTTTGCCTGATCCGGATCGCGTGGGTAAGGATGGATCATCTCCAGCCGACCCCCCGACCAGGGGTTTCTTCGGCATGCCGGCAACCGACCACCCCGAGGAGGGGACGATGATCCATGCCCGAGGACTGACCCGGCGATTCAAGGTCGGAAAAGGAGTCGTCGACGCCGTGCGCGGTCTCGACATCGATGTGGCGGAGGGCCAGTTGGTGGCCTTCCTCGGCCCGAACGGCGCGGGGAAGTCCACCAGCCTGCGCATGCTGACCTCCCTGCTCCCGCCGACCTCGGGAACCGCGACCGTGGCGGGCCACGACGTCGTGTCGGATCCGGCCGGGGTCCGCGCCCGCATCGGCTACGTCGGCCAGAAGAGCAGCGCGGGCGAGAACTTCCGCGTCCGCGACGAACTGGTCACCCAGGCGCGCTGCTACGGGCTGCGGCGGGCCGAGGCACGGCGGCGGGCCGACGAGGTCCTCGCCCTGCTGGACCTGGAGGCGCTGGCCACCCGGAAGCCCGGCACCCTCTCCGGCGGCCAGCGCCGCCGCCTCGACATCGCCCTGGGCCTCATCCACCGGCCCGGCCTGCTCTTCCTGGACGAGCCCTCGACCGGCCTCGACCCGCAGAGCCGCGCCAACATCTGGGAGCACATCCTGCGGCTGCGCGCGGAACACGGCACGACCCTCTTTTTGACCACTCACTACCTGGAGGAGGCCGACACCATGGCCGAACGGGTGGTGATCATCGACCACGGCCGGATCATCGCCGACGGAACCGCCGAGCAGTTGAAGGGCGAGCTGGCCGGCGACCGCGTCACGGTCACCGTCCACGACGAGCCGGAGGCGGCGAGGGCCGCCGAGGTCGCCGCACGGATCGCGGGATCGGACGCGGTCACCGTCGAGCGGAGGACGGTACGGCTGCGGGTGCCCCACGCGGGCAGGACACTTCCGGAGTACCTGCGGTCCCTGGATGCCTCGGGGGTGAAGGTCGCCACCGCGGAGACCGCCCGGCCCACGCTGGACGACGTGTTCCTCGCGCTGACCGGCCGCAGCCTGCGCGAGAGCGACGAGAGCCACGGGACCGCGCCGCACGGCGCCTGACCGCCGGCGCCGCGCCCCTCACACCGAGCGGCCCCGCATTGAGCAACCCCGCATTGAGCAACCCCGCGTCGACCGGCCACGACCCGCGCGACACCCGGCCGTCGGCGCCGCGTCCCTCCCGCCGAACGGCGTGCCGCATCCCCCCACCGGCAAGAAAGGTCACCCCGTGAGCGTACGACTCTTCCTCCGTGACACCTCGACCGTGTTCTCCCGCGAGTTCGTCCCCGTGTTGCGCGAACCCCTCGGCCTCCTCTTCACCATGGGGCAGCCGCTGCTCTTCCTCTTCCTGTTCGGTCCGCTGCTCGCCGGCACGCAGAGCTTCGAGGGCCAGGGGTCGCCATGGCAGTGGTTCGTGCCCGGCATTCTGATCATGATGTGCCTGTCCGGGCCGATGATGGCCGGATACTCCCTGCTGGTGGAGTTGATCGGCGGCTCGATGGAGCGCATGCTGGTCACCCCGCTGAACCGCACGGCGATGCTGGTCGGCCGGACGATGAAAGAGTTCGTGATCCTGCTGGCCCAGGCCGCGCTGATCATCGTGCTCGCGGTGCCGCTGGGCTTCCGGCCGCACCTGCCGGGGGTGCTGACCGGGCTGGCGATACTGGTCGTCTTCGGGATCGGCCTGGGCTCGCTCTCCTTCGTCCTCGCGATCGCGTCCAGCCCGAGCGGCAACCTGTTCTACGGGGTCACCCAGCTGGTGCTGTTCCCGCTGATGCTGCTCTCCGGCGTGCTGCTGCCGATGGACTTCGGCCCGGCGTGGCTCCAGGCGGCCGCCGCGCTGAATCCGGTCACCCACATCGTCGAGGCGGAGCGGGCACTGTTCTCCGGCCGGTTCGCGGACCTGTCGGTGCTGTACGGAATGCTCTGGGCCTGCGTCGTAGCCGCGGTGGGCCTGGCCATGGGCACCAGGGCGATGCGCCGCGGCATCTGACACCGCGCCCTCGAAGCGGGCAGGTGTCCGGTCGGCCCCTCTCCATCCGCGCGCGGAAGAGGAAGAGCCTCGCCCCTTGAACGGAGGGCGAGGCTCTTCGCGGTACGGACCTACCTGGGGGAAGGGGTCGACGTGTGCGAGGAAGGCGCGGTGGCGGGGCTCTCCTTCCACGCCGCCATGTCGGATCATGTGATGAAAAAGAGACCGGTTCCGCCGATGGCCGGCCTGGCCCAGGTACGGGTCCCCGCACGGTGAGGAGTGACCGGGCATGACGCGCGGCCCCATTGGAGAGCGGCCGCCCAGCCGGCGGCGGAGGTACGGGCGGTGCTCGTCAGCGTCGGTACCGGTAGTGGTGGACGATCAGTGCGGCGGCGCACGCCAGAGTGAGCAGCCCGAACCCGATGCCGACGAAGACGTTGACGTCGATGGACGAGGTCACCATGTTGAGAGCCGCGCTGACCACCAGCAGGAGCCAGAGCACGGGACGCAGCATCCCGGCGGGCCGCGCCGTCTTGGAGGTGTCCAGGATGCGGTGGGGATCGGTCACGGTGTGCTCCTCACTCGATGGGATCGACAGCTCTCCTGCCATGTGTCGACGCTACGAACGATCACCGCTGCCGACGATCCCGCCAACGGGACAGGCAAGGTGCAGCAGGCTGTACTCTCTCGGCCGGCCGTCCATCCTCTGGCTGAGGAGATACGGATACCGACCCATGGGACGCGCTCTAAGGTCGATCGTCCGGGGGTAAGCCGGACAGGGCGGAGATGAGACGGGAACCCGAGGGAAGGCGACTGATGTCTGATCAGGAGATTCTGACCGGCGGCGGCGTCAACGAGGTCGTGCGGATCGGCGGGACCGTGCGGCGGCCGACCGGACCGTGGTCCCCCCGGGTCCACGACCTAATGCGGCACCTGCGCGCGCGGGGCTTCACGGCGTCACCGGCGGTGCACGAGGTGACCGGGGACGGCTTCGAGATCCTGGACTTCCTTCCGGGCGAGGTCGGCAACGACCCGCTCACCCCCGCGGTCATGTCCACGGAAGCGCTGGAGAGCGCCGCCGAGCTGCTGCGTTCCTACCATGACAGCACCGTGGGATACGCCCAGGACGCGACCGACGGCTGGATGTCGGCCGCCCGGACACCCGCCGAGGTGATCTGCCACGGCGACTACGCCCCGTACAACTGCGTCCTCGACGGCAACAGGGTGGTGGGGATCATCGACTTCGACACCGCCCACCCCGGCCCCCGGCTCTGGGACATCGCCTACGCCGCCTACCGCTGGGCGCCCATCACCGCGCCCGCCAACCCCGGCGGCTTCGGCACGGCCGAGGAGCAGGCCCACCGTGCCCGCCTCTTCTGCGACCGCTACGGGCTCGACACCGCCGGCCGCGCCGGCCTGGTCGACACCGTCATCGCCCGCCTGCACGCCCTGGTGGACTTCATGCACGCCGAAGCCGCCGCGGGCAACCCGGCCTTCGCGGGCCACCTGGCCGATGGACACCACCTGTTGTACCTCGCGGATGCCACCTACCTGGACAGGCAGCGGGCCGTCTTCAACCGCCGGCTCGGCCCCTGAGGCCGCACAGCACCCCTGGCTCGGACGCGCGGCGGCCGGGACACACCGGTGCGGATGCGACCGACCCATGTTCCGGCCTCCGAGCGCGGACGGTTCACCGGACGACGCGTAGCCAGATGCTCGTCGCTTGCGGCGTGTGGGTCAGGCTGAGGCGTTCGAGCCTGACATTGGTGCCACCCGGATGGTCGAACAACCGGACGCCGTCACCGAGCAGGACAGGCACCACGAACACCAGGATCTCGTCGAGCACCCCCGCCTCGACGCACTGCCGGGCGACGTCGGCGCCCAGGATGTTGACGTACTTCTCCCCGGCGGCCGCCTTGGCCGCCGCGACGCCGCTGCCGAGGTCGCCGACGAAGGTCACCCCCGGCACCGGTGCGGAGGGAGCGTGATGGGTGAGCACGAACTGCGGCCCGGTCCATCCCCCGCCGAACGCCTTGCCCTCCCCGTCGGTACCCACGTGCGGATCGTCGCCGCGGAAGGTGCGGTTGCCGACGAGGAGAGCACCGATCTCGCCGATGAGCTCGTCCACCGTCGGGTCGGGCCCGAGGTGCTCGGTCAACCAGGACATGTCACCACCCGGGCCGGCGATGAAGCCGTCCAGCGACATGGTGACCGAGTAGAGCATCTTGGCCATGACCTGTCCTCCGCGAAGATCGGTTCTCGATTGACCCCCGTTGAGACGGCGGATCACCGGAAAACTCATCGGTCCGTCGGGGGCAGCGTCATGGGCAGTGCGAACGCCGCGAACAGGCCGGGGTCGTGGAAGGCGGTCAGCTCCACGATGAGGCCGTCCTCGATCCGCAGCACCCCGATCGCGGCGGCACGGTGCACATGCTCATCAGGCCCCTGTACATAGGCCGCCGCGGCCGGCCACCCGTTGGCCCGGGTCTCCACCATCCGGAACCGGCCCACGTATTCCGGCAGGCCGGGGTCCCAACTCGCCGCCAGCGTGGCCATGACCGCGTCGCGCCCCCGGAACCACATCGGGTACGGCGGCATCGTCGCCCGTACCTCCGCCGCCAGCAGATCGGCCACCGCGGCGAGATCGGCACGTTCGAGCGCGTCCATGTAGCGCCGCAGCACCGCCCGCTCCCGCTCGGTGGGCTCCGTCGCCGCCCAGTCCAGGCGCCGTTCGGGCAGATGCTCCCTCAGCGTCGCCCGAGCCCGCTGCAGGGCGCTGTTGACCGAGGCGACGCTGCCCTCCAGCAGCGCCGCGGTCTGCCCGGCCGGCCAGCCGAGCACGTCGCGCAGGATCAGCACCGCCCGCTGCCTGGGCGGCAGATGCTGGATCGCGGCCAGGAACGCCAGCTCGATCGTCTCCCGCGAGACCGTCACGGCGTCCGGCTCGGCCTCGCCCGGCGCGGCCGGCTCCCGGAGCCGATCCGGGAACGGCTGCAACCAGGCGATGTCGGTACGGGGCGGCAGGTCGGTGCTCGGGTCCGACGGCGCCGCCAGATGATGCGGGAGCACCCGGCGGGCCCGGCCGTCGAGGGCGTCGAGACACGCGTTCGTCGCGATCCGGTACAGCCAGGTGCGCAACGTCGAGCGCCCCTCGAAACCCCCGAAGCCCTTCCAGGCGCGCAGGAACGTCTCCTGCACCAGATCCTCCGACTCGTCGAACGAGCCCAGCATCCGGTAACAGTGCACCCGCAACTCTCCCCGGTGACGCTCGACGAGCGCCGCGAACGCGGACTCGTCGCCCGCCCGCGCGGCGGCCACGACCAAGCCGTCGTCCCCCATGCCCACCGACCGCCCTCCGTCCTCGCCTCGGCCACCGGTCGGCCCCGCGGGCGAGAACGCCACGATAGATCGCGGCACCGACAGTTCCCGGCGTTCCGGCCGCCCAAGCCCGCCGGAGCCGGGCCGGTCGCCCATGGCACCGAGGTGAACTCGGCGGCGACGAGGCCGCGGAACACCATGTCACCGGTGGCTAGACTCCCGGCATGCGGATTCCGACGGACGGAGAGATTCGCGCGCTGCACGCGAAGTACGCCCCCACCCGGGAGGCGTTCGATCTCGTCCACACCCACTGTGAAATCGTGTGTGGAATCGCGGAACAGCTCATCGCGCGCACCTCTTCCGATCTCGATGCGGACCTGGTGCGGGCCGGCAGCCTGCTCCACGACATCGGGGTGTACCGGCTGTACGACGAGGCCGGAAGGCTCGATCACGCACGCTATGTGCGTCACGGGACACTCGGCTACGAACTCCTCCGTGACGAGGGGTTCCCGGAGCGGATCTGCCGCTTCTGTTCCTGTCACACCGGGATGGGGATAAGCCGTCACGACGTACGGAGGCAGAACCTCCCGCTGCCGGCCGCCGACTACCTGGCGGAATCAGCCGAAGAAGAACTTGTAATGTACGCGGACAAGTTTCACAGCAAAACCGATCCCCCGACATTTGTCTCCGCCGCCTCCTACGCCACTCGGGTCCGGCGCTTCGGTGAGGACAAGGCCGTGATCTTCAAGTCGATGTGCGAGGGCTTCGGAGTTCCCGATCTCGCGCCGTTCGTCGCCGCGTACGGCTACGCCGTGGTGTGAGGCGCCGTCGACCGGTGCGGGTCAGGCCGGTGTCGGGCTTTCCGGCGCCGTCGTCCGAGTGGCGAACACCGAGCCGGCGATCGGGAGCCGCCCGCGGGATTTTGTCGGACCCTCGGCGCACAATCGGCGGATGGAGAAACCGAGGATCGTTTCGGCCGGGGAATGGCAGCAGGCCCGCGACGAGTTGCTCAAGGCCGAGAAGGAGGCCACCCGCGCCCAGGACGCGCTCGCGGCGCGGCGCCGCCGCCTCCCGATGGTCGAGTTCGCCGGCGGGTACGCGTTCGACACGCCCACCGGTACGAAGACCCTGCTCGACCTGTTCGAGGGCCGGGACCAGCTGGTCGTCTACCAGTTCATGGACAACGGGCCGGACCACTACTGCCCGGGCTGCACCGGGTTCACGAACAACGTCCCGGTGGCCGCTCTGGCCTGGCCGGCCGAGCTCGGGGTCACCTGGGTGACCGTGTCGAACATGCCGCTCGCCCAGATCGAGGCGTACAAGGCGCGGATGGGCTGGACCCTGCCGTTCGTGTCCTCACACGGCACCTCGTTCGCGGACGACTGCGGCGCCGGTCGCGGCTTCATGCTGAGCGTGTTCCTGCGCGACGGTGAGGACGTCTACCGAACCTACAACACCACCTCCCGCGGCGTGGACCGGCTCCTCTTCGCCAACAACATCCTCGACCTCACCCCGTACGGCCGGCAGCAGGACTGGGAGGACTCCCCGCCCGGCTGGCCGCAGCACCCCACGTACGGGTAGGCGGGCCGCACGAGGAGTGCCCCGGACGGGGCACTCTCGGATACGCGCCGGGATCTCGAACCGCCCGGCGCGGTCCCGGTATTCGTGCCTCGCAGGCGGACCTCCTCCGCCCGTGCTCTCTCAGCCGGTGTGCAGGATCCGGAAGCGATCGGGTTCCGCCGGATCTCGATCGACGACCTGGATCGGCGCCCAAGCCCATTGCCAAACGCTGATGCCCGGTGTGCGGGAGAACCGGATCCGCCCGCGGGTGCCTTCGACCGCGACGCGCGGCCAGGATTCGGCGGTGCGCGCCCGGTCCGTGCCGTGAGAACGCAGCACATCGGCGAGGACGGCGATCGTGTCGTAGCCCTCGAAGGCGACGAAGGAGGGCGCTTCGGCCAGCCGCTCGCGGAGGGCCGTCTCGACTCGTGCGCCGAGTGGGCTGAGGCGCTCGGGCAGGTAGCGCAGGAACGGGATCGCGGCGCTGTCGCCGCCCAGCGACGTCGCCCATCCGGCGAACTCCGGCTGTCCGGCCGGAGCACCGATCATGACCTCGGCGAGGCGCTGGTCGCGGCGGACGGACTTGACGATCGACACCGCCGGCTCCGGGTAACCGACCAGAAGAAGGAGGGCTGTCGCGCGATTGTCGACGAGTTCGTCGCATACGGCCGTGGGGGCGAGCGCGCGCATGTCGAGTTCGATGACGGTGCCGCCGCGTGGAGCGAGGTGGTCCCGCAGAACGCGGGCCCCGGACGCCCAGTAGACACTCGGCTCGGCTGCTACGGCGATTCGACTGTGGCCCGCGCCGAGGAGGAAGTCCGCGTAGATCTGCCAGCCGTGGGACTGCGCCGGAGCGAGGCGCGCGACCCATTCCGTCGGCTGTTCGGTGAGCTCGTCGAGAACCGCCGACGAGCAGAGGAACGGCAGGCCGAGGGCGTCGGCCCTGGCGGCGACGGCGCGGGCGACGACGCTGTGGTACTCCCCCGCCAAGGCGGCCACGCCCAGGTGAGCCAATTCGTCCACGGCCGCCGCGGCCCGCTGTGGATCGGCCGCGGTGTCTCGGGCCACCAGTTCGAGTGGTCTTCCGGCGATCCCGCCGGCGGCGTTGACTTCGCGAACGGCCAGCTCGAGTCCGGCGAGCAGGTGTCGGCCTGCCTCGGCCCAGCCAGGCCGAGTCAGCGGAACGAGAGCGCCGATCCGGACGGATGATCCGTCAGCCCGCTCCGCTCTTGGCGATGGTGGCGTATTCATGCGTTGGCATCTCCCCTGCGACGATTCGGTGACGGTCTGCCCGGATCCGGCCACGGTACCGGTGGACTCGCCTGTTCGACTGTCGCGAGGCGTCGTTCCTGTAGGGCCTGGTGATGACGTTCCCGGGATCCGCCGCCTTCCCGAAGGATACGAGCGGTGGCCCCGACGTGGTCGGCCTGGGTGTTCACTCGCGTCTTCGCATCGGATGCGATCGGCGGCGGTTGCCGAGCGGGGCCGGTCACGCTGTTTCGGCGCTGAGGGTCTGCGCCACGGGTCGGCGGGCCGCCAGGCGTGCGGGCAGGGCGGTGAGTGCCGCCGTCGCCAGGAGAGTCACGAGTGCGGCGCCGAACAGCCAGGAGGAGGGGGGGTCCACCGCGTTCCTGGCGGCGAAGAGCGAGAGCAGGCCGGCCCCCAGAGGAACGCCGATGACGGCACCGGGCAGGCTGGGCAGGACCTGGGCGACGGACAGCCCCGCGGAGATCTGCCCTGGGGTGGCGCCGAGCGTACGTGCGACGGCCATGTTCGCCCGGGCCTCCATGGCAGTGGTCCAGGTGAACGTGAGGGTGTTCACGACGGCGAGGGCGATCAGCAGGACGGTGACGGCGAGCATCAGCCGGCGGTCGTGCTCCCCGCGCAGGTTGGGCAGGACCGAGGAGCCGTCCAGGCCGTAGCCCCTCTCCGGCTGGGCGTGGAGGGTCAGCAGGGCGACGATCGCGATCACCGTGGTGGCGGTGGAGCACGCCTGCAGCACGGCGCGGCCCGGCCGGCGGGCGGTCAGCCGTAGCCCGAGCAGCAGCGGCGTGGGCAGCAGCGCGGACAGCGCGGTGAGCCAGGGGCGGTGACGGGGCCGGTGCGCGGTGGCGGTCAGCGCCGTGACGGTCGCCGTGCGCAGGGCGCGCAGCGTGGGGCGCAGGGTGGACAGCACCGCCACCGCGATGGCGAGGACGGTCGCCGCCGCGACAGTGGCGGCGGTCGGCCCGGCCGCGTCGCCGATCCGGCTGGCGGTGGGGCTGGCGAGGGCGGGCACGGTCAGGCGGGCGATCAGCAGCCCCAGCGCGTCGCCGGCCAGCGCCAGCGCCAGGTACTCGGCGAGCAGGACGGTGGCGATCAGACCCGGGGCGGCGCCGACGGCCTTGAGCAGCCCGGCCCGGCGCGTCTGCTCGACGGCGCGCCCCACGGCCAGCGCCGCCACTCCGGTGATGGCCAGGAAGCCGAGCAGCCAGCTGCCGACGACCAGGATCGGCCGGCTGTTCCTGAGGATGACCGTGTCCTGCTCGGCTGTGAACCGCCAGGAATGGAAGTTGATCCTGACGGTGGAGTCGCGGTGGGCCTCGCGGAAGGCCTCGGTGGCGGCGGGGTCGCGCAGCTTGAGGTCCAGGGCCAAGGTCACCGGGAGATCTTGTGACGACGCCAGGGCCCGGGCATCCGATCGGGTCATCCAGGCCAGGCCGCTACTGTCGCCGGGACCACCGTACGGGCCGATCTGCGCCGCCCAGGGGTAGACGGAGGTGGCCGCGGTCACGGCGATCCCGACGACGGGGTACGACCGGCCGGCGATGGTGACATGGTCGCCGACGCCGACGCCCAGCGCGGTGGCGAAGCCGCGTTCGAGGACCGTGCCGCCGGAGCGTACCCAACGCCCCGAGGTGATCAGCGGCCGGTTGACCGCGCCGGGCGTCTCGGCGAAGCCGTGCACCACCACGTTGGAGGGGAGGCCGCGTGCGATGAGGTCGGCGTAGACGACACGATAGGGGCCATGGTGGGCGACCACTTCGGGAGCGTCCGCCAGCGAGGCCAGGGCCGAGGTCACGGCGGGGCCCGTGACGCCGGAGAGCGCCACCACGTCCGGCCCGGCGGTGGCCGCGCGGGTCTGCTCGTACAGCGCGTCGCTCACGCCGCGCAGTGACAGGCCCAGGGCCATCGTGGCGGTGGCCACGGTCACCGCGAGCATGAGCATCACGGCCTGGACCTTGTGCCGCCGCAGGTCGGCCAGCACCAGACGCACGACGAGCACGATGGAGCCCATGACGTTCAGCCCTCCAGCCCGATCAGCCCGCCGAGCCCGCGCGGGTGGGAACCGGCCAGCCGGGTGTCGTCGACGAACATCCCGTCACGCATCGAGATCAGCCGGTCCGCGGTGGCCGCGACCCGTTCGTCGTGCGTGACGACCACGAGGGTCTGCCCCGCGGCACGCAGATCTTCGAAGATCCTCAGCACGTCGAGGGTCGCCGAGCTGTCGAGGTTGCCGGTCGGCTCGTCGGCCAGCACGACCAGCGGCTCGTTGGCCAGCGCGCGGGCGATGGCGACCCGCTGACGCTGGCCGCCGGACAGTTGCGACGGCAGATGCCGGGCACGGCCGGCGAGCCCGACCCGTTCCAGCAGCAGGCTCGCCCGCCGCCTGGCCTGGCGGCGCGAGCGCCCGGCCAGCAGTGCGGGCAGCTCCACGTTCTCGGCCGCCGACAACTCCTCCACCAGATGGAAGGCCTGGAAGACGAACCCCACCGATCGGCGCCGCATGCGCGCCAGAGCTCGCTCGCTCAGCGTGTCGGTGCGCTGCCCGGCCACCCACACCTCTCCGCCGGTAGGCCGCTCCAGGCCGCCCAGCAGGTGCAGCAGGGTCGATTTCCCGCAGCCGCTGGGCCCCATCACCGCCAGCGTCTGTCCCTGAGGCACCTCCAGGTCGACCTCGTCCACCGCGCGGACCCGGCTCTGCCCCCGACCATGCGTCTTCATCAGGCCGCGGGCGCGGACAGCGGCACTCGACACGTTCATCCACCCTCGACTTCGTCATCGGCCTTGGACCAGGCCCGCTCACAGGCGTCCAGCCAGCGCAGGTCCGCCTGCAACCGCAGCACGACCCCTTCCAGCAGCAGGCCGGCGCCCGACCCCGCCGGCTCGGCCAGCGCCGCCTGCTGCGCCTCACGCAGGCGGCGCAGCAACTCACGGCGCTGCGCCGCCACCAGCTCCACCGGGTCGGCCAGCCGGGCCGCGGCGGCGGCGGCGAGCTTGAGATGAAACTCCGCCAGGTCTGGTTTCGGCCAGCCCACCTCGGCCAGCCAGGCGGCCACCCGTTCCTGCCCGGCGGGCGTCAGCGCATAGACCTTGCGCTCCGGCCGCTCGGGCAGGCCGTCCGCCCGCTCAGAGACGACGAGCCCCGCTCGCTCCAACCGGGCCAGCGTCACGTAGATCTGACCGCGGTTCATCGATTCGCCCAGCGGGCCGAGACTGCGCCGCAACCGAGCGTGCAAGTGGTACCCGTGCGACGGCTCCTTGGCGAGCATCGCCAGCACTGCGTCCTGCATGTCACTCCCTAACGGTTGGCCAATAGATAGCGGTTACCCATAAGAGGTGTCAAAACGATTCTCCGGACCGGCCCGGGATGCCGGGAAGGGCAGAGGTGATGGAGCGGGCCGGTGGCCCTGTCCCGGCGAGGACGGTGCACCGGCGTGGAAGACTCCGCGGTTCTTACGAACGGCCGATTTCGAGAGAGGATCACCAGCGCGCCTCACAAGACGGCCGACAGCCTCGAACCCCTCTCATGACTCGTTCTCACTCAAGTCCTCGGCCGAGGTTGTTTCGAGAAACGCTGGTGAGAGGGTCCGGGGCACGGCCGACGTCCCCCAGCCCCGCGAAAACGCCGTATCCGCCGCCGATGAGAGCTCCGGAGCGCGCCGCCCCCGTCCGGTTCGGTAAGGACGTGTGGTGCGATGGGGGGCGTCGATCACCATTCCCGGGTGGCGATCAACTCTTCCGCATCGGCTTCCGCGAAGCCGTATGCCGACGCCACGAACCAGAAGTCCTCGGCTATCACCTCACGCGCGACGGTCTCGATCTCACTGCCGACCGCCTCGAATTCCGCTTCCAGCTCGTTGAACTCCTCCGTCGCGGCCCCCGTCAGCAGGTACAGCGCCGTCAGATCCGACGGCCGCTCCGCCTCGATCCGCTCGCACAGTCCCAGCAGGATCGCTCTCCCCTTGTCGACGACATGATCGGGGTAGTACTCGTCCTCGTACATCTCCTTGAGAAACGCGTGGTTCGCCACCTGCTGGTTTCTCGGCGACATCGTGAACTCCTGTTCTCACCACGAATCCGGCGTCTCCATGCTGCACCGCGGCACTGACAATGTTCATCAGGATCGCGAGGGTGCGGAGGCTGCCGAGCTCCGGCGCCCCGACCAGTCCCTGGACGGTGTTCGTACATGGCCACCGCCATCTACGGCGACCGGTGACCAGTGCCCCGCCCCTACGGCCCTGGCCGCCATCCCCCGCCTGACGCCTCTGACTCGCCTGGTCCATCACAATCGACCGTCTCACGGATCCGGCGAGCCTTCGGGCTGTTCGGCCTCAGCCGCGCGCGCTCTCGTCGCTCCGCTCGTTCAGCGGGGTCAGCGTGGCCGAGGCCGCGTCGTGGTCCATCCCGGTCGCCTCAAGCAGATCGACGGCGATGGAGCGCAGCTGCGCGATGATGACGTTCGCGGAGAAGCCCAGGGTTTTCGGCCGCTCCCGCGCGGCGAGGGCGAGCAACGCCTGCCTGGCCAGCATCGGTTCGCGCCCAGCCCCCAGTTCGAGCTGGAGCAGCAGCGCCGCCTCCGAGACCTCGCGCAGCAACTCGGCCAGCGCGGCCGGTGGCGGGCCGGCCTCACCCAGCGCCGCGAGCGTGCGGCGGACCAGCACCCGGGCGTTGCGCAGCGCCAGATCCACCGGTAGGGCGGCGGTCTCGTACCTGGTCAGTCTGGCCCGGTGATGCCAGTGCAGCGGCGAGATCATGATGATCTCCTTGCTGTTCTCCAGCGCCGCCTCGAACTCCTCGACCGCCGTCTGGGTCCTGCGTCCGCCCTCCAGGGCCTCGGCGGCCAGGTCCAGATCGCCCCTCTCGATCGCCTCCGCCGCCTGCTCCAGCATGGTGGAGAAGGCGTCGAGCACGCCGGACAGATGCCTGCCCGCGATGGCGAGCGGGCTGGCGGGCAGCAGAGCGACCGCGGCGATGCCGATGACGCCGCCGGTGAGCGCGTCGGCCATCCGGTCCAGCCCGCCGACATCCTCGCCCGGCACCACCATGGCGACCAGCACCGCGGACGACCCGACCTGCGACACGAACAGCTCACCGCTGTTCAGCAGCCCCGCGACGCTCATCGCCAGCGCGATCACGAGCGCCATCTGCCAGGGGCCCGAGCCGATCCACGACACCAGCAGGTCGCCGATGCCCACGCCCAGACTGACGCCGACCACCAGCTCGACCACCCTGCGCAGCCGCTGACCGAGCCCCACACCCACGCAGATCATCACGGAGATGGGCGCGAAGAGGGGGTGGGTGTGGCCGAGCAGATGAACGGCGACGATCCAGGCCAGCGCGGCGCCCACGGCACACTGCGCGATGGAGGGCACAATCAGGCCAAACGCCCCCAGCCGCTTCCTAACTTGATCACTGAGCCACGTTCGCACTCCTCCACGATGGTGGATCTTTATGACATTAAGATCACATTTGCCCCGAATTCTTCTGATTCGGACCATTCGGCCAAGGTCAGGGGGCCACGGCCTCGCGGAGTGGATCTGACCGAGGGCGGGTGGACGGCCGGTGACAACCTCACCGCCGCCATCGCCTGGGGCCGCGCGGTGGGACCCCAGACCATCCGGATCAGCCACGACGCCCTGGCCCGGGTCACTCCGGACAGAACCGCCCACCTGCGGCGCCCGGCACCACCTTCCCAGTCATGTCGGTGAACAGCTCAAATATCCACCGATTCAGCACCGGGACCGGATATCGGTTCGCCGATATCCGTCAGATCACGCACAGCGAGAATGGGGCCCACTTATCAATGATGGACCGGCAAGCGTATTCATGATGAGATGCGTCGGTGACGTCCTCCGATATTACTTCGACCGCGAAATACGCAATCGAGGCATATCGCAGAGTGGCCGAGCTCGCGCAGACCAACGCGCCCGCATTGAACAGAGCGTCCCAGGTGATGCAGACCAATACCTGGGTGGGTGGCGGAGCATCTCATTTCACCAAGGAACTGTTCTCCCACCGCGTACGGCTTCAGCGGGCGTTCCAGTCGGCGCTGGACGAGATCGCCGAGCTGATCGTGCGCCAGGGCGGAGCCGTTCCTCCGCAGCTACGGGTGATCACTCCTCTTCAGACGAGCATGAGCGCAGGTGCCGGCGGGTTCAAAGGGATAGACACCGCCCAGATGGAACTCCTCATCAGAGAGCTCGACCGGGCCGGTGACCCACTGCTGGAAGCCGGATCTCAGCTGCAGAACGCCTGCTCGACGCTGTGCGTGGCCCCCGGCGCCGGCCCCGCGATCGGCTCCATCGGGGCCTGGGCCGAGACCCAGACCAGAGATCTGCGAAAACGGCTGGAGACCATCACCCGCGTGACGCCGATCGCCGAGAACGGACTTCCCGTGCAGGGGCCGTTCCTCGGCATGAACACGATCGGCGCGGGGGCGGCGGCCTATGGGCTGTTCGGCGCGTTCGACACCGCTCCGAACAAGGCCAGGGACCTGCTCTCCCGCGCGAGCGGCGGCGACACCAAAGCCCTGGAGGGGATACTGGAACTCCAGAGGCAGGGTAAGGACGCCGGTCTGGCGCAGCGAGTCAGCGCTTGGTGGAAGACGCTGAGCCCCGCCACCGCGAAGGAGCTGACCGGTTCGGCTCCGGGCCTGGTCGGCTCACTGAACGGGCTGCCCTCGGCCACCCGCGACAGACTCAACCGGACCTTCCTCGACCAGGAGGAGAAGCGGCTGACCACGATGCTGTCCGGTCTCAGGGAGAAAGCCGGGTGGGCCGTGTTCTCCGGAGAGGCGCGCACGGGGTTGGAGGTGGCCGCCGAGCGGGTTTCCCTCATGCTGAAGAGGGTCCAGGAGGTCAGAGCGGCCCTCGCCAAGGGCGGCCAGAACGGTTTCCCCCCGGCGCTGCTGCTCGCCTTCGACGCGGTGAACGCGCACGGCCGCGCGGTGGTGTCGTACGGCGACCCCGACAGGGCCCACAACATCACCACCTATGTGCCGGGGTTCACCACCCAGGTCGAGGCCGGCGCCGCCGACTTCGACCGCGCCCTGCTCACCTGGAGCGCGGCAAACAGACTGGCCGATGGGGGGCGGACAGCCTCGATCGCGTGGCTGGGCTACGACGCTCCCCAGATCGACCTCGGCCTGGTCACCCCTGGCCATTCGGTGGCCACGGACGGGGCAGCTGCCAAGGGAGCCCAGGAACTGGCCTCCTTCACCGACGGATTGCATGCCACCCACGACCTCTCCGTTCCCGCTCGTCTGACCATGGTCGGCCACAGCTACGGCTCGCTCACCACCGGCAAGGCCGTCACGCTGCGCCCTCCCGGCACATTCGCCGACGACCTGGTGTTCGTCGGCAGCCCCGGCGTCGGCACATCGCAGGCCGCCGAATTGGGAGCGGGCAGGGATCACGTGTGGGTCGGGGCCAGCGACAATGACCCCGTCGCCAAGCTCGGGCGCTTCGGCGGAGATCCGGACTCCCCCGAATTCGGCGCCACCCGCTTCCGCGCCGGCGAGGGCGGCCACTCCGACTACTGGATGGACCGTTCGGATTCTCTACGTAACATCAGCCGCATCGTCACTGGAAATTCCGACGAAGTTGAGAAAATGTTCGTACCATTTCTTCGATCATCAGATTTATCTCCGTAAGTGGATAGGTCGCAAAAAATCGCGCGAGACACAAATCAGGTGAGCTGCCAAGCAGCCACGTGAACTGCGAGAGGAACTCATGGCACGGCGATTACGTGTACTCGCGGCGCTTACCGCATTGGCGATGATCGGCTGGCTCAGTGGCTGCGCGAAGGAGTCGACCATGAATGATGGTCCGAATATTTCTGAGGCTCAGGCCCTCGCCCGTGTGGAGGAACTCATCCGCGCGGCCCTCACCGGCGTCACGCCGACTCCTGGCCTGGACCTTGACCCCACGAGTCTCGCCGATCATCCATGCATCCCAAATGAAGGGAACATTCTCACCGGGGATATCTATGTCATTAGAGTCTACTATCTGACAGGGATCCCCAAAGAGCGCCTCGTCCAGGAAGTTCGAAAGATTCAAACAAACTGGGAGAAGGCGGGGCATAAAATTACAAACACATACGCGTTCGACCAAGGAAAGCCTCAATTGTCCGGCAGGACCGGTGATGACTTTCGCCTTGCTCTCGATACAGTCGACCGAAACTCCACCTTGCAAATTTTGTTCTCGGTGGGCTCACCGTGCTTCCGTCCGGACAAACCTTCCCCCTCAGCCTCCCCCTGACCCGCCGAACTCATTTCCCCTGCTCGCACGGCTCACCAACCAAACACCACCGAGCCATATCGGCCAAGTCAGGCGTTCAAGGGCGCCCGGATCCACCCGGAACACCTGGACTCCGCTTGACATCCAGCCAACTCGTACGGACACCAGTCGTACAACGCCCGAGCGGCGGGGAGTGATCTCCCCGCGGTTGAAGAGCCCCGCGCACCGCGGCGCCGACCGCCCGACTGACGCCGACACCCGCTATGGAGGAGCCAGTAGTCATGATCCGTCCCATGCCAGGCAGCACTGCCTCCCCCAGGAATGACACCAGAAGCCGACTGGAAGTCCGCATCAGTGCCGAAGACAAGAACCTGATCGAACAGGCCACCCGCGCCGGACGGGAGACCATCACCGGGTTCGTTATGCGCGCCGCTCTCAACGCGGCCGAAGAGGTCATGCGCCGCGAACGAATCACCGTGGTGCCCCCCGACTTCTTCGAGGCGATCATCGACTCACTTGATGCACCCCCGCAGCGGAACGAGGCACTGACCCGTGCCGCCAAGGAGAGCCGAGAGATTCCGAAAAGGAAGTAACGGTGTATGACCCTCAGCCGCTCAACCAGCAGCACCACATGGATTCGTTCGACTGCGGGAAGGAGGAACTGAACTTCTGGTTGAGCACGTCAGCCCTGCAGGCTGAACGGAACCGCACCGCCCGTACTTTCGGGTGGACCTCGGATGGGGAGCACGACGTCGTCGCCTACTACTCCCTTGCCGGCCATCTGCTGCAGAAAGACGAAATCCCTTCCAGGGCAGGCCGGGGCGGCCCGAGCCAGATTCCCGCCGTCATCCTGGCGCGACTGGCACTCCACAAAACATTGCAGGGCGGCGGCCTGGGCGGTCGCCTGATCGTCCACGCTCTCAGTACGGCCCTGGAGTCATCTCGGAGCGTGGCCGCTCGCCTGGTCGTCGTCGACGCCCTCGACGAGGAGGCGGCGCGCTTCTATGAGAGGTACGGATTCATCCGTGTCCCGGGGAACATGCGGCTGGTTCGGAAGATGAGCGATATCGAAGCCGACCTCAGCGGCTGAACGTCTGACCCCTTGGTCAGAGACGAGGTGGTGGCGCCCTGCGGCCGGTACCGGACGGGGAGGGCCGCCCGGTGTGGTGGCGCCGAGTCAGCCCGGGTACCACTCGTGGTCGCCCGACGGGCAGGACGGGTTGCACAGCACGTCGACCCAGATGTCGGTGACCGGCGCGGTGATCTGCTCGACGGTCTCGGCCGAGATCGTGTCGTCGGTGACGTCGGCCCAGATCAGGCGTACCGCGGCGGCCAGCGTGACGATGTGGGTGCCGCACCCCGCACACAGGCGCACCCCGTCGGGCAGGTCCGGAATGGGCAGCGGACCGCTCACCGGGACCTCCATTCCGCGCAGACGAACCAGACGGTCTTGCCGTCCGCCGGCTTGCCCTCCGACGCCGGTACGACGCCCCAGCGATCGGCGTAGGCCGTGACGATCGCCAGCCCGCGACCGTGCTCCTCCTCCGGACCGGCCGGGACCGGGTTCGGCCACCCGGCGCTGTGGTCGGTGACCTCCCCCCGCACGACCCGCCCGTACTGAAACAGGGCGAGGGTGATCGGCGCCTTGCCGTGCAGGATCGCGTTGCTCACCAGCTCGGACACGACCATGGTCACGTTCTCCGCCACGGAGGACATGTCCCAGGCGGTGAGGACCTCATGTGCGAGGCCGCGCGCCTTACCGACCGCTTCGGGATCAGTGGGCAGATCCAAGCACATCTCAAGGTGACTTCATAACCGAGAGATCCCCCCTGCCCGCCACGGCGTGCACCTCAGTCGGCATGCGATAGGACGGCATCTCAGAAATGCTGTAATCCGGTCGCCCGCATCAGCCCAGCCAGAAGGCGGCGAGTGACCACGTTTGGGCATCGCTTGTAGAGCCGTCGTGCGGCAGGAACTCCGTCGGGGCGATGTACCCCTCGCCGGGGTCAAGCCGGATGCGCAGGCACCGCAGCGGGTGCCCTTCCGCGACGTAACGGCGCAGGTCGTCAGTGTGTGGGTAGTACTCGTCCTGGTCGCAGCCCAGGGCGCGGCAGATTTTCTTGATATCCAGGTCACCGACCAGGAGATAGCGGGTGCCGGGTCCAAGGTTGAGGCAGAGGCGTCGGCGGCCGTCCTGCCTGGTCGAGTAGGGCTGTTGGTCGAAGTTGTCGACGTGCAGCCCGATCCGGTGACCGGTCGTGGAGTCCTCGGTGCTGGTGAGCTGTCCGGGCCGACTGGCCGCGCAGGCGAGGCGCCTACGCGGCCAGCGGCCTGCCAGCGGGTCGAGAGCAGTCGCGGCGTCCAGTCGCCCCGGCAGATCGTCGGAGGTGAAGGCCGGCAAATCCTGGCTGACCAGTTCGACCATCATGCTGGGCAACGTGTCGGCCGCAGGCCGGAGCCGTTCGGCTTCCTTCTCGCTGAGTGCCGTCCAGTTTCCGTGGGGAACGACGGCCGCGCCGTCGTCATAGCCAGGAATATCACCCGCCTGCCTGACATCCCCGATGTCGATGCGTTTCCGGATGTCGTCGAACCGGTCGAACAACAGCCGTACGCTCATATCTCCGCCTCTCGCGCAGCCGTTGCCAGGTCCTAACCGATGGTGATCTCCATCTCGGCTGCGAACGCCTCAGCGAGGCCCTGGAGTTGTGGCCGGTCGATGATGATGTGCTTGAGCGCGCTCACTCCGCGAATGCCGGACAAGTCGTTGCCGCGAAGGTCAAGGTTGCGATATCTACCGTCGTTGAACTCGGCCAGTGTGAGATCGCAGTCGTCGATGGCCACGCCGCCGCTCAGATCGGTTGCGGAAAAACTCGCCTCCCGCAGGGAGCAGGCCGAGAAGATGACCGGCCCGGTGGCACGTACGCGGGTGAAGACAGCGAGGTCGAGCTTGCACCCCTCGAAGACCACATCATCGAGGGTGATCCCCTCCCACACGGCGCCGAGCATCTTGCAGTTGGTGAACGTGACTCGGGAGAGCTTGCTGTCATCCCAGTGGAGGTCGGACAGGTCGCAGTCGGAGAACTCCACCGAGTGCAGGCGCAGCTCGTCCAGGCGGGCGCGCTGGGTGGTGAGGCCGATGACGCGCCCGTCCATGAGCTGGGTCCCCGACAGGGGCAGCTCGCGCAGACGGGCATCGGCATATCGGAAGTCCCGCAGTTTGCCGTGTTCGCCCTCCAGCGAATCGACCTCGTCCAAGTCCGCGTCGTTCAAGTCCGGCAGCGTGACGCTCGTCTCGCGCACGGTACGTGTATCCATCGTCTACCTTCCAGGGGAGAAGAGGGGCCCGTCGTAGGCATGGGATCGCTGCGCCCACGACGGTCGTCCGCTACTTCTTCTTGCTCCAGTTGTCCCAGCTCGGCTTGTTGTCGAATCCCCCCTTCTGGTTGTCCCAGCTTGGCTTGTTGTCGAACTTGGCGGCCCAAACCGGATCGAGGTTCTCAGGAGGGCTGCCACTGATCAGCTTGTCGATCACTTTCGCATCCGTGGCGGCCAGGTATTCCAGCATGGTCATGCCGCATTCTCCTTTTTGGTCGCGGTGTACAGAGCGGTGATGAGGGCTTGACGGGTAAGTCGGCAGTAGTCGGTCTCCGTCGTGGCGAAGCTGCCGTTCTCGAAGTAGCGGTTGCACGCCTGGGCGCCTCGACAGAAGTCCCAGAATTCGCATTCGGCCTCGCAGCGTTGCAGACCGACCATGAACTCACGGACGTAGCGCAGCCGGTGTGCCTTATCCAGCATGCCGACGATGCTCTGGGAGCGGACGTTCCCGGCAAGGAAGTCACCGTAGGTGTCGTCGCTGATGCCGGCAAGCTCGGGCGAGAGCAACACCACGCCTCCGTCCACTGACACCGTCGGAATCGGATCGAGACCGTATCGGCACCACTCGTCGCCTCGCCCGCTGCGGGAGAGATGCAGGTAACCGGCGAGTCGGTCGAGTTCCCGCAGCGCTGGTCCATCATCGTGGGTCTTGCGCCAGTCCAGGACCCGATGCCAGAAGCGTTCGGCCTGATCCTGGGTGATCCCGCACCGCTGGTCGTTGACGCCTTCCATCTCCTCCACGTTCAGGCCGATGCTGTGCGGACCCAGGTCCGCGAGGAAGTCCAGGAGAGATTCGGGCTGCTCGATACCTTCAGCCCCCACGACGGCGATCAGAGAGAAGCGAATGCCGTAGTTCGCGAGGCGGCGGATACCGCAGACGATCCGGTCGAAGGCTGGACGGCCTCGAAGATCAACCCGTCGAGTGTTCAGAGCTGCCGGGCCGTCGATGCTGACGCCGACACGGACCTGGTAACAGGCGAGCAGGTCGCACCACTCGTCGTCGATGAGGGTGGCGTTGGTCTGCACGCTGTGTTGTATCCGGCCCGCGTGGCGCAGTTCCTCGAACGGCGCGAGTAGAGCGGCGAACCTGCGTCGCCCCAAGGCCAAGGGCTCCCCGCCATGCCACACAATGTCCAGCTCGTCACCAGAGCCGGTCAGATCCGCAGCCGAGGCGGCAACGGCTTGGGCCACCTCAGGTGACATCTCATTGCTGAGTCGCCGGAATGGCAGGTAGCAGTACACGCAATCGAGGTTGCACAGCGTGGTCGGTTGGAGTACCAGGGTTTTGGCCCGGCCGAACCACCGATTGAAATTCACCTCGTCTTCCATCTCGCGGCGCTCCTTCCTCGGGGGTGTGGTGCTCGCGGGCATCAGGAGGTGACGGCTCGCCCTTCGGCGCGTTGTGCCCTTCGACTACTCCCGCCCTTCGCCCTCCCTGCCGAAGAAGGGATGACGTGAGCGTTCACCTACAGCCAGGACGGCTGTGGCCCTCGATAGGGCATTGGACCATCCTGGGGAGGGATTCCCCTACCGGGGAGCTTGCGGCTCGGCGCGAGTTGGAGGTCGTGGACCATCATGACCCGGGGAATGCGGCCCGCGGCGGTGCCGACGTACGGAGCAGAGCAGTTGTGGTGCGACCTCGTCCGCATGCGCGATGACGTAGGACATCCCGAGACGTGTCGCCACCCCATCGGCTCACGCCAGGAATCCGCGCTGACCTCTTCATCTGCCTGCATCAAGTGCGCTCCCAGCGCCCTCACTTCGGTAACTGTCATACGCCCAGATAACCAATAAGAAAGAGGTGCTGGGGAGTGGCACGGGGGGTGACAAGTTCAGCTGACGGGAATCACATAAACACGGGCGAACCAGTGGCCAATTTGGGCGCTGTGCAAATGTCCAGTAACTCCCCTATCGCCCTCGACACCCATGACCACATGAACATGCGGCTTGCCATCGACGATCTCGCCGGTACCGGTCATTTCGCCAGTCATGTCGTATTCAGTGATATTGTCCGCCGTTGGGTCTTTTGCGGGCATTGTGGAGACAACGAATGAATCCGCGGCCCCGATCAAGGAGACGATGGCACCGTTCAGAATGCCCAGCTCCTTCGCCTGCCGGCTGATCTCGGAGACGAGTTCGCCTTCCTGGATCTCAATCACGTGCATGGGTCTTCTCCCTGGATTGCAAGGCCGATCGTGCGGATAGTCTCGCGCACCGGCTCGGTTCTCAGTGCACGAAGCAGCGCAGCTCTTGCGGCTTCGTCGCTCTTCCTCTGGAGCATGACGGCAGCACACCATCTCGCCCCCGCATCACGGGGGTTGGACAGTTCGCCGATGAGCGCCTCCGTCCGGGTGCCCACACGGGCGGCAACAGCGGATAGGTAAAGCCGCCGGACCTCTACGTCCCGCAGCATGGCGGCTGCGGCCATGTCACTCAGCTCCAAGTCCCGGGACTTGGCGATGATCCCCGCCGCGTTGACACGGAGAACAGGGGTCGCCCCGTCGTGCATCCACTTCACGAGGCGGTAGATGGTCGGCCGGTCTCGGACGGCGAGGCCGGACAGGTGCAGGTCGGTCCGGTAAGTGGTCTGGACGGCACCCAAGAGCTCTGCATCGCCTCCACTGACGGAGGCGAAGATCTCGGTGATATCCGCTTTGTCCTGCGCGGGAGCAAGCGGGGCGATTCCCAGGGCTACGGCGTCGACCAAGAACGTACGGCGCTTCACTAATTCCGCCTCCAGCGACGACAGTGGTACTTGCAGCACCGTCGCGAGGTGCCGTCGCCAGAATGGGCCAGGGGTTACCTTCTCGTTTTCCCATTTGGATACGGTTTCACGGGTAATGGTCTTTCTGCCCGATACAGTGGCGAGGTGGTGCGCCAGGTCGGTTTGCGACAGGTGCAACCCCAACCGTAGCTCCTGGATCAGCGGCCCGACCGACATGCGGGCATCGTAAACCGTGAGAGTTCAAACACGGCGAGAAATCACCTCGATGTTTTCCTAGTTAAGCGCCCCTCCACTGGCCCCTACCTCAGGCCCCACCCACCGGGCGCGAAGCCCGGTGAGCAGGGCATGACCGGCTCGGCGCCCAAAACCGGCGCGGTGACATCGCGGTCAGCCCGAGCGTGGCTCGTGGTCGCCCGCTGAGCAGGACGGGTTGCACAGCACGTCGACCCAGATGTCGGTGACCGGCGCGGTGATCTGCTCGACGGTCTCGGCCGAGATCGTGTCGTCGGTGACGTCGGCCCAGATCAGGCGTACCGCGGCGGCCAGCGTGACGATGTGGGTGCCGCACCCCGCACACAGGCGCACCCCGTCGGGCAGGTCCGGAATGGGCAGCGGACCGCTCACCGGGACCTCCATTCCGCGCAGACGAACCAGACGGTCTTGCCGTCCGCCGGCTTGCCCTCCGACGCCGGCACGACGCCCCAGCGATCGGCGTAGGCCGTGACGATCGCCAGCCCGCGACCGTGCTCCCCCTCCGGACCGGCCGGGACCGGGTTCGGCCACCCGGCGCTGTGGTCGGTGACCTCCCCCCGCACGACCCGCCCGTACTGAAACAGGGCGAGGGTGATCGGCGCCTTGCCGTGCAGGATCGCGTTGCTCACCAGCTCGGACACCACCATGGTCACGTTCTCCGCCACGGAGGACATGTCCCAGGCGGTGAGGACCTCATGTGCGAGGCCGCGCGCCTTACCGACCGCTTCGGGATCAGCGGGCAGATCCCAGCATGCCTCCCGCGTTTTGTTGTCAGCCCTTATGGGATGTGGAGGGACAGCGTTAGGGTTCTTCATAGATCAGGGGACTCCGATTTCTTGATCCAGTCCTCGGGCCGGTGGTTGCGTCACCAGGCCCGAGGACGCCGGGGATTGTCTTCCCTCGCTGTGATCGAAACGAGCGCATTGCGATAAGCGGTACAGCAAGCACTCCTGGTCACGCGCCAAATAGAACCGTGAGCGCTTCTACCGTCAGCCTGAATTGTGATCAGGTATGCAGCGGGGTCTCCGCACTTCCTTGATCTCCATGAACAACGTGCCGCGCATACACATGGTCGACACGCTTCTCTACGAGCCATGCATGATCATTCATGAGCGACCGCCATCACACAGCGCTACGAGTGCTATCTTCATCGTGACCGATCACGTAGATATTTTCAAGGCGATAGTTTCGATGCGGGATTATGTCCCATTTGCAATATAAAGGGAGAAATGATGGCGAGTCCTACTGTCCGCCGACGCCGCCTCTCCGCCGAACTCATTCGTCTACGCGAGCAAGCCGGACTCAGCGTCGAAGAAGCAGGGCGCCGACTGGAGTGGTCACGTGGTCGTCTCAACAAGATGGAGGCCAACAAGTGGACCAGACCTGATCTAGGAAACATCCGGGCGCTTCTGGATCTCTACTCAGTGACGGATCGAGCACAACGTGAGGCCATCCTGACGCTGGCCCGCCAGTCGAGAGAAAAGGGCTGGTGGGCCAACTATCAAGACATCTGGCGTGGTTCCCTGGCAGGGTTCGAAGCAGAAGCGTCCCTGATCAACACGTATGAGGATCTTCGCGTGCCGGGACTGCTCCAGACCGAGGACTACGCCACAGCAATGTTCAAAGGTGGCCAAGTGATGGAAAGTCCGCAAATTAGTCGCCGTGTGGAGGCACGGCTGGCAAGACAAACCATCCTGCGTGACGAAACACGTCCTACCCTGTGGGCAGTGATCGACGAAGCCGCGCTGACCAAAACCATAGGCGGCCCATCGGTGATGCGGCAACAATTGCGGCACATCATCGAAATAAGCACCAAACCAAATATCTACGTGCAGATCCTTCCCGACTCTGCCGGAGCTCACGCTGCAATGGACGGTGCATTCACAATCTTAAATTTCCGAGACCAGGGTGATCCGAGCATCGTCTACATCGAAACCGCAACAAGTGACCTTTACCTGGAGTCTCCTGAAGAGATTGAGCGTTATAAGCTCATCTTCGACCTCATACGGTCATCTGCGCTCAGTCCAGAATCATCTGTGGCGCGTCTGACCGACTTGATCGATCGACTGAACTGAGAGGCGATCATGAACACTCCCCAGCCCTACCCCCTGACATGGCGAAAGAGCTCACTTTCCGGCTCGGGTGACAACTGTGTCGAGGTCGCGGCGCTCCCCGGTGGGGGCCAGGCCGTACGGGACTCCAAAGACCCCTGCGGCCCCGTCCTGAAGTTCACCTCGGACGAATGGTCCGCGTTCGTCAGCGGTGTCAGGAACGGCGACTTCGCCTGACAGGCCCGCTGTACCGGCATGGCCACGATCAACCTGATCGACCGGTTGTGAGGCACCGATGGATCTGTCCGGCGCCGAATGGCTCAAGAGCACCCTCAGTCAGGGTGACAACAACAACTGCGTGGAAGTCGCCCGCAACCTTCCCGGCATCGTCGCGGTACGTGACTCGAAAGCCCCTGACAAGCCGGGCCTGATCTTCACCCCCTCGGAGTGGTCCGCCTTCGCCAGCGGGGTCAGGAACGGCGAGTTCGGCTGACGAGCACGGCTATACGGGCATGACCGTGACCAGCCGCCGGGCCAGGTTGCTCACCTCGGTGAGCAACCTGGCCGGTGGCTGGTTCAGTTCGAGGGCGTGCCGGACGCGGTGGACCGCGTGTGGAGCGTTGCCCTTGGCGTAGATGAGGTTTCCTCTGCGGTCCGGACGCCGATGGTGTGTCGTCAGGTCAGTCGGCGCCCAGTGCCTTCCTCACCCGAAGGGCGGCCCGCCGACGGGCTCGGAGGTGGTGTCAGGAGATGACCGGGCTGCGGCGCTCGATCAGCACGACGTCGCGCCAGACGCCGTGGTGGCGGCCGATCCGCTCGCGGGTGCCGATCATCCGGAACCCGGCGCGTGCGTGCAGGGCGAGGCTCGCGGTGTTCTCGGGGAAGACGCCGGATTGAATCGTCCAGATTCCGGCGGCCTCGGTGGAGGCGATCAACGCCGCGAGCAGCGCGGAGCCGACACCGCGGCCTCGGGCGGCGGGGTGGACGTAGACCGAGTGCTCCACCACCCCGGCGTAGGCGCACCGGTCGGAGACCGCGGCCGCCGCGACCCAGCCCAGCACCCGGTCACCGTCCCGGTCACCGCCGGCGTCGACGGCGACGTGACTGTGCGCGGGCAGCTTGGCCGCCTCGAAGTGTTCCCAGGTCGGGACGGTGGTTTCGAAGGTCGCCTGGCCCTCGTCGATGCCGAGCCGGTAGATGGCCAGCACCTGGGCGCCATGCCTCGCGGTCATGGCCGTGACGCGCGGCCCCGCGGTGGTGGTCATGTCCGGCCTGCGGCGGGGACCAGTTCGGCCAGCAGCGCGCGGACGTGGGCGTCGATCTCGTCGCGGATGAGGCGTACCTGCTCGATGCCCTGGCCGGCCGGGTCGGCCAGCTGCCAGTCCAGGTAGCGTTTGCCGGGGAAGATCGGGCAGGCGTCGCCGCAGCCCATGGTGATGACCACATCGGCGGCCTGGACGGCCTCGCTGGTGAGCGGTTTGGGGAACGCGCGGGTCAGGTCCAGGCCGAGTTCGTCCATGACCGTGATGACGGCCGGGTTGATGGAGTCGGCGGGGGCGGATCCGGCCGAGCGGACGGTGACACCTCCGGCGGCGTGCTGCTCCAGCAGGGCGGCGGCCATCTGGGAGCGTCCGGCGTTGTGCACGCAGACGAACAAAACCTCGGGGACTGTGGACATGAAGGCTCCTTAAACGCGGGTGAGGCGGTGACGCAGGGCCAGGGAGAGGTAGACCAGCGCGAGCAGGACGGGCACCTCGATCAGCGGGCCGACCACCCCGGCCAGGGCCTGACCGGAGGTGACGCCGAAGGTGGCGATCGCGACCGCGATGGCGAGCTCGAAGTTGTTGCCCGCCGCGGTGAACGCCAGCGTCGCGGTGCGCGCGTATCCCAGACCGACCAGGTGGCCCAGGGCGAAGGCGCCGACCCACATGAGCGCGAAGTAGACCAGCAGCGGCAGCGTGATCCGCGCGACGTCGAACGGCTTGGAGGTGATCGCGTCGCCTTGCAGGGCGAACAGGATCACGATGGTGAACAGCAGCCCCCACAGCGCCACCGGGCCGATCTTCGGCAGGAAACGGGTCTCATACCAGGTGCGGCCCTTGGTCTTCTCCCCCAGGCGGCGGGTGAGGTACCCGGCTGCCAGCGGGATTCCGAGGAAGATGAGCACGGAGCGGGCGATGTCCCAGGTGGACACGTCCAGCGCGGCGGCGGGCAGGCCGAGCCAGCCAGGCAACGCGACCAGGTAGAACCAGCCGAGCCCGGCGAAGGCGATCACTTGGAAGGCGCTGTTGAGCGCGACCAGCACGGCGGCGGCCTCCCGGTCCCCGCACGCCAGGTCGTTCCAGATGACGACCATGGCGATGCACCGGGCCAGCCCGACGATGATCAGGCCGGTGCGGTAGGCGGGCAGGTCGGGCAGGAAGAGCCAGGCCAGGGCGAACATCAGCGCGGGGCCGGCCACCCAGTTCAGCACCAGCGAGGTGGCCAGCAGCCGCCGGTCACCGGTCACCGTCCCCAGCCGGTCGTAGCGGACCTTGGCCAGCACCGGATACATCATCACCAGCAGGCCCAGCGCGATCGGCAGCGAGATGCCGTCGACCTGCACGACCTCCAGAGCGGCACCCAGACCGGGGATCGTTCGGCCCGCCACCAGCCCGGCGGCCATCGCGGCGGCGATCCAGACCGGCAGCAACCGGTCCAGCGTCGACAACCGCCCCGGCGGCACCGCTTCGGCCCCTGCCGGGGTGGACGGTGCCTGCGCGGCGCCGCTCACGCCATCGCCGGCATGCGCGGCCCCAGGATCGCCGACAGTCGCGCCAGCACGCCCGGGTTGACCCAGTAGTAGACCCAGGTGCCGCGCCGTTCGCAGTCGATCAGCCCGGCTTGGCGTAGCACCTTCAGGTGGTGGCTGATGGTCGGCCCGGTCAGCTCGAAGGCGCCGGTCAGGTCGCACACGCACGCCTCGCCGCCCTCGTGGCAGGCGATCAGCGACAGCAGGCGCAGCCGCACCGGGTCGGCGATCGCCTTGAACAACGGCGCCAGTTCCTCGGCCTCGACCGCGTTCAGCGGCTCGCACGCCAGCGGCGCACAGCACACCTGCCCGGTCTCGCCGGTCCCGGCCAGGTCCACGATCGGCAGCGCTTGTTTCGACATAGCTCTAAGTTGACAGATCTCTAAGCAGCATTGCAAGCTGACGACACCCACTGAATAGATATCCATCGAAACAGCGGTGCGGGTGGTGACCGCCACCACCCGCCGGAACCTCGTGGAGGACCACCATGTCCCGTGTCCAGCTCGCCCTGCGCGTCGCCGATCTGGAGGGCTCGATCGCCTTCTACTCCAAGCTGTTCGGCGTGGAGCCCGCCAAGCGCCGCCCCGGTTACGCCAACTTCGCCATCGCCGAGCCGCCGCTGAAGCTGGTGCTCCTGGAGGGTGAGGAAGGTCACGACACCCGCCTGGACCATCTGGGCGTCGAGGTCACCGACACCGCCCAGGTGGAGGCGGCCACCCAGCGACTGAAGGACGCCGGGCTCGCCACCTTCGAAGAGAACGACACCTCCTGCTGCTACGCCCTGCAGGACAAGGTGTGGGTGACCGGCCCCGGCGCCGAGCCGTGGGAGGTGTACGTGGTCAAGGCCGACGCCGACGTCCTCGGCAAGTCCGCGGCCGCCGATCAGGACCCCGCGGCCCCGTGCGCCTGCGGGCCGGCCGCGGAGCAGGCCCCGGATCAGCCGGCCGGCGCCGCAGCGAGCACCGGCTGCTGCTGAGATGAGGCCGGTCTCCATGTCCGACCATAATGGAGACCGGCCTCATCTACGGTCAGACAGTCATGAGTGGATTGGCGAATGATCATCGAGGAGATCAAGCATTACCGAAAGCTGCTCGATATCCATTTCGATCTACGCAGCTATACCTGTGTCTCCTGGAGCAGGATTCCGGATGTCGCGGAGGTTGCCTCATGTTTTGGAAATTCAGCGGAGCCGGTGGGTAGGTGGACCCTCTCCGAGGCCTCCGAGTACAGGGATCGGCATGACCCGTCATCCGCCGAGGAACAGGATCCGATCGTTCTCCTTGGCACTCGATCTGGATGGACGATCACAGTCGAGCCCAGCGGCCAGGAAACCACCGCCACGGAGGTCATACGCCGACTTTCCGCCCATGGGGAGGCATTCTGTGTTTTCGGCGGCGGCAGTCCTGAGTGGCAGTACTCCCGAGACGGCGGCAATCCCCTTCGAGTCAAACACATCAGTGACGATGAGCCAGAAATTCGCACACTGGAAGCTTTGATGGGAGATCTGCCGTGCCGGGCGGACTCCGCTGGCGAAAATTGGCTGGAGGCCGCCTACGCGCTGGCTGAGCGGGTCACGGGAATGCGACTCGGTGATGAGTGGCTCACAGAACCTCATGAGGGCTACATCATTCGGAGGGCTCCTCGTAAAGTATTGCCGGAGAACCTGCGCGATCACCCCGTCGCGACGGATCCGGAAATCGCGGAGATCGTTGCCGATCCGCATGGGCACTGCAGGAAGACCGCGGAGTTGTGTGCGCGGATCGCAGTGGAAATCGCGGGTCTCGGAAGTGACGTGATCCACAGCGTGTTGGCGGCGACTTTAGACTCCAGGCTCATTACTGCAGAGTTGAGGAAGCAGGTGCAAGAACTCGCCCTCCAGAGTGGGCGACACGATCTTCCAGGCACACCCTCGGATCAAACCGCAGTATTGCATGCCCTGCTGGGCGCGCTCGACCCGAACGAAAGGCAAGCCGCCGAACTCGCGTCTCACTGGGCCTCGCGAGTCGGAGGCGGCAGTCCCGGCCAGCGAGCACGCCTGGCGATACTGAAAGCATGCGCGGAATATGTATGACCACGAAGGATCGTCAAGATCATAAACCGCATCAAAGTGCGCGGAACCAAGAAATGAACGAGGTTTATTCCAGGCGGATAATCAGTAGTACAGCTACAGCTGGTGCAAGTATTAATGGGAGCCTCATGACAAGCCGCGAAAAACTCGACCAGTGGTCGTATTTCGAAGAGCGAGGTCTGGCGGACAGGTTCGAGTGCGCGTGGGTCGAGGCACCCGACTACCGCGCGGCGGTCACCGCGCTGCGAGCGGAGAAGGAGACACTCGCCTGCGACCTGAACCAGGCGCGTCGGTGGTATCTCCCCTACTCGGAAGAGAACGTCGTGTGGGTGTCCGAGCAGAGCCTCAACTGGATCAAGATGTTCACCGTGTCCGGATCATTCCCATGGCGTGCCCTTGAATCGCTCCCGCAGCTGAACGGCCGGGCCTACCATCTGACCTACGACGACGGCGAATTCAGCGAGCCGGTCTATGTCAACGGGGGCGAGTGGGAGGACATCCCCGCGGATCACTGGGACCGCCCTCGGCAGGAGGGAGCAGGTCTCGTCGGTTCCTCCGACATCGCCCAGGAGATGAACTTCTACCTCGCCGCGCTGGCATACACGACCGGCAGATTCATCGACGACACCTGGTTCACCACACCGGGACTGCTCTGCCGCATCCCGAACGGAGCATGGCCCCGTGAATGACCAATGGGAGCTCCTGCGCGGTACGGGAATGGCCCGCGGATTCACCGGCACCTGGATCGAATCAGGCGACACCGACGCGGTGGCCGCCCTGCTTGGCGCGGATCTCACCTCCCGCCAGGACTGCGACCTCGCCACCGCCATGACCCACTACCGGCCGATGGCCTTCACCGAACGCGCCTGGCTCGGCCCCCACGCCGACGGCTGGACCCACGCCCTCACCATCAGCGGCCCACCCCCGGTGACCACCGGCCTGACGGACGCGGGCCTGCGCTTCCTCCAGATCCGCACCATGAACGCCTACGTCTACGACCTCCTCTACGGCGACGGCACCACGACCGCCTGGGCGACCCAACGCTGGTACGGAGAGGTCATCACCGAACCCGGCTCCATGCTCGAGCCCTACCTCCGAGAAGTCGGCTGCCCCGAGTCCCCCGAAGTCGTGCGCTCCGGATCCTGGATCGTCGAACCCGAACACCACGGACGAGTCTGCCTGGAGACCTACCTCTTCCTCACCGGCCGCATGAGCGGCCGGTTCATCGACCACCAATGGCTGAGCGGGAAGAGAGCCCTCTACACCATCCCCCTGCCACCGGCGATGTAGCCGAACACGTTGCCCTCAGCGACGACTGTGGTCTGAGGTCTCCCCCTGTAATCCGGGCTCTGCCTGTGGGTCATCAGGTCATTCGAGGCCCAGCGCCTTCTTCACCCGGAGGGCGACTTCGTCGACGCTCCCCATCGCCTTCCACTCGCCTTCCAGGTCTTCCTGTCCACCCACGAGCTTCGAGCCGTTGTCGAAGACCATCCCCTGGGGGTCCGGGACCGCCAGAACGGCACCACTCGGCAGGCCGTTCTCAGCCCCTTCGATCCGCAAGGCCGTTCGCCGATCCGAGAAGAGGAACAGCATCACTTTCACACCGGCGGGTATGGCCTTTCAGAAATCGTCAAGAGACCTGCTGGGCTTTCCGTTTTGATATAAGCCCCCTGGTCCAGGTCGACATATACGCGACCGTCACTGACAATCCCGTTGTCCTTTATGGTGGAGTCGACGCGAACGTGCATGACCACACGCTTATCCGGATAGGGGTCACCTTCGATGTCGTATATATCTCGCCCCTGTTCGAACCCCTCGACACTTCCGATGACGATGGCTTTATGGTCCCTGGATTCAACCACGGCCCCGGCGTTGATTCGCTATGTCTGCCTTCCCGTTAGTTGATCAGATGTTGTAAACGGCGAAGGCGTCCTGATGGTCGAGGAGGTCTCGGCGTGCGTGGGCGATGTTGGCCCGATCTGCCAGACGGGCGGTGCTGATCGCCAGGTTTCTGAAGCTGGCCAGGGCTCTGGGCGCGGTCCCCGTCCTGACCTAGGAGTGATCCTCCCGGAATGTTACGTCGCGGACCCAGTGGAGACGGTTTTCCACGCCCCAGTGCGCGCGTTCGTAGTGGTTGAGATGAGCAGGCCCGGCCAGGTCGGCGGGCAGGCTGGTGATGCCGTACACGATTTCCTTGCTGGTCCAGACGCCGTCCGGGTCGCCGATGTCGCGGCGGAGCCGGAAGGCTTGCCGGACGCCGGGGAACAGGGACTCATCGGCGGGGGTGGTGCGGATGGTGCGGCGTTCGGTGCGGTCATGCCCGTGATCGTCGTCGATGGCGGTGGTGTCGGTCCAGTCGGCGTCCGGGCCGATCAGCAGGGCTTGGGCGGCAGCACGGACCAGTGGCTGGTTGCCCTTCAGGATGAGGATGTAGTGGGCGCCCAGCTGCTGGGTGATCAGGCGGGCGGTGGCCTTGGTGGTGTGCAGCGCGTCCAGGGTCAGCACCATCCCGGCCACCTCCAGCCGCGGCAGCAGGGCTCGGGCGGCCGGCCCCTCACCCCGCTTGTCAGCGACCTGGCACTGGCCCAGGATCACGCCGTGCTCGTGGCTGATCGCCCCGACGAGGAAGACTCGGCCGTCATCGGCCGTCCGGGCGCCGCGCAGCGCTTTGCCGTCGAGGGCGGCGCCGGGCAGCAGCCCGTCCGGGGCGGGATGCGTGCGCTGCCGCTGAGCTGCGCGTCGCTGCTCCCGCTCAGGCGGTCCGGGGGTGTGGGGTATCTGCGGCATGGGTGCCTGCCGGCGGACCACGTCAGCCACATAGCCGCTGATCGCCGCGTCCAGCGCGTCGGTGTCCAGGTCGGGCAGGACGCGGCGGAAGGTCTTTTCGCTGGGGACGACGAACCGGCCGGTGAACGGATCGAGGTAAGCGCCCAGCCGCTCCAGCACGGCTTGCGAAGTGCGGGCGGCCCACTGCCAGATCGCCGCGATGCTGTCGCTGCCGACCACGAGCGTCGCGCATGCGGTCAACGTCAAGATGACCACCAGCGGATGCCGCAGTCCGCAGGCCGAGCGGCGATCGGGCACGGTCGCCAACCGGCGCATCAACGCCGATTCCACCATGATCGGATCGGCCGCCAGCTCGGCTTCCCACAATGCCAGGTCGGCGAGCTGGTCAAGAGCAGGGACGAGACGAGAGCTGGTCAGGGAAGATGGGGACACGAGCGCGACTCCTGCGACGATCTTCGGATTCGAGACCTGAAAGATCAGCAGAAGTCGCGCTCTTTCGTACTCCACCTGGCCAAACACTCAACGTCGCCATACCGCATCAGAACTCGGGAACGCCGGGGCCCTGGGGTGGCGGTGGGCTCGGCATCGTCTTCGGAGCGGGCCGGGAACTGCGGCCCTGGCGGCGGATGCCGATCGTCCAGGACGTGTACGACCGTCTGCTCACCCTTATGGCAGCGGCGTAGGGAGCGAAGTTGACCAGTTCGGGCACCGACCAGGCCAAACAAGCGATCCGCGAGCGAGTATGGGCGTTGCTGGAGCGCGAGCGGGCCGCGCCGCCCGGTGTCCACGGCCGCATCCCCACCTTCTTCGGAGCCGAGGCCACCGCCGACCGCCTGGCCGAACTGCCCATGTGGCAGGCCGCCCAGGTCATCAAGTCCGTACCGGATAAGGCACAGCTTCCGGTCCGAGTGCGGGCGCTTGTCGAGGGCCGGTTGGTCTACATGGCCGTGCCCAAGCTGGCCGAGGAACTGCCGTTCTACCTGCTCGATCCGGCGACGCTGACCGTACCCCCGACCGAAGCCGCGTCGAGCAAGGTGGCCGCGACCGTGGCACGCAAGATCGGCGTGGACGATATGCGGCCGGTCGATCTGATCGTGTGCGGCAGTGTCGCGGTCAACCGGCGTGGCGTCCGGCTGGGTAAGGGCGCCGGCTACTCCGATATCGAAGTAGCCCTGCTACAAGAGGCGGGGTTGATCGGGCCGAAGACAACAATCGTGACGACGGTGCACTCTCTGCAGGTGGTCGACGATGAACTGCCGGAAACCAAGCATGACTTCAGCGTCGATCTGATCGTGACGCCGGATGAGGTCATCGAGTGTGGACCACAGCGCCGACCGCAAGGACTCTACTGGGACAGCTTGAGCCAAGAAAAGATCGACGCTATTCCAATTCTAGCGGCGATGAAAAGCTGCCTATAGATCTGCGGTGGACCAAACAGTGCTTCCCCTCGGCGAATACTCATGTACGTATACCGAACGCGCAGCCGAAACAGCCTGCCATGTATGTCACCGGAACTCAGGGTGCTCGCCGGGCCTCAAACTCCTTCGTCTTCCGTTCGGTCGGCGGCTGCGGTGTGTGCCACGGGATGGCAGGGGCCGTGGCCCGAGGGCGGGGTGAGGGTGGAGGTGTAATTCTCGCCGTCGACGAGGGGGTGATGAGGCTCACGCCTGTTGCGGCCATGCGGTCGTACTCAGCGAGGATGAGGTCCTTAGTGCGGTATGTGCCGTACTTGGCCTCATCCTTGCGCTTGATGATCGGGAGGGTGTCGAGGATGTAAGCGGCGTCGTCAGGGGAGATGCCGTAAAGGTGAAAGAAGAGGGCGTCCAGTTCAGCGCGGATGACGGTGCGGCGACCTTCGTCCCATCGAAAAGGCGCACTGGTGTCGCACCTCGGCCTTTCATGGACGCGTCCGCGGCGCCTTCAGAAATGCTGCAGTCCGGTCACCGCGTGCCTCCGACGTGGGCGCCGTCGTTGGCGAGCGATGCCAACCGCCACGGCGTGCCGAGCTCGTAGCCACTGGAAAAAGCCGGATTCTTAACACATCCCCAGCAAACCGGCTGTGCCTGCCAGGAGTCATAAGAAGAGCACACATTCCCTCCCTTCGGAGCCTCCCCTTGCTCAAGAACTTGCTCGTGTCGGCGGCCCTGGTCGGCAGCGCCCTGATCGCACCGGCCGCCGTAGCCCTGCCCGCGTCGGCGGCGACCCTCCACGCCCAGGCCCCTGCCGTTTCCGCAGGTGTTCACACCGCCTGCCAGTATCGGCAGGACGGAAAGGTCTGGCGGTGCATCACCCCGGGCGCCTTCTGCCCGAAGGCCGCACACGGAAAGTACGGGTATGCCAAGGTCACCAACCGCAAGTACCGGTGCCTGTACAAGAGCAGCGACCCGTACTGGCGTTGGCGGCGCGCCTGATCCTTGGCCTCAGCCGGTACCGGCAACATCGCGGCGGCTGCTGTCGAGGCGGGCGCGGTCGTGGACTGTGTGGAGCTCGACAACG
>NZ_JBFAQY010000052.1:0-35692 GCF_040678965.1 Streptosporangium sp. NPDC049248
TCGGGGACGTCACAGGTGGCGATCAGCAGCCACATGCCGTCGCGGTGGATCAGGTCGGATTCGCCCTTGCGGTAGGCGGCCAGCGCGCGGGCCTGCTCGGCGTCGGCTCCTCACCCGGCGCCCCGAGCGTCTCCCTCTACACCATCGAGGACGAGACCACCGAGTACGACGACGACGTCCCGATGACCCTGACCGAACTCCAGGACAGCATCCGCCGCGTGCTCGGCGCGCATCTGCCCCTGGCAGGATCGACACGGCTGTCGCGCTTCACCTTCAAGGCCCGCCAGGCCGAGCGCTACCGCGACGGGCGCATCCTGCTGGCCGGCGACGCGGCGCACCTGTTCCCCGCCACCGGCGTGGCGCTCAACGCCGGCCTGCTGGACGCGGTCAACCTGGCCTGGAAGCTGGCCGCCGACCTGCACGGCCGGGCGCCGGCCGGCCTGCTGGACACCTACCACGCCGAACGCCACCTCGCCGGCGCCCGTACCATGCTGCACACCCGAGCCCAGGTGGCGCTGCGGCGCGGGCACGACGCGGCCGCCGAAGCGCTCCGCGAAGTGTTCTCCGAACTGCTCGCCGACGAGCAGCCGTTGCGCCGCATGGGAGCCATGGTCGCCGGCGCCGACATCCGCTACCCGATGCCCGGCACGAACCCCCTGGCCGGCACCTTCGCGCCCGACCTCACCCTGCACACCGACCAGGGAATCACCGGCGTCGCCGAACTCCTGCACCCTGCCCGGCCCATCCTCCTCGACCTCGCCGACCGCCCCGACCTTCGCAAGGCCGCCCGCGCCTGGGGGCAGCGCGTCGACGTCCACACCGCCAAGACCGGCCGGCGATCGGCCGATGTCCTGCTGATCCGCCCGGACGCCCACATCGCCTGGGCCGCACCCATCGACGAACCCGCCGACACCGCCGCGCCGGCGCTGCGCGAAGCGCTCTCCAGCTGGTTCGGCACACCCTGACGTGGACCAGGGGCCGGCCGGGCGCGGCGCGGGCGGCCTGATGGCGCCCGGCGAGGTGGATCGGGGCCACCTGCCCAGCGGTCAGGGCGGAGGGTGTCTCATCAGGGAGGAGCATGGTGGCGCAGGGGCCGGTAGCCGCTGGCGTCGTCGGTGTCGATCTCCACGGAGATGGCCCTGAGGAAGTTGACGGTTTCGCTGCTGGCCGGGCTGATGTGGGCCAGCGCCTGTAGGGGTTTGCCCCGAAGGGGGGACACCGGCTGTGAGACGCGGGAGGACAATTGTGATCAGCGGATCAGCGCGAGAAGCGGCCGAGCAGCAACGCCAGCCGCCGCTCGTGGCCCTCGTGCCGGAGCCTGCCGCCCCGCGTGAGCGTCATCAGTCCGTGCAGGCCGCCCCAGAGGGTCTCGGTGAGCAGACCCAGGTCGTCCTCCCCGGCCAGTGGCCGTACGGCCTCGCGTAGCTCGCCGAAGGCCGCATGCGGGGCGGCCGGTGCTTCGGGGCCGGCGGGCGGCAGGTCGACGGCATGGGTGAACATCGCGTCGTACAACGCGGGTCGCTGCTCGGCGAACGCGGCGTACGCGGCGCCGACGTCGGCGAGGGCCTGGCGAGGGTCGGCCGCCGACGTACGGGCCGCGCGCAGCTCGGCGGCCAGGTCGGCGAAGCCTTCGACCGCGACCGCCGCCATGATGGCGTCCTTGCCCTTGAAGTGGCTGTAGAGCACCGGCTGGCTGTACTCGACCCGTTCGGCGAGGCGACGGGTCGTCACCGCCTCCCAGCCCTCGGCCTCGACCAGCTCCCGGGCCGCTGCGATGATCAACCGCTCCCGCTCCGCCCGCTCCCGCTCCCGGCGCGTTTGAATCGACATGAGACGAACCTAGCATCACTAGAAGCCCTATCAACGCTATGCTAGCGTCGATCGTGTTCCTAGCTCTGACATTAGCCGGAGAAGATCGTGCTTGCCCCCTCGCCGGTGTAGATCGACACCTATTTCCTCGTGGACAGGACGGTCAGGTGGGGCCGGGCGGCAGGTGCACGGTCATGATCAGGTCGCAGGGACCGGTGCCGGCGCCGCGGTAGGTGTGCGGGCAGTCGCCGTTGAAGATGGCGCTCTGCCCGGCGGTGACGGTGTGCTCGGTGCCATCGACGACGAGAGTCATCTGGCCGGTGGTGACGCTGACGGTCTCCATGACCCCGGCCTGGTGGGGCCGGCTCGGGGAGTCCTCTCCGGGGTGCAGGCGCCACCGCCACACCTCCACCGGCGCCGCACCGGCGGTGACCAGCATGAGGCGGGCCTGACCGCCGTGTTCGCCGGTCCACAGCGGCTCGATCTCCTCGGCGCTGGCGATGCGGACGGTACGGCCTTCGGGCGGGCCCTGCATAAGGGTGGGCACCGAGATGCCGAGCGTGTCGGCAAGGCGAACGAGGGTGGCCAGGTTGGGGTTGCCCTGGGCCTTTTCCAGCGCGGCGAGTGCGCCCTTGGAGATCTGGGCGCGGCGGCTGAGCTCTTCCAGTGACAAGCCCGCGCGGAGCCGGGCGGTCCGGACGTTGTGGGCGACGGTCCGCAGGGCGGTGTCGTTCTCGGCCATCTGGATAGCTCCCTTCACTCGGTCGTTTAAATGTACTATGTGGTCGTTTTATTGGCATACTTCGGTCGTTCTGATGTACCTTGTAGTCATTCCATTGAACAACATCGGGGTGTCGTGATCGCTTTGCTGCTGGCGCTGGGCAGTTCCCTGGCCTACGGATGCGCCGACTTCCTCGGCGGCCTGGGCGCCGCCGCCGTCGCGGTCGGCCTGCTGGCCCTCACCTGACCGTCCGACACCGCCTTCATCACATCGATCACTCAGAAGGAGTTCCCTCATGTTCATCCAGCCCTGGGACGCGAGCCTGGACGAGGCCGAGTGGCAGACCTGGATCGCCGATGGCCACGACTTCGGTCAGCTCGCAGTCAACGGCCTGCCCGGCCAGCCGCCCGTCGTCGTCCCCACCCATTTCGTCTGCGACGGCAGTGATCTGCTGGTCCATCTCGCCCGCCCGAATCCGGTCTGGAAGGCGATCGAGCACAACCCGGATGTGACCTTCACCGTCATCGGCGACTACGCCTTCGTTCCCGGTACCTGGCGCGCCGCCGCTGATGTTCCGCCCCGGGACGGGGTCCCGACCAGCTATTACGCGGCCGTCCAGTTCACCTGCCGCGCGCACGTCATCGACGACCCCCAGGCCAAGGCCGATCTGCTGACCCGGCAGCTCGCCCACTTCCAGCCCAGCGGCGACCACGCCGAGGTCGCCGTGGACCGCCCGCCGTACGGGCGCATGCTGTCCGGCATCCGCGGGCTACGCCTGGAGGCCACCGCCGTCCAGGCCAAGTTCAAATACGACGACCACAAGAGCGTCCAGCACCGCACCGTGGTCGCCGAACGCCTCACCACCCGCCGCCAAGGCCTGGACCTGCCGACCGCCGCCCAGCAGCGACGTCGCCTGGACCGCATCGGCACCTGGACACCCTGACACAGGCCCGCGCCGAGGATCCGCGCCATGGTGATGAGTCCCGAGCCGGCGGCGTCTTCGACGTCCTGCTGCGGCTGTCGCGGGTAGGGTGCAGTGCGTGTCCTGGATCCACGACCGTGATTTTGTCCGCGCCGTCGAGTTCCCGGCCGACCGGGAGGACCTCACCGGGCCGGTGAACCTCGCCGCTCCCGCGCCCCTACCACAGCACATGTTCATGCGCGTGCTGCGCTCCGTGTGGGGTGTTCCGGTGGGCCTGTCCGTAACGAAGTGGATGGCCGAGCTCGGCGCGTTCGCGCTGCGCTCGGACACCGAACTCCTGTTGAAAAGCCGTCGGGTCGTCCCCGGCCGCCTGCTCGAGGCGGGCTTCGCCTTCGACCACGCCCAGTGGCCGGAGACCGCCGGCGACCTCGTGCGGCGCGTGCGTGACGGACCTGGCCTCACCGGGTGAGCGTTCGGCTCCTGCCGGCCGCCAACGGTCTCGCCTTTTCGTATTTCACGGCCCGCACAGACAAGCCCGCCCTCCGCCATTTCGAGTGTCGGAAGAAGATCGGCGGTTGTGTCGATTCACGGCATTCCCGTTCGACCTAGGGATGAGAGGATCCGCGAGAGGGTCCCGAACACCCAGGGAGACAGCACGATGAAGTACATGCTGATCATGCGCGCCACCGACGAGGCCTTCGCGGGGATGGCGGACATCGACTTCGGCAAGATGCTCGAGACCGTCGGCAGGTACAACGACGAGATGATCCGGGCCGGTGTGCTGGTCGCCGCGGAGGGACTCGACGACGCCGCCGAGGGGGTGGTCGTCGACTACTCCGCCGAGCCGCCCGTGGTGACCGACGGCCCGTACGGCGAGACCAAGGAGTTGTTCGGCGGGTTCTACATCCTCAACGTGGCGTCGAAGGAGGAGGCCGTCGAGTGGGCCAGGCGGTCGCCGATGACCGGCCCGGGTTTCAAGACCGAGATCCGTCGGGTCACCACGATCGACGAGTTCCCGCAGGACAACGAGTGGGTCCAGAAGGAACGGGCGTGGCGCGAGGCCACCGGCCAGCTCTGAGCGGATCGGCAGGAGATGGCCGACCCCACCGGCCGTGAGGCCGTTGCCGCCGTCTGGCGGATCGAGTCCGCACGGATCGTCGGCGCGCTCGCGCGCTACACCGGAGACTTCGCGTTGGCCGAGGACCTCGCCCAGGAGGCGCTGGCCGAGGCACTCGTGACCTGGCCACGCGACGGCGTGCCCCGCAACCCCGCGGGGTGGTTGCTCACCGTCGGCCGGCGCCGCGCGATCGACGCGTTCCGCCGGCGCTCCGCCCTTGACGAGAGGTACGCCGCCCTCGCCCGCGACCTGGGCGAGGGGGATGTGCTCTCGGGGGGCGCACCCGCCGATCCGGCCCGGGACGCCGAGGGCGTGCTGTGGGATCCGGACCAGATCGATGACGACGTGCTCGCGTTGATGTTCATCTCCTGCCACCCCGTGCTGTCGCGGGAGGCGAGGGTGGCGCTCACCCTGCGGGTGGTCGGCGGTCTGACCAGTGACGAGATCGCCAAGGTGTTTCTCGTTCCGGCCGCCACCGTGCAGGCCCGCATCACTCGGGCGAAGAAGACCCTCGGGGCGGCCCGGGTGCCGTTCGAGCTGCCGTCGGCCGAGGAGCGGGCCGAGCGGCTCGGCTCGGTGCTCAGTGTGGTCTACCTGATCTTCACGGAAGGGTCTTCGGCCAGCTCCGGTGACAGTCTGATCCGACTCGACCTCGCGAGCGAGGCACAGCGCCTCGCGCGGGTGCTGAGCCGCCTGGTGCCGGACGAGCCCGAGGCGCACGGTCTGCTGGCGCTGCTCGAGCTGACCGCGGCGCGCTTCCCCTCCCGCACCGGACCGGACGGCGAGCCGGTGCTGCTGGAGCGCCAGGACCGCCGCCGCTGGGACCGCGCCGCGATCCGCCGGGGACGAGCCGCCCTGGCTCGCGCGGCGCGGGTCGGCCGGGGTCTGGGCGCCTACGGCCTGCAGGCGGCGATCGCCGAATGTCATGCCCTCGCCCCGTCTGTCGAAGCGACGGACTGGGAGCGCATCGTGCTCATCTACGAGGCGCTCGGCCGGCTCGCGCCGTCACCGGTGGTCGACCTCAACCGGGCGGTGGCGGTCTCCATGGCCCGGGGACCGGCCGCGGCGCTGCCGATCGTGGACGAGCTGGTGGCCGCCGGAGCGCTGTCGAACTCGCACCTGCTGCCGAGCGTTCGCGGGGAACTGCTCACCCGCCTGGACCGCGCCGACGAGGCGCGCACCGAACTGGAGCTCGCCGTACGATTGTGCGGCAACGAGCGCGAGCGGGCGGTGCTGGAACATAAACTCGCCGACCTCGGCTGACCGGCCCGGAGGAACACCCGAGACGGGTTTTCCCCTGTCGGCTCTGGATACGACTCTCGCGGGGGGAGCCCTCAGGGAGGCGCACACTCGCCGAGAGCGAGAAAGAGCCGGAGGGGATGATGGCGGCGGTCATGGTCAGCCTCCGTGCGCGGTGAGGGTGTAGCCCTCGGGGCCGGTGAAAGTGAACATGCGGCCGAAGGGGCCGTCCTTGGGCGGAGTGATGATGGGCACCCCGGCAGCGGCGAGCCGGTCGTGCAACTCCTGGGCGTCCGTGGTGCGGAACCACAGGGCCACCCCGAGACCGGGCCGCGCGACGTCATCGAGATCCACGCCCGGCAGCGGCTCGCGGACGGCGAACGGGATCGGTGCGGTGGCGAACACCACCGCACCGGGAGGCGAGGCCGATGCCCGCCGCAGTCCGAGATGCTTTTCGCAGAAGGCGGCCGCTGCCTCGACATCGCGTACCTGCAGTGCGATGAAGTCAGGGCCGTCGACGGTGGCGGTCATGGGTCCTCCCGGAATTCCTTTATGTCAGGACTTTGACATAAAGGGAATGTACTCGCGGCGGCCCGCCTATGTCAAAATGCTGACATGGAAGACCGGAAGACCGTAGACCCGCCCCATCCCGCTCGGGACGTCACCGAGCACGTGGGATACCGCCTCAAACGCACCGCTGCGGCGCTGCGCGGCGCCATGGACAAAGCGCTGCGCGAGCACGGCCTGACGGTGCCGCAGTACGCATGCCTCGAACTACTCGACCAGCAGCCCGGCCTGTCCAACGCCGAGCTCGCCCGCGGCGCATTCGTCACGCGGCAATCCATGAACGTCGTCCTTCGCGGTCTTCAGGACGCAGACCTGATCTTCCGGCCTGCCAGCGCCGACCACGGCCGCGCCCTTCCCGCACACCTCACCGCAGAGGGCCGCAGTCGTCTCGACGCGGCCCGGTCCGCCGTCTACGCCATCGAACGGCACATGGTCGACGCGGTCCCGCAGCGGCGCCTGGCCGCCCTCCTCACCGACCTCGACCGCATGGCGGAAGCCCTTGGCGGTTGACCCGCCGAGCCACCGCGGCCGGCCGCGCGCTCGGGCGCCCGGCTGACCTTGTCCGCCCGGCTCGGAGTCCTCGGCGAGTTGATCTTGGCCGGTGTTTCGACTGAACCTGGAGCTGAGCCGATTCACTCTTCGGCAGGGCCGATCGGCATCGCTGGCTCGCGGGACAGGCGGGCACGTGCCCAGTCCAAGATCGATGGCCCGCCCGCGAAGCACCACAGCGCCACAACCGGGTCGCAGATGGCGCAGCCGAAGGAGGAATGCTCGGCGAAGGGGAGGATGGGGCTTCCCTTGAGGTGGTGCACGACGTCCCAGGCGGTGTGGAGCAGCCAGCCGATGCCGATCCAGGTCCAGCTGTTGAGCCCCCGGTAGGCGACATAGGTCATGACGACCGGCAGGACGAACTCCCAGTACCCGAGCCCGCCCCCGCTGAGGTAGGCGGCGCCCGCACCTCCGACCAGCACGGCGTTGACCTGGCGTCGGTGCGGCTCGGGAATCAGGGACATGAGGGAAACGCAGATCAGCCCGATGACGATCGGCATGACGATGGACATGGAGTGTGACGATCCGTTCTGAGGTAGGGGTGCTTCGGTTGACGCGGACCTGCCCGGTCCGCTCCGCCGCCCTGTCGAGGCGCAGCAGGACCGGCGGTCCGCCGATCTCCGGCAGCCGGGCCAGGGCGGCGGCCATGATGGTGCGCCGCGGGTCGCGGGCGGCGCCTTCGGCCCTCGCCGGTTCGGCGATCACGGTATGCCCGCGGCGTGCGGCACCTCATCAGGGTGCGATGGTGTCCAAAAATCACGCAGGACGACCTGCGCATGCATCGGCGCTGCTCCTTCTTCGCTTGCCCGGATCTCGCAGCGCAAGGCTAGAGCGGCCGTCCTCGGCGTCCCAGGGGCTGAACCGACAATCTCCAACGGGTTCCCGCCATCCGGCCCTGGCTGCGAAGACGGCCGCGTCAGGCGCTTCACCTGCCTGTTTGTGGTCGGCGAATTCTCGCCTACCGTGTCCTCATGCACACGGTGGCGGTCCTGGCTCTGGACCATGTGGTGGCGGCCGACATGGCGACGCCGATCGAGGTGTTCGGGCGTGCCCGGCTGGCGGACGGGCGCCGGCCGTACCGGGTCCTGGTCTGTGCCGCGACGCCGCAGGTGGCCGGCGACGCCTTCACGCTCATCGCCCCGCACGGCCTGGAGGCGCTGCGGGAGGCGGACACGATCGTCGTACCGGGATGTTCCGAGCAGGCCACCCCACCGGCCCGGGAGGTGCTCGACGCCCTGCGCGCGGCCGCGGCCGCCGGCACCCGGATCGCCTCCATCTGCGTGGGGGCGTTCACCCTTGCCGCGACCGGGCTGCTGGACGGACTGAGCGCGACCACGCACTGGGTGGCGGCTCGTCGGCTGGCCCGGATGTTCCCGCAGGTGGATGTGCAGCCGGATGTTCTGTACGTTGACAACGGCCAGATTCTGACCTCGGCCGGGGCCGCCGCCGGCCTGGACCTGTGCCTGCACATCATCCGGCGGGATTTCGGCTCGGCGGTCGCCGCGGACTCGGCCCGGCTGTCGGTGACGCCGTTGGAACGGGAGGGCGGGCAGGCGCAGTTCGTCCCGCACGCCCAGCCGCCGGTACCCCAGGGGTCGCTGCTGGAGCCGGTGCTGTCGTGGATCGAGCACAACCTCGCCCAGGAGGTGACGCTGGCGGAGATGGCCACGCGCAGCGGGATGAGCGAGAGGACTTTCAGCCGCCGCTTCCGCGAGCAGACGGGCACCACCCCGCTGCAGTGGCTGCTGCGAGCACGCGTACGGCGCGCGCAGTTCCTGCTGGAGACCACCGGCCACGGTGTCGAACGCATCGCCGCGCAGGCCGGTTTCGGTTCGGCCACCGCGTTCCGGGAGCGGTTCAAGCGCGTCGTCGGCGTCACGCCGCAGTCCTACCGCTCCTCTTTCCGGACGAACGCCTCCTGAGAATCCGCCTCTGAGCCATGAACGGGCTTTCGGGGCCGGACCGGCCGAGTTCGTGACGAGCGTGCCCGCCGTGTACTCGACGCGCGACTCCTGCCGCCCACACCCCGGCAAGACACCGGCGCCCGGCCCGCCGACTCCGGGCGATGGAACACCATCCCCGCCCGGCGGCCGTCGGCACCCGACACGAGGCCTCAAGAGTTCCACGGTTCTTCGCTATCATGTGGCCATGTCCGGTCCCGAGGCGTCAAGACGTTAGCCACCGGTTCTTCGGTGGCTTCCTGTGGTGTCACGCGGCAGCGCCATCGCTGAGGCCGCGTGTTCTTTCGTCACCCTCGCCGCCGGATCACCGTCGTACGGACTGATTCTTCCCGGTAGTTCCGTCACCTTCGTCGTACCGCTGGTGACGCCAGGCCGGGTCTCCTTCACGCGGTAGGCCCCCGTGTGCCCCAGATGAACGCACGCTTCGTGCGGCCGATTCGGGAGTGCCGCGGTGGTGTCCCGTGTCCTTCGTGATCCCTTTCGACGTGGCTGTGGAGTTCTCTGCTCATGCCCTTTGCCATTTACATCCTCGGACTGGCGGTATTCGCCCAGGGAACGTCCGAGTTCATGTTGTCCGGGCTGGTTCCGGACATCGCCGATGAACTGAATGTGTCCGTCTCGGCCGCCGGCGCGCTGACGTCGGCCTTCGCCGCAGGAATGATCGTCGGCGCTCCGCTGATGGCGGTCCTCAGTCTGCGCTGGCCGCGTCGGCGGGCGCTGCTCGTCTTCCTGGTCGCGTTCATGCTCGTGCATGTCGTCGGCGCGGTCACCACCACCTTCTCCGTGCTCCTGGTGACCCGGGTCCTCGGGGCGCTGGCCAACGCCGGTTTCCTGGCTGTGGGGCTCGCGGCGGCGACCGCTATGGTCGCGCCGAACGCCAAGGGGCGGGCGACCTCCATCCTGCTGGGGGGTATCACGCTCGCGTGCGTCGCCGGTGTGCCCGCCGGTGCCGTGCTCGGCCAGGCGTTCGGCTGGCGTGCGGCGTTCTGGGCCGTCGCCCTGATCTCCCTGCCGGCCGTCTTCGCCGTGCTGCGCTCGGTGCCCGACACGGTTCAGGCGACCGGCGACCTGGACGAGGCCCGTCCCCGTGCTCGGCGCGAACTGCGGGCGCTGCGCGGCCCACGACTACTGGTCGTGCTGCTGCTGGCCGCGCTGGTGAACGCCGCGACCTTCTGCACCTTCACCTATCTGACCCCGCTGGTCGTCAACGTCAGCGGATTCTCCGAGCGCTGGGTGCCGGCGGTGCTGGCGCTGTTCGGTCTCGGATCGTTCGCCGGTGTGACCATCGGCGGTCGCCTGTCGGACACGCGGCCGATGCGGGTCCTGATTCCGGGTGGGATCGCCCTGCTCGCCGGGTGGGCGCTCTTCACCGCCGTGGCCGGCAGTCCGACCGCCGTCTTCCTGCTCGTCTTCGTCCAGGGGGCCCTCTCGTTCGCCGTCGGTTCGACCTTGATCGCCCAGGTGCTGTACGCGGCGACGCAGGCACCCTCGCTCGGCGGCTCCTTCGCGACCGCGGCCCTCAACGTGGGTGCGGCCGTCGGACCCGCCGTCGGCGGCCTCACCATCGCCGCCGGACTCGGCTACCGCTCGCCGCTGTGGGTCAGTGCCCTGCTGGTGGCGGCGGCGCTCGTCGCAGCGGGCCTCGCCCAGGTGACACGGCGCCTGCGGGGCACACCGGGTGAGGAGACGTCGGCGTCCCGCACCACGGTGTGACCGCACCACCTGGCGCGCGTCCTCGGCGGTGACGCCGGCGATGGTGGCGAGTGCGTCGGCGGGACAGGGACCCGCGCCGTGTCGGTCGATCACGGCGCGGGTCGCTTGGAAGACGTCGAGGTCGTGGGTCTACAGCCGTCCGCCGTTCGCGAGGCGCAGAACGCGTCCGCACCGGTGCGGGCCGGCTTGAGAAGCCACGGTGAGGTCCTCGACCAGGTGCCTCCTGTCAACGCAGGCGGGACTCGATGGCCTCGATGATCCGTGGGCGCAGTTCCGCGGCGCGGATGACGGCGTCGACGGAGCCCACCTCGACCGCGCGCCGGATGTCGTGCACGCGGTCGAACTCCGTGGCGACCTCGCCGAGCTTCTCCGCACGGACCGACGAGCGGAGCTCGTCGAGCTCCGCGGTCAACGCGGCGCGGTCGGCGCCGGAGGCGGCCGTGACGCGGGTCTCCAGGTCCCGTACGCGCGGGTCGGCCGCGGTGCGGGCGTTGACGTCGCCGGAGAACACCACCGCGGCGGCGGGGGCACCGCCGAGCACCGAGGCGAACGAGCCTTCCAGCGCGAGCACGGTCATGTTCGGGTTCAGCGCCTTCGAGAACACCACGAACGCGCCGCCGTGGTACCGCGAGATCACGCAGAACACGATGGGCCCGCGGAAGTTCACGATCGCGCGGCCGATCTCGGCGCCGTACTCCAGCTGCAGCTTCCGCATCGACTCCGGCGAGCCGTCGAAGCCCGACAGGTTGGCCAGCACCACCAGCGGCCGGTTGCCGCTGGCCGCGTTGATCGCCCGCGCGGCCTTCTTCGACGACTGGGGGAACAGCGTGCCCGCGGTGTAGGTGTCCGGGCCGTCGGTGGGCGGGAAGCCGCGCCGCGGTACCGCCCGTGACTCGATGCCGAGCAGGCAGACCGGCATGCCGCCCAGATGCACGTCCTGCACCGCTGCGGTCTCCGCGTCGGCCATGCCCGCCCAGCGTTCCAGCACCGGGTGGTCCTGGTCGGAGAGCGCCCGCATCACGGTCCGGATGTCGAACGGCTTCTTGCGGTCCGGGTTGGCCTCGGCGGAGAAGATCTCGCCGACGGTGGTGAAGTCGCTGTCGACCAGGACATGCGGGAAGTCGGAGATGTCACGGTCGACGGGGTCGGTCGTCTTGGCCCGCCGCGGCGTCTCCTCGCCGGGTGCGACGTACGTGTGGTCGTAGTGCGACATCAGCACGTCCCGCGCGGCGGCCAGGTTCGGCGCCCAGTAGTGCGCCTGCCCGTTCGGGCCCATCACCCGGTCGTAGCCGCCGATGCCGAAGTTGTCCTCGGCCGACACGCCACCGGAGAAGTCGAGCGACTGCTTGCCGGTGAGCACCATCGCCGAGTCCGGCGTCATCACCAGGATGCCCTTGGTGTGCATGAGCATCGTGGCCTCGGCGTTCCAGTACGGCTGCGCGCCGACGTTGATGCCCGCGACCACGATGTTGATCTCGCCGCCGTCCTGGGTGAACTCGACGATCCGCTTGAGCGCCGCGGCCACCCAGTCCATGTTCTCCGTGCCCGACTCCATGGAGATCCGGGCACCGGAGGACAGCGCGTACCACTCCAGCGGCACCCGCATCCGCTCGGCCAGGTCCAGCGCGGCGACCACGCGGCGGCACTCCGGCTCCGACAGCGCGCCGAGCGACTTGGTCGGGTCGCCGAGCAGCACGACCCTGGTGAGGCCCTGCGGATGCCGCCGGGTCGGCGTGGTGACCACGCCCGCGACGATCGCCGCGGTGTTACGCCCCTTCGGCCGGTCGACCGGCACCAGCGCCTGGTCGTCGTCGAGGTCGTGTTCGACGAAGTCGCCGAGCAGGCCGGTCAGCTCGTACGGGTACACCGTGTTGCGGCTGCTCGCGCGCAGCACCTTCTGCCGGTAGTCGTCGAGCGGCTCGACCAGCTCGTCCGACGGCTCGCCGACGGTCAGTTCGGTGCCGCCGGTGGCGTCGAAGGAGATGCGCACGGCGATCTTGGTCAGCTCGCCGGTCTTCCGGTCGCGCTGCCGCGCGATGAACAGGATCTCCTCCAGCCCGGCGCCCGCGGTCGTCGGCAGCACGCGTCCGGCGATCATCTCCAGCTCCGCGCGGGTGATGTCGCTCGGCGGCCAGATGTAGAGCACGATCCGGTTGGTGTTGAAGCGTTTCTTCGACGGTCGCCGGGACTGCGCGCGGCGGATCGAGTCGAGGCAGGTGGCGACGGTGTCCTCGGCCGTCGGCAGTGCGACCAGCCTGCCGTCGTGCTCGCGCAGCTCGGTCAGGTCACGCACCTGGGCGAACGCGACGAGGCGGTCGTCCGACGGGTTCTCCCGCGCCACGCACTGGAAGAGGTAGACCTCCTCGTCCGACGACGACAGCCGGGTGAGGTCGAACTTGCTCAGCCGCTCCAGCTGCATCCGCTGCGCGATGTACGGATGCAGGCCACGGATCAGCCGCTCCTCGGCCATCCCGGTGGTCGACGGGCGGAACGTGAAGTGGTGGTGCATCACCGCGCCGCCGCTGCCCGCGACGGTGGTGGTGAGCCTGCGGACCTGGTCCGGCAGCGGGTGCGCGCTGACGACCTCGTGCAGCGCGGCGGCCATCGCGTCGGAGTCCTCCGGCTGGTTCTCCCAGGCGAGATAGATGTCGGCGTCGATGGCGTTCTCGTCGCCCGCCAGCTCGGCGAGCCCGCGCAGCGCGCCGCCCAGCGCTTCGAAGCTCACCGCGGAGGAGACCACGCACGAGCCCGCGCGCTCGGCGACCACGAACGTGCAACCCGCGACCTCGCCGGTGCGGACGCCGGTGAGACCCTTGTTGCCGTAGTACCGCCGGGTCAGTACCTCCAGCATGATCGCGTTGTCCAGGTCGTCGCGGACAAGCCGCTGGCCGAGCAGCCGCACCAGCGGCTCGGTGCTGCGCACCATCTCGGCGATGCGCGTCGCGCGGTCCGGCGCGTCCGGGTACGCGTCCAGGTGGCGCAGGTGCTTGCGGACGTTCGCATAGACACGGGCGCGGTTGCGGCGCAGCAGCGGCTGGGCGAACCAGGCGAACACCACGCCGCGCGCGAGGTCGGAGACCACCGGGAAGCGGACCTGTGTCGCGGCGACCAGCCGCTCCAGCGCGAGACCGGCGGGCTCGCGCAGCGTCTCGTCCGGCGGCGGCTCCCGCAGCCACGCGCGCAGCAGCGTCGCGACGACCGTGGCGTCGGCTGACACGCGCTGCTGGGCGAGGAAGATCCGGAACACCGCGGCTTCGAGCTCGGGGGAGCGCTCCAGCTCGGTGACACCGTAATGCCCGAGCGCCTTGGCGAGCTTGGCCTGGAACGCCTCCGGCAGCCTGGCCCGCTCGACGTCGAGGCTCTGCAGGTAGGTGTGGAAGTACTCGCGGGCGCTGTACACGTGGCCGTCACCGCCGCCGTCCTCGCCCGCCGGCCGGTTACGGCTCAGCTCGGCGAGGTCGGCGAACACATCGATGAGTTCGAGCTCCTCGGCCAGTGGCCGGTGGCCGTCCTCGATGGCCGCCCGGCGCGCGGCGAGGTAGTCGTCGAGCACCCGGCGTTCGTCGTGCGGGTCGACGTCGAAGCCCAGCAGCAGGCTGCGCAGGTCCTCCTGGCCGCGTGTGGTGCGCTCCCGCACCGGGATCCTCCCGGGGGTGGCGGGCAGGTCCAGCTCGACGGAGCCGGTGGCCGAGGTGTTCTCGGCTTCGGCGTCGTCGTCGGCGAGCGGCTCCAGCCACAGTAGCGGTGCACCGGTCTCCACCTGGCTGCCCACGGACACGACGCATTCCTTCAGGCGCGCCTTGAACGGCGCCCGCAGCACCGTCTCCATCTTCATGCTCTCCAGCACCAGCACCGGTGCGCCCGCCTCGACCTCGGCGCCGACCTTCAGCGGCGTGGCGACGACCAGCGCGGGCGCGGGCGAGCGGACGACGCCGCCCTCGTCGCGGCTGACCCGGTGCGTCACGCCGTCCACCTCGACCAGGTGGACCGGCCCGTGCGTGTCGGTGAGCAGGCGGTACCGGGTGCCGTTGACGACGATCCGCCCGGTGTGCCGGTCGAAGCGGTCGAGTTCGACGTCGGCGGTGCGGACGTCGCCACCCGCTTCGACACCGACGCGGAACCGATGCGCGCCGACCCGCGCGACACGCACGCGGTAGCCGACGCCACGAAGTTTGAGGTCCAGTGGCCGGCCGCTCTCGTGCTGCACCTGCGGGCGTCCGCCGAACGCCGTCGACAGCAGCCGCTGCCGTTCGACGCGCTCCTCCTCCTCGTACGCCTCGATGGCGGCGGCCGCCAGCGCGACGGCGGAGTGCCGGTGCGAGACGAGCCTGCCCTCGCCGCGGACGCGGTCGATCCAGCCGGTGTCCGCACTGGCGTCGATCACCTCGGGCTGGTCGAGCAGGTCGAGCACGAAGCTCTTGTTCGTCGCGCCGCCCTCGATGATCACCGTGGTCTGCGCCATCGCCCGGCGCAGCCGGCCGAGCGCCTCGTCGCGGTCGCGGCCGTAGGCGATGATCTTCGCGATCATCGAGTCGAAGTCGGCGGGGATGGTGTCGCCCTCGCTGACGCCGGTGTCCACGCGGATGCCCGGCCCGGCGGGCAGGTCCAGCCGTGCGATGCGGCCCGGTGCGGGCGCGAAGTCGCGGTCGGGGTCTTCGGCGTTGAGCCGGGCCTCGACGGCGTGCCCGCGCTCCACCGGCGGCTCGCCTTCGAGCCTGCCGCCGGATGCCACCCGCAGTTGCGCCCTGACCAGGTCGAACCCGGTGGTGGACTCGGTGATCGGGTGCTCGACCTGCAGGCGGGTGTTGACCTCGAGGAACGCGAACATCTTGTCGCCGGGGTGGTAGAGGAACTCGACGGTCGCCGCGCCGCGGTAGCCGACCGCGACGGCCAGCCTTTCGGCCGACGCCTTGAGCTCGGCCGTCTGCGCGGGGCTGAGCACTGGCGACGCAGACTCCTCGATGACCTTCTGGTTGCGCCGCTGCACCGAGCAGTCGCGGACGCCGAGCGCCCAAGCGGTGCCCTCGCCGTCAGCGATCACCTGGACCTCGACGTGCCGGGCGCCGGTGACCAGGCGCTCCAGGAACACGATGCCGCTGCCGAACGCCCGCGCGGCCTCCTGGCTGGTGCGCTCGTAGGCGTCGGCGAGCTCGGCCTCGTTCGTGATCACGCGGATGCCGCGCCCGCCGCCGCCCGCGGTCGCCTTCAGCATCAGCGGGTAGCCGATCTCGGCCGCCGCCGCCAGGGCGGCGTCCAGGCTCTCGACCGCGCCGCGGCTCCACGGTGCGACCGGCACGCCGACCTCCTCGGCGATCAGCTTCGCGCCGATCTTGTCGCCGAGCTTGCGCATGGCCTCCGCGCTCGGTCCGACGAAGGTGACTCCGATCCTCTCGCACAGCTCCGCGAACGCCGGGTCCTCTGCGACGAAGCCCCAGCCCACCCACGCGGCGTCGGCCCCGGTCTCCACCAACGCGCGCTCCAGCACCTTCAGGTCGAGGTACGGGCGCGCGGACGCGGGACCGAGGTCGTAGGACAGGTCCGCTTCGCGGACGAAGGTGGCCGTGCGGTCGACGTCGGTGTGCAGGGCGACGGTCTCGACCCGTGTCCCGCTCTCCGCGGCGATGTCCCGTACGGCATGGATGAGCCGCATGGCGGCCTCACCACGATTGACGATGGCGACACGACTGAACACCCGACCGAGCCCTCCTGTAGATCAACGATGTGCGCGCCGTGACACGGCGGCCCCCAGCAGTGTTCACCCTTCCGTCTACCAACTGGCAGCGCCATGTCGCAGACAACGCACACTACGCGGCTCCAGTTGTGGAAAACGACCAAAAGCCGTCGGCCGCCCACGCCTGACCAAGGCGTGCGCGAACGGAGTAACGGCATGCTTTGCCGAATTTCGACTGTGACGCGAAGCGGGCTCGATGCGGATGCCAGTGCATGCCGGCTGAGCAGCGAGTCATTCTTCCACCCCCGGCTCGGATCTGTCTTCTCCCGGCTCACCCGCCCGGCGCCGGCGAGGCCGATGGCCCCCGCCTGCTCGGTCTGCTGCTCCAGTTACTCCTCGGAGAACATCTTCTCTGAAACGCAGCGCCTCACCGCCCATTCCCGCATGGGTGACGAACGCGTCGGCCTGTTCCGGAACCGTCGGCCGAGGTGCCCAGGAGTGCACCTCGACGTCGGCCGGGATGTCGCCGGGTACTTCCCACTTCGGAGCAATGATGAGATATCACAACCTGGTGTGAGACAGTGTCAGACGTGCTCATCCTGGCTGGATGTCCCGTGCACGAGCTGCTGGAACGCCAGGCGACCAGCCTGGCCAGGCAGCTTGTGCGTGTCTTCGTGGAAGAGATCCCCATCTACCGGAGGCTGCCCAGGGAGGAGCTCGACGGCGACATCACCAGGATCACCGAGCACAACCTGCGGATGATCTGCGAGATGTTCCGCCACAGGCGCCCGCCCGCCTCCGCCGAACTGGCCCCGCTACGTGCCTCCGCCGCGCGCCGCGCCCAGGAACGGGTACCGCTCGAGGCTCTGCTGGCCGCCTACCACCTGGGCACCCGCTGGATCTGGGACCGCCTGATCGCCACCGCCACGCCGGCCGACTTCGCCGCGGTGATCGACCTGAACCGCCTCGTCCTCATCTACACCGAGGCGGTGACCTCCGCGGTGTGCGCCGCCTACCTGCAGGAGCGAGAGGGCATGCTCTGCCGGGAGCAGCACGCCATGCACGCCGCGGCCTCCGCGTTGCTCGGCGGCGATCACACGGCCCTGGCCGCGATACGGCTGGCACCCGGCTACCTGGTCATGGCGATCACGGTGGGGGAACACCCCGATGAGAAGCAGGACGAGCCCGGTAGATCGATCGCCGGGCGGCGCAAGCTGGCCAGGATCAGGGCCGCCGTGCAGTGTCACGCCACCGAGCAGGTTCTGTCCGTGCTCGATGCGACGGGCGGGCTCGTGCTGCTCCCGTACGGCGACGAGGTGCCGATGGTGACCGAGGTCGTCGAGGCGATGTCCAGGGCGGCGGGGGTGCCGATCTGGGCGGCGGCCGAGCAGGCGACGCCCGCCGAGGTCCCGGCCGCCGCGGGAGTGGCCGAGGAGGTGCTGGAGGTGGCGCGGATCTTCGGGCACCCGCCGGGCGCCTACCGGCTGACCGACGTACTGCTGGAGTACCAGCTCACCCGGCCGAGCCGGGCCACCTCCAGGCTCGCGGGCCTGCTCGACCCGCTGCTGAACAACCCCGACCTGCTGCGGACGCTCAAGGTCTATCTGGAGACCGGGCTCGACCGCCGCCGCACGGCCGAGCTGTTGCACGTTCACCCGAACACCGTCGACTACCGGTTGCGGCGGGCGGTGAGCCTGACCGGGCTCGACCCGGCCAAGCCGGCGCAGCTCCAGCAGATCGGAGCCGCGCTGGCGGCCAGGAGGCTCACGCCCCGTTGACGGCGGCGATCACCGCGTCCGCGAAGCCGCGCATGCCACGCGCGTTGGGGTGGAAAGGCGCGGCCGGCGAGGCGGGGACGTAGGGCTCGATCCACCGCGTTCCCGCCGAGGTGCACGGGTCGTGGCCCTTGCTCGGTGTCTGCAGGTCGATGAAGGCGACACCCGCTGCCGCCGCCTGCTCCGCCACCGCCTGGTTGAAGTACTGCAGGGTGGCGCGGATGTAGTTGGCGTCCTGCTTGATGATCGGCACCCGGGGGTAGCAGCCGTTGGGCGGGGCGTAGGTCCCGTAGCCCACCACGAAGATCCTGGCCTGCGGTGAGCGGGCCCGGATGTCGGAGACCAAAGCGGTCAGCTTCGGCCGCAGTGCGTCGGTCTTGACCCGCCAGGTGTCCTGCCCGTTCTCGATGTAGTCGTCGTTGCAGGCGTCGCCGACGGGCGGCGGCAGCAGGTTCAGGCAGTCCTCGATGAACCCGGTCAGGCCCACGTCGTTGGCGCCGATCTGCACGGTGACCAGCGTGGTGTCCTGGCTGAGCGCGTTCAGCTGCGGCGGCACCGAGCCGAGGTCGGTGCCCTGCGCGGTGTACATGTCCTTGGTCTTGGCACCCGAGCAGGTGACGTCGCGGAACGTGGCGGCCCCGATGGCCTGCGCGGTGAGGTGGGCGTAGTTACGGTCGGAGCGCCAGCACCCGAGGTCGGGTATCACCTGGTTGGGTACCAACGGCCCTGAGGCGGCCGAGTCCCCCAGGGCCACGTACACCTCACCGGCCGAGGCGCGGGCGGCGGGGGTGACGGCGACCACCAGGACGATCGCGGCGATCACTGATCGGATCATGCTGAACTCCTTTCGAAGGGCATCGGCTCTGTCGTGCGAGATCTGAGCGGGAACCCGGCTGCCGCCACGGTGAGGAACATGGTTTTGAGGATCAGCGACGGAAGGGGCCGGTGATCTCGTAGGTGATGCCGCCCGTTCCCGCCCGTTCGCCGCTGGTGCCGCGTTGGGAGGAGAAGTACAGGCGGGTGCCGTCGGGGGAGAAGGCGGGGCCGGTGATCTCGGACTCGCCCTGGCCGTCGAGCCGTACGATCGGCGCGACCACCCGGTCCGGGGTGATGATGTTGATCTCCATGTTGCCGCCGTCCTCGGCGACGTAGAGGTCACCGCCCCGGGTGCCGGTGATGTTGTCGATGCCGGTGAGCGTGCCGGTGCTGTCATAGATCGCGGTTATCGTCTGGCGGCCGGTGTCGTAGGCCCACACCGTGCGGTCGCCCTTGGCGGTGAAGTAGCAGACGCCGTCCGCGTAGTGGCAGCCCTCGCCGCCGTCGAAGTGCCTGGCGGCGCCCACCTGATGCCTGGTCTGCCTCTGCAGGACGCCGGGTGTCGGATCGGGTACCGGCCGCCAGAGGTCGTCGGTGCAGAAGACCTCGAGACGGCCGCTGGACAGCTCGCCCCAGACGTTGGGAACGAAGCGGTAGAAACAGCCGTCGTCCTCGTCCTCGGTCAGATAGACGACCCGGTGATCGGGGTCGCAGGCGGCGGCCTCGTGTTTGAACCTGCCCATCGCCGGGCGCTGCTGGGCACCGCGCACGCCGTAAGGATCGGTCTCGTAGACCCTGCCGCGGAAGATCTCCTCACAGGACAGCCAGGTGTTCCACGGCGTGCCCCCGCCCGCGCAGTTGAGGTTGGTGCCCGACAGGATCCGGTAGGCCCGCTCGATCGAACCGTCGGCCCTGAACTTGATCGCCGAAGCGCCTCCGACCAGCGGAACCTCCGAGTTGGACACGTAGATCCAGCCGGTGCCGTCGGCGAAGCAGGCGCCGCCGTCCGGGGCCGGATGCCAGAGGGTGCCGCCGACGAGGTGGCCCGACCTGGCCACCACCCTGCTGCCGAACCCGGCCGGCAGCGCGACGCCGTTGCCGTCGGGCTCGCCGAGCGGACCGTACGGGCTCTCGCCCGCGACCACCGAGGAGGCGAGCGCGGCGTTCTGCCACAGGGTGCCGGACAGGGCGACGGCCGAGAGGGACACGATGAAGGTGCGACGCTGCATGGGGGACTCCGGTGATCGCCTACAGGTCTCCCACAAACCATGGGCTGGCAGCGCTCTTCTGGGAATTGGAGGGGGCGGTAAACCTGAACGGTCAAACCTTGTGACACGTCACAGTCAGCCGGGCGCGTGGATCGGGCTCCTGGCCCGGTCGCCGCCGGTGCGCGGCCCTGCCACGCTCTTCGCCGGCTTTCCCGTGCGGCAAGGCGGGATTGCGTTTTCGCGGCATCAATGGACGCGGAATCTGTCCCAAATAGCGACAAAACCCCCTGTAGTCTCTCGCCGTGACCACAGAGATCACCGCCAGGCTGGGCGGACGTTCGTGGGCGGCTCTGATCGTGCTCGGCTTCGCCGGGCAGGTGGCATGGACCGTCGAGAACATGTACCTGAACGTGTTCCTCTACGACACCGTGAGCGACGATCCCGGCGCCATCGCCACCATGGTCGCCGCCAGCGCGGTGACCGCGACGGTGGCCACCCTGCTGGTCGGCGCGCTCTCCGACCGGGTGGGGCGCCGCCGCTCCTTCATCGCCGCCGGATACGTGCTGTGGGGGTTGGCCACGGCGGCCTTCGGCTTCGTCACCGTCGACGCGGTCGCGGCCGTCGCCCCGGCGGCCGGGGCCGTCGCGGCCACGGTGGCCGCGGTCATCGCGCTGGACTGCGTGATGTCGTTCCTCGGCGCCGGGGCGAACGACGCGGCCTTCCAGGCGTGGGTGACCGACGTGACCCGCCCGGCGAACCGGGGCCGGGTGGAGTCGGTGCTGGCGATCATGCCGCTGGTGTCGATGCTTGCCGTCTTCGGCGGGTTCGACTCGCTGACCCGCGCGGGGGAGTGGCGGCTGTTCTTCGTGCTCATCGGGGCGATCATCGTCGTGGTCGGAGCCGTCTCCTGGGTGCTCGTGCGCGACCGCCCGGACCCGGTGCGCCAGGAGGGCGCCTACCTGGCCTCACTCGTACACGGGCTGCGGCCGAGTACGATACGGGCCAACCCCGTCCTCTACCTGGCCCTGGCCGCGTGGACGATCTGGGGGGTCTCCACCCAGGTCTTCCTGCCCTACCTGATCATCTACCTGCAGCGATACCTGAACATCGAGGGGTACGCGATCGTCCTGGCCGTGGTGCTGACCGGCTCCTCGGTGATCAGCGTCGCCTGCGGGCCGCTCATCGACCGGGTGGGCAAGGTACGCTTCCTGCCGCCCGCCATCGCCGTGTACGGCACGGGCCTGCTGCTGATGTCCGTCGCGGCCGGGATGATCCCGGTGATCGCCGCCGGGCTCGTCATGATGTCCGGGTTCATGCTGGTGCTCGCGCCCATCGCGGCGATCGTCCGCGACCACTCGCCGCCGGACCGCGCCGGTCACGTCCAGGGACTGCGGATGGTCTTCGCGATTCTCATCCCCATGATCGTCGGCCCCTTCCTGGGCGCCGCCGTGATCGAGGGGGCCGACGTCTACTACGAGGAGCTCGGGGTGCTCAAACAAGTCCCCTCACCGGCCATCTTCCTGGCCGCCACGGCCGTGGTGGCGTTCATGGCCGTACCGGTGCTGGCGCTGCGCCGCAGGGGGACCGCATGACCCTGCTGACCCGCTGGGGCACGGCCCTCGACCCCGAGGCCGTGCTGCCGGAGTACCCCAGGCCGCAGCTCGTCCGCGACAGCTACCTCAACCTCAACGGCCGCTGGCGGTACGCCGTCTCCCCGGCCGAACCCGAGGCCCGCGACGACTACGACGGCTACGACGGCGACATCGTCGTACCGTTCTCCCCCGAGGCTCCGCTGTCCGGCGTCGGGCGGCAGCTCCTGCCCGGGCAGACGCTGTGGTACCGGCGCGCGCTCATCCTGCCCGACCACTTCGCCGTCCCGGGCGGGCGGGTGCTGCTGCACTTCGGCGCGGTCGACCAGACCTGCCGGGTGCTGCTCAACGGGGTCGAGGTGGGCGCGCACACCGGCGGCTACCTGCCGTTCGCCTGCGACATCACCGACGCCCTGCGCGAGGGCCCCAACACGCTGGTCGTGGCCGTGCGGGACGACTCCGACACCGGGCACCACTCGCGCGGCAAGCAGAAGCTGCGCCGGGGCGGCATCTGGTACACCGCCCAGTCGGGCATCTGGCAGACCGTGTGGGCCGAGTGCGTGCCCGCCGTACACGTGGAGCGGCTCACGCTCGTCCCGCACCTGGACGCCTCGTGCGTCGAGGTGACGGTGCACGCCGCCTCAGGACGGGCCGCCGTCGAGATCCTCGCCGACGGCGAGGTGGTCGCGTCCGCCGAGGCGGACGCGGGCGTGCCGGTGCGGATCCCGATCCCGGACGTCCGCCCGTGGAGTCCCGAGGACCCGTACCTGTACGACGTGTCGGTGCGTCTCGGGGCCGACAGCGTACGCGGCTACGTCGGCGTGCGCTCCTTCGGTGTCGGGTGCGACGCGGACGGTGTGCCCAGGCTGCTGCTCAACGGACGACCCTACTTCCACGCCGGAGTCCTGGACCAGGGCTACTGGCCCGACGGCCTGTACACGCCGCCCTCCGACGAGGCCATGGTCTGCGACATCGAGACCATGAAGCGGCTCGGTTTCAACATGCTGCGCAAGCACATCAAGATCGAACCGATGCGCTGGTACCACCACTGCGACCGGCTCGGCATGCTCGTCTGGCAGGACATGGTGAACGGCGGCGGCCACTATCACCCGCTGGTGATCACCGCGCCGGTGCTGACACCGCTGCGCCTCGACGACCGTCGCCACCGGTGGTTCGGGCGCGGCGACGCCGAGGGCCGCGAGCGGTTCGCAGCCGAGTTGCGGGAGACCGTCGAGCTGCTGCGCAACGTGGTGAGCCTGGCCGTGTGGGTGCCGTTCAACGAGGGCTGGGGCCAGTTCGACGCGGCGGGCGCAGCCAGGGAGCTCGCCGAGCTCGACCCCACCCGGACGGTCGACCACGCGAGCGGGTGGCACGACCAGGGCGCGGGCGACCTGCGGAGCCTGCACGTGTACTTCCGCCGTTTCCGCCCGCCGGCCGGGCGCGACGGGCGGGCGCTGGTGCTGTCGGAGTACGGCGGTTACTCGCTACGCGTCGAGGGCCACACCTTCAACGACCGCGAGTTCGGCTACCGCAGATGCGGTACGGCGGCGCAGCTCGGCGGGGCGTTCGCCCGGCTGCACTACCGGCAGATCGTGCCCGCCGTGCCACGCGGCCTGAGCGCGACCGTCTACACCCAGCTCTCCGACGTCGAGGACGAGCTGAACGGCCTGCTCACCTACGACCGCGAGGTGCTCAAACTCCCCGCCGAACTGGTGCGGACCGTCAACGGGAGGCTCCGGCTGGGCTGAACCCCGCCGGAACCGGACGGCCGCCCCGGCCGGTCCCATCGGGCGGAAGCCCCCGCCGGGCCCGTCCCCTCGCCGGCGCCGGGCGGGCGGCATGGCCGGTCCTCACCAGCGCTGGCGGGCCTCCTCGGCCCAGCCGACCAGGCCGTCGAGGTCGACCCATTCGCCCTCGTCGGTCCTGGCGCGACCGGAGAAGTGGCCGAAGCACTGATGGGTCTCGCTGCCCACCACCCCCAGCTCGGTGCGTGAGATCTTCTCGTGGAACGGGTGGAAGACCACCTCCACCCCGGGACCGGTCATTTGCCAGGGCCGCATCCAGTCGCGCCGGTCGTACACCCAGGCCAGCTCATCGCCGATCTTGTGCATCCGCCCGCCGACGAACAGCGCGTTCTCCGTCGAGCGGGTGCCGTCGGTCCACTTGCCGCCGAGCTGGATCGCCCGCCCCGGCGCGCTGCCCGCCGCCCAGTTCCAGGTGATCGAGTACGGCCAGCGGCCCCGTCCGTGGTCGAGCACCGCGAAGGAGGTCGCCTCGTCGAGGACGTGCCGGCTCTCCCCGACGGTCAGCGTGCCGCGCACCGGCCTGCCGACGTCCTTGACCGTGTACTGGAACCTCCGGGCGCTCCACGGGACGACCACGCCGAGCGACTCGTGCCCCTCCGGCAGCGGCACCTCCACGTCGAGCAGCACCCCGGGCACGGCGGCCCGCAGCGAGGTGGCCTCGGGGCGCTGGTCGATGTCGATGCGCAGGCCCGGACCCCGTACCGACACCCGGCCCGCGCCGCTGCGGTCCGGCAGCACCGCGCCGCGCGCCAGCGGCACGACCACGTCCTTGGTGATCTCCACACCGGTCGCGCGGTCGAGCACGTAGACGCCGTGCACACCCGCGTAGTCGAGCGACGAGGCCACCAGTCCGACGATGTGGCCGGGGGTGACGACGCCCCAGTACTCCCAGCGTTTGGTCCTGCCCCAGCCGCGCAGGTTCGCGCGGTGCAGCGGGCGCCTGCTCCAGCCGACCGCGTCGGGGTTGAGGCGCCCGTCGGGCAGGCACAGATCGACGGGGGCGGTGATCTCCCGCTCGTGGGTCGGCATAGCCAGAGGGTAGTGGCGCACGACCGGGGTTCCCACCCCGGGTGGGCGTACGCCGCTCCGGAACGGGAGCGCGAGGCACCCGGGCACCACCGGGGGCGGCGTTGCCGCCCCCGGCGGACCGTGATCACGCGTTCCTCGGCGTCTCGCACCTCCCGCGCCCAGGCCCTGACGGAACGGATCTCTCAGAACAGCCGGGGGAGTGGCCACCATGGCGCTCACGGCGCGGCAGGGCGACGCGGCTCCGTAGTGATCACCTCTGGTCAGCCGGTCCTGGTGGCGAACGGGCCGCCGGTGCCGAACACGAGCCGCGCGAAGTTCTCGCCGATGCGACGGTGCCCCGCGGGGTCAGGGTGGACCTCGTCGGGCAGCGGCAGTTCGGCGTAGTCCGTCTCGCCGTAAAGGTCGCGGCCGTCGAGGTAGTGCAGGTTCGGGTCGTCAGCCGCCCGCTGTTCGACGATCCGGGCGAGTTCGTCGCGGATGACGTTGAGCGTCAGGCGTCCGGCGACGCGTTCGGCCGGGTCGCCCGTGGCCTTGAACCGCAAGCTCCCGCCGTCGAAGTCGGGCGCGAGGGGGCCGGGGGTGTCCTCCTGGACCGGGCACAGGATGGAGGACACGACCAGCAGCGGTGTGGTCGGATGCCCCTCGCGGATGGTGTCGAGGAAACCGTGGGCCGCCGGGGTGAAGGCGCGCAGGCGCATCACGTCGGTGTTGACGACATTGATGCCGATCTTGACGCTGATCAGGTCCGCGGGGGTGTCCCGCATCGCGCGGGCGGTGAACGGGTCGAGCAGCGCGCTGCCGCCGAATCCCAGGTTGACCAGCTCCACTCCGCCCTGGGCGGCGGCCAGGGCCGGCCAGATGGCGGTCGGGCGGGTGGCGTTCGAGCCGTGGCTGATGGAACTGCCGTGGTGCAGCCACACCCTGCGCCCGCTGTCCGGTGCCGACTCGACCGGGGCGTCGGTGCGCAGGGCGATCAGCTCGGTGATCTCCGTATGAGGGAGCCAGATCTCGACGTCCTTGTCACGGGCGGGCAGATCGGTGAACCGGGCGGTGCCGTGAGGCCCTTCACGCAGTTCGACGGACTGGGTGGTCATGTCGATCGTGCGGACCTTGCCGCCGGTCACCGTGGCCTGGGCGGCGAGACGGCCGTCGACCAGCAGGTCGTATACGCCGTCCGCCGGGGCAGGGAGACCTCGGTAGGCCCTCTTGGTGGGCAGTGTGTCCAGTTCGATGACGGTGGCCCGGGTGCGAAAGGCCAGTCGTACGCCGGACGACTGTGCCTCGGCCACGGCCAGTTGGTCGTCAGGGATCTGCCGACGAGCCCGAGCGGGCAGCCGGTGCGGCAACAGGCCGTGCGCCGTGCGTTCCACGTCGAGGACGCCGCGCAGCATGTCCGCGGTGACGGGTGTGATGATCCAGTCGTGCTCGGTGTTCATTACCCCAGCCTGTTGATCAAGATTTCCGGATTGTTCGGATGCGCCAATGTGCGCTGCGGCCCTCTGATGGTCAGGGTGCGGTCCGGTTCCGCAGCAGAGCGTCGAGGGAATCAACGATCCAGGCCCAGGACTCCTGCGGATCGACCGCGGTATGGCTGAAGCCTCCGCCCATCTCCAGGCTGACGTAACCGTGGAAGACGCTGCCCAGCATCCGGACCGCGTGCGTCTGGTCCGGCTCCGTCAGGTCGTAGCCGCGCAGGATCGCCCGCGTCATCTGTGCGTGTCTGACGCCGGCGCCGGCGGCCGCCGTCTTGGGGTCGAGCCTGAGCCGGGCGGCGGTGTAGCGGCCGGGGTGCTCCCGGGCGTAGTCGCGGTAGACGTTCGCGAAGGCGGCCAGGGCGTCCTTGCCGGCGCGCCCGGCCAGGGCGGCGGCGACCCGGTCGGCGAGTTCCTCCAGGGCGAACAGGGCGATCCTGGTCTTGAGGTCCTGGGAGTTCTTCAGCATTATCTAGCGAGGAACCCCAGGCGTTCATGCCCGGGAGGAATCGCTTCCGGGTCCTGGGGTTGTGAACGTCCGGTCGTTGGTCCGAGCGTTTCTGGTTTTCGATGTGTCCCTTGATGATGCTCAAGGGGGCGCCGCCGCAGGAGGCGGCGAAGATCGGACCTGTTGTATCGCGACGGTATGTGGTTCCTCATCGCCACCTGCGATATTCCCGACCGGCCGGTCGCTGCCCCGGATGGATTCCTGGGAGTGGATCTGGGGATCGCGAACATCGCGACCACAAGTGGCGGGGTTCACCACAGCGGCAAAACCCTGAACGCGGTCCGTCACCGTCACCGCGAGCTGCGCCGCCGCCTGCAGGCCAAGCAGACCACGTCCGCCAAACGGCTGTTGAAGCGGCGTCGCCGGGCCGAGGCCCGGTTCGCCGCGAACACCAACCACATCATCGCCAAGCAGATCGTGACCGAGGCTGCACGCACCGGGCAAGGGATCGCCCTGGAAGACCTCCAGGGCATCCGTGACCGGGTACGGCTCCGCAAGCCCCAGCGGGTCACGTTGCATTCGTGGAGCTTCCACCAGCTCGGCCGGTTCATCGCCTACAAGGCCGCCCGCCAGGGCGTCGCCGTGGTGTACGTCGATCCGGCCTACACCTCGCAGGCCTGCTCGTCCTGCGGGCACGTGGACAAGAGGAACCGGCCCGATCAGGCGACCTTCTCCTGCACGTCGTGCGGCTTCGCTGAGCACGCCGACGTCAACGCGGCCCGCAACATCGCCTCACGCGGAGTGGCGGGCTGGGCAGTGAGTCACGCTGCCGACGACGCGGCCTGAACCGTCGAACCCATCGACGGCGAGGAGCTGCACGCTCGGTCGTCTACGGCCGAGAAGCTGACGTGCGAGTACAGACTCGCGACCTTGACGTCGAACCGCCGGGCGAGCGCCGAGACGGTCACCTGGTCGAAGCCGACCTTGTCGGCCAGTTCCGCCCCCGCCCGGGTCAGGCGCTCCGCGGTCAGTCCTGCGCGAACCATGGCCTTCCTCCCTTTTAGCGACATATATTAGGCATTTGCCTAATAGTTTTAGGCAAATCAGCCCGTCATTTAGGAGGCCGCCGACTGGCAAGGGGGCCGCACCTGGATCGGGCGGGCCGTCCGCTCCGCGGAGCCGATAGTGATCACCATCGCTCAGAGGGAGGCGTCGAGTGGACTGGTCGGCGAGGCCGAGGAGTGCGACTTCGCGCTCACCGACCTGGTGGTGCCGGTGCCCGAACCGCAGGAACGCGGTAACGGGCCGGGGGGATCACGCCCTACCGGGCGGTACCGGTCGCGGTGAGCGCGCGCGGTGGCCGGTGGAAGCGCGGTTCGAAGAATCACGGCAATTAAGGAATTCACCTGAAGTGACAAGGTGATCACTGATAGACACTTTGCTGGAGGTCGGTCGCCGCGGCAGAACCGCCCCCATCCGAGGGGAAGGGGCAAGATCCTGATCATCGGCCTAGGCCGCTTCGAGCCTGCCTGTGTCCTCACGATGGGCCTCGACGTCGCTCTCACCGTCTCACCGTGTCGCTTGCCGGTGGCCGGGGTGATGGGCGGTACCGGTGGCCTTCAGGCCGCCTCAGGTGAACTCCGCGGGAGGGTCACCGGCCGGCGAGGGCGGCTCCGTGGCGGGTTCTTGTTCTTCGATCAGGCCGATGGGCAGCGCGCCCTCGGCGTTCCACGGGGGCTGGGTGAGCTGTTCGGAGGCGCCGTCGAACTCTGCGGCGGCCTCGGGGTGGCCGTTGTCGGCCGCGCGGCTGAACAGACTCGCGGCCGCCCAGTCTTCGTCCTTGGCCCGGTGGATCCCCGCGAGGCGATAGGCGGCCTCGGCGTGGCCGTGGTCGCTGGCCAGCCGGTAGAGGAACATCGCGAGGCTGAGCTTGTTCGGATCCGAGCACTGGTAGCGGTGGCCGTAGTGGTAGGCGAGTTCGGCGGCCACCTGCAGGCGATCGGGGTCGTCGAACAGGCCCGGCGCGGCGGGGTGACCGGCGTCGCCGGCTTGGCGCAGCCACTGGCGTGCCTCTTGGGGCCAGCCTTTCAGCAGTGCGATGACGGCCAGGCGCATGCAGTCGTCTCCGTTGCCGGCCTCGCTGCGGTTCAGCAGGCGGGTACCGGTCCTGCCGTAGATCCGCAACAACCGCTGCCGGGCCGCCGGGAGCGGCGCGAACACGATCTTGGTGCTCGACCGGTGCGGTGCTCTGCCGCTCGTTGGCCGCGCGGGGGGCGTAGGTGTGGACCGCGCCTGCTCGGCCTCGGGCCGTTGTGTGGGTGAGGGCGAGGCCGCGAACACGGTGGGGGCCGGTCCCGCCGGCGGCGTGGTGAGGGCGGGCGTGGCAGGTTCGGTGGGCACGGCCGGCGGATCGGGCCGGGCATCGTGAGCGGCCCGCCAGCTTTGATACCAGGTCTGGGTGTCGCCCATGGCCTGCACGTCCAGGCCGGTCTGCTTGGCGGCCGTCGTGCAGGCGGCCACGAAGGACGCCACCCACGCCCAGGCCGGGGCGCGTTTGCGTTTGCCGGTCAAGATGTCGTGGGTGGTGCTTGGTGCCAGCCCCCTGCCCTCGTTGTTCTCTGGAATGCGCATCGACAGCGTGTGCAGCCGAGACAGCGGCGGGGAGCCAGCCAGGCCGCGCAGCTCGTTGAGCTGATCGACGAAGGCGCATAGCGCCGCAACACGATGTTGTTCAGCCATCGCCCTTAGCCGGAAATGAGTGATCCGTGATCTACAAGTAGTAGCGGGAGTCATATTGGCACTAACCGACGGTCAAGCTGAGGGAGATCGCACATTCCGCTTCGTCCGGGATTAACCAGACGTTGACCTGCGATTACGCAATCCGGATGAGTCCGGATGAGTCCGGATAGGGTCGGCTCACATCGGAGTGATCCGGGTGGCTCCGGATGAAACCGGATGAAATCGGATAGATCCGGGCCGCCCTGAAGGACACCGAAAATCCTGCCCGCCAGGTCGGGGCAAAGGGATGTCGGCGTCGAGAACGTAAATATTTCTCACCTTGCAAAAGGGTATTTATCCGGTCTCTTCCGGACATGTTTGAATCGGTAGCGGCCAAGACGGCGGCACCTTCATCGTTGATCACACCTCAGTGCCGACGATGAAGGAGGAAGCCCATGGCGCACGCCCCGGCCGCTTCGCCTGTCTTTCTCCGCGTCACCGGCACCCGGCCGGGCTCCCCACCTCCACCGTGGGTTCACGACGACGACCAGCTGCTGACCTTGCTGGTGACCGCGTGGGCCTTGACCACCGGACGTATTCCGCCCCACTGCCCGAGCGATGAGCTCACCGAGACCGAGCTCATCGCGTTCTGGGCCGATGACCAGACCGCCGGGTCCCCGGCGACGCCACCTCAGGAGCGACCCCGATGTTCTCCGTACCCGTACTTCTCACCTTGACCGCCACCACGCTGGTGACGACCATCGCCTGCGCGCTCACCCTGGCCGCCGGCGCCGCCTGGCCCACCGCCCTGCTCAGTGGGGGCGCCGCCGGCGCCGCCACCATGAGCCTGCTCGTCCGCCTGCTCGACAACCAGCGCGACAGGAAATGAGCGGCCACCTCGAACCGGGCTGCTGACGTGCCGCCGGGCGGCGCGGCCTGCGGCCACTCCGCAAACTCAGCAGTCGTCAGGTTCTCCCCTCCGCTCACCCCCGAGGGGGCTGACTCCCACCACGGTCAGGCCGAGTAGCCGGTCTGCCTCGGCGGCGGGGTCGGGGTGGTGTTCCGTGGCCAGGGCGATGCCGGTGACCAGGGTGAGCAGGTCGGCGATGGTCACGCCCGGTGTCAGCGCGCCGTCGTCTGCGGCGCGGCGCACCAGTGGCTCGCCCGCCTCGGTGAGCTGCGCCGAACAGCAGTTCTCGTGCGCCACGTCGGGGCCGGCCGCTCGGTCGCGGGTCAGTGCGACGGCCAGCCCCCGGATGGTCGCGGCGTCCGCGATGACGGCGCTCAGCCACTCCAGCAGCGCCGCCCGGGTGTCGGCCCTGCCGGTCAGGTCGCGGGCGTGGGCGCACAGGCTCTCGACCCGTTCGCGGAAGACCGCCTTCAGCAGTGCGTGGCGGCTGGGAAAGTGCCGGCGCACGGTGGCGGATCCGACTCCCGCGGTACGGGCGATCTGCTCCATGGACGCGTCGGCGCCGTGCGCGGCGATCGCCTCCTCGGCCACGGCGAGCAGGCGTACGTAGTTGCGCTGGGCGTCCGCACGCTGGGCGGGCATGGCGTCACCTCACATTTGCTAAGTGGCGGGGTCCGCCGTATCTTACCGAAGTATAAACGGCGGGGTCCGCCGTTTAATGAACGCCTACCTCAGGAGAGGCCTCATGTCCACCGATCCCGCACCCGTCCTGGTCACCGGCGCCACCGGACAGCAGGGTGGCGCCACCGCCCGCGCCCTGCTCGCGACCGGCGTCCCCGTCCGCGCGCTGGTCCGCGATCCCACGACCGACCGAGCCAGGGCGGTCGAAGCCCTCGGCGCCGAACTGGTCACCGGCGACCTTCGGGACCGCGACTCCCTGATCAGGGCCGCGACGGGAGTTCGGGCCGTCTTCTCGGTGCAGATGCCCGTGATCAAGGGAGCCGTCATCGACTTCGACGGCGAGCTGACCCAGGCCGTCAACCTGATCGACGGCGCGCTGGCCGCCGGCGTGCCGCAGTTCGTGCACACGTCCGTCTCCGGCGCAGGGCAGCACACCGAGACTCCTGGCTGGGCCGAAGGCCGCTGGGCGCCCCTGGAGCCCTACTACACCACCAAGGCCGAGATCCAGGACCGGGTCCGCAAGGCGGGCTTCAGGCACTGGACGCTCATCAAGCCGGGCTGCTTCATGGAGAACTTTCTCCCGTCCGTGGCCTACCTGATTCCCCGCGGCGTCGAGGGCGGCCTGGCGACCGTGCTGAAGCCCGGCACCCGGCTCTCCCTCATCGCGGTCGACGACATCGGCAAGGCGGCCGCCGCGGCCGTCGCCGCACCGCAGCGGTTCGACGGCGTCGAGCTGGAGCTGGCCGGCGACCACCTGACGATGACGGAGATCGCCGAGGTCCTCTCCCGGGCGCTGGGCACCGAACTGACCGCGCCCGACATGACCGAGGAGGAGGCGATCGCCGCAGGAATGCCGGTGTGGGCGGGCATCTCCCACGAACACATGAACGTGGCCGGGCAACCCGCCCGCCCGGAGTACGCGCGGGCCCTCGGCATCCCGCTCACGTCCTTCGAGGAATGGGCACACGAACACCTACGGGCCACAGCCTGACACTGCCTGGGGACACTCGCCCTGTTCACTCCTCACCCGAGCCGATGCCCTGGCGCGCCCGGGCCGCGCAAAGGGCACCTGTCCCGGCCGGGATGTTGACGACCGCCGACACCGGCCGGCTCCTCGGCGGGGCCCGGCCTGTCATGGGGGTGTCGGGCTGTCGGTGACGAAGCCGTCACCCAGGTGCACGCGACCGTGTTGAACCTGGTGACAGCTCTTCCCCGCCGGTGCTACCCCCGACCGCCGGCGGCTCCACCCCGATCCGGCGGCCCATGTCAGCCGAGCCGGGCGTATGCGACGATGCGGGCACAGCTGAAGCTGCACGGCCACGGGAACCAGACGAAGTCCATATGATCGCGGCATGGCCCTCGACTTGTTCGCCGGAATTCCGGTCACCGAGTACGCGGCAGCCCTGAAGTGGTACGAACGGCTGCTTGGCTCCCCGCCCACGTTCGTCCCGAACGACACGGAGGCCGTATGGGAGCTCGCAGAACATCGGTTCGTGTTCATCGAGCAGCGGCCCGAGCGTGCCGGCTACGCCATGCACACGATTTTCGTCGACGACCTCGACGCGTTCGTCGCGCAGATCGCCGAGCGGGGACTCGCCCCCGCCGAACGGGAGACCTACTCCAACGGCGTGCGCAAGACCACCTACCGCGATCCCGACGGGAACGAGATCGGGTTCGGCGGCGCTCCCGGGTGATCGGCCCGGACTGGTGTGACACCCGGTCATCGCTGCGTGAGCCGGGATGACGCGGTTCAGCCGGCGCGATCTCGTAATGGGGGGCGACACAACGGGATCAGCCGCTCGTGATCATTCCTGTGTGGCGAGGGCAAGATCATGAGTGGCTGCCGAGCCCGTCGTGGAGGTCCGGCGGGTGCGGCGGCGCGGACGGCGTCGACAACGGCATCGGCACCGTGTACCTGGCCTACATCCGCGCCGGTGCAGGCCACGCGCTGATCGCCTCGGGGACTGGATCCCCGAGGCGATCGGCACGGGCCTGCCGCTGGAGCCGACCTTCCGCACCAAGAGCGGGTCGGCCGTCGATTCGCTGTCCGACGCCTACGCCGATGGCGCGTGCACCACGCTGCGCACCTTCCTGGAGACGCGCGGGTGAGAGAACTCGTCTCACGGTGTCCGCGAGGGTCTCGGTCAGGTGCTGATGTAGGCCGCGAGGTGCTCGCCGGTGAGGGTGGAGCGGGCGGCGACGAGGTCGGCGGGTGTGCCCTCGAAGACGATCCGGCCGCCGTCGTGGCCGGCGCCGGGACCGAGATCGATGATCCAGTCGGCGTGCGCCATGACCGCCTGGTGGTGCTCGATGACGATGACCGACTTGCCGGAGTCGACGAGCCGGTCGAGCAGGCCGAGCAACTGCTCGACGTCGGCGAGGTGCAGGCCGGTGGTCGGCTCGTCGAGGACGTAGAGGCCGCCCTTGTCGGCCATGTGGGTGGCCAGCTTGAGCCGCTGCCGCTCGCCGCCGGACAGCGTGGTGAGCGGCTGGCCGAGGCTGAGGTAGCCGAGCCCGACGTCGGCGAGCCGGTCGAGGATGGCGTGCGCGGCCGGCGTGCGCGCCTGGCCGGCGCCGAAGAACTCCCCGGCCTCGGTCACCGACATCGCGAGCACCTCGCTGATGTCGCGGCCACCGAGATGGTGGTCCAGCACCGATGCCTGGAACCGCTTGCCCTCGCACTCCTCGCAGGTGGTGGCGACGCCGGCCATCATCGCCAGGTCGGTGTAGATGACGCCGGCGCCGTTGCAGTTGGGGCAGGCACCCTCGGAGTTGGCGCTGAACAATGCGGGCTTCACACCGTTGGCTTTCGCGAACGCCTTGCGGATCGGGTCGAGCAGTCCGGTGTAGGTCGCCGGGCTGCTTCGCCGCGAGCCGCGGATCGCACCCTGATCGACCGAGATGACACCCGCACCGGCGGGGATCGATCCGTGGATCAGCGAGCTTTTGCCGGAGCCGGCGACACCGGTGACGACGCAAAGGACGCCGAGCGGGATGTCGACGTCGACGTCGCGCAGGTTGTGACGGGTGGCACCGCGGATCTCCAGAGTGCCGGTGGAGGTGCGCACCGTCTTTTTGAGGGCGGCCCGGTCCTCGAGATGGCGGCCGGTGAGGGTGGCTCCGGTTCGAAGCCCCTCGACGGTGCCCTCGAAGCAGACGGTGCCGCCCGCCGTACCGGCGCCGGGGCCGAGGTCGACGACGTGGTCGGCGATCGCGATCGTCTCCGGCTTGTGCTCCACGACGAGCACCGTGTTGCCCTTGTCCCGCAGCCGCAGCAGCAGGCCGTTCATCCGCTGGATGTCATGGGGATGCAGGCCGATGGTGGGCTCGTCGAAGACGTAGGTGACGTCGGTGAGCGAGGAGCCGAGGTGGCGAATCATCTTGACGCGCTGTGCCTCGCCACCCGACAGCGTGCCCGACGGCCGCTCCAGCGACAGGTAGCCCAGCCCGATCTCCACGAACGAGTCGAGGGACTGCCGCAGCGCGGTGAGCAGCGGCGCCACCGACGGCTCGCCGAGGTCGCGAACCCATTCGGCAAGGTCGCTGATCTGCATCGCGCAGGCGTCGGCGATGCTGATCCCCTTGATCTTGGAGGATCGGGCCGCCTCGCTGAGCCGGGTACCGCCGCACTCGGGACAGGAGGTGAACGTCACCGCCCGCTCCACGAAGGCCCGGACGTGCGACTGCAGCGCCTCCTTCTCCTTGGACAGCATCGACTTCTGGATCTTCGGGACCAGGCCCTCGTACGTCAGGTTGATGCCATCGACCTTGATCTTGGTCGGCTCCTTGTAGAGCAGGTCGTGGAGCTCGGCCTTGGTGTACTTGCGGATCGGCTTGTCGGGGTCGAAGAAGCCGCAGCCGCTGAAGATCCGGCCGTACCAGCCGTCCATGCTGTAGCCGGGGATCGTGAGCGCACCCTCGCTGAGCGACTTGGAGTCGTCGTAGAGCTGGGACAGGTCGATGTCGGTGACCCGGCCCATGCCCTCGCAGCGCGGGCACATGCCGCCGGTGATGCTGAAGTCGCGCCGCTCCTTCATGTTCTTCCCGCCGCGCTCGAACGAGACCGCACCCGTTCCGCTGATGGAGGCGACGTTGAAGGAGAATGCCTGGGGCGAGCCGATATGCGGCTGGCCGAGTCGGCTGAAGAGGATGCGCAGCATCGCGTTGGCGTCGGTGACGGTGCCGACCGTGGAGCGGGGGTTGGCCCCCATCCGCTCCTGGTCGACGAGGATCGCGGTCGTCAGCCCTTCAAGGACGTCGACCTCGGGCCGCGCCAGCGTCGGCATGAAGCCCTGCACGAAGGCGCTGTAGGTCTCGTTGATCAGACGCTGTGACTCCGCGGCGATCGTGCCGAACACCAGCGAGCTCTTGCCCGAGCCGGAGACGCCGGTGAACACCGTCAGCCGACGCTTCGGGATCTCGACGCTGACATCCTTGAGATTGTTCACACGCGCGCCGTGCACACGGATCAGATCGTGGCTGTCGGCAGCGGGTAGCGCAGGCGACTGCGGGTCCGTCATGGGGGCCGTGCTCATCGTGTCTCCATCTGTTAGGCGAGGTCGCCTTCGCGGTCTTCGTCGGTGTGGCCTGGCTTGATCTAACCAGTTTCAAGTAGTACGTCTGGTTTTTCCTTCAGTGGAGCGGTCACGGCAGCAGTCCACCGCGTCAGCCGGGGACGCGACTCGTTCCCCCCGGACATCGATTGCTCGGTGGCGCGACGACGTTGGGCAGGGGAGCGGGGGCGGCACTCATCGGTCGTGAAGCGGTTCGGGGACGCTGCCGTCAGGGGCGGCGGCGGTGGCTCCAGGTGGTCGCCGTCGGCGTCGTGCGCGGGCTCCCGCACGGTGCCGTCTGTGCGATCACGGCTGCGATCGCCGGACGGTTCAGCGAACCTCCTGGATGCGGACCAGGTTGCCCGCGGGGTCGCGGAAGGCGCAGTCGCGGACGCCGTACGGCTGCTCGGTCGGCTCCT
>NZ_JBFAQY010000053.1:0-34114 GCF_040678965.1 Streptosporangium sp. NPDC049248
CGCACCCGCCCCCCCAGCATGAACACCGTCAGGTTCGCGCGGGTGGCCAGCGCGGTGGCCAGCGGCGGGGAGTTCACGATCACGGTCAGCTCCCGATCGACCGGCAGCGCCTGCACCAGACGGCCCGTCGTCGTACCCGCGTCGATGATGATCGCGCCGTCCTCGGGAAGCTCGGCCAGCGCCGCCTTGGCGATACGTTCCTTCTCCGCTGTCATCACCTCGTCGCGCGTCGCGAGGGCGGGTTCGAAACCGAGGCGCTCGACCGGGATCGCCCCGCCGTGCACACGCCGCAGCACCCCCGAGCGTTCCAGTGCGGTCAGGTCCCGGCGGATCGTCTCAGTCGTGACGCCGAACCGTTCCGCCAGGGTCACCACGTCGACCCGCCCGGCGGCCCGGGCCTCACACAGGATCTCCTGCTGCCGTTCCTCGGCGTACATCCTGTTGGTTCACCGCCGTTTCAATGTTGTTTTATATGTCTTTATACCCGAGTATGTTGCATGTCAAGGGTCGCTGAGAACGGCTCCGTCATGAGTTTCATGAACCTGTGACCTCCGCGTACCGGCTCATGGCCACGCCGGACCTCCTGTGGAGAACTGCTCGCCCTCGTCTTACGGTCCCCATCCGGGCCCGAGGTCGCGAACCGTCAGCGGTATGCCCACGACGCACCGCACAGAACCAACCGAATCGGAAGACCCACGACGTTTTCCCGGCCCATCGCTGCGCCACCGCGAATTGCCCGCCGGCCGTCGCCGTCCTCCAGAAGACGTCGTTGACGGTGGGAGCCGACAACCTCCGCGCCGAAGCGGCAGGGTCGGCCGCTTCGGCGCGGAGGTCGCCGGCCTGATGCGCGGGGAGGTCGGCCTCTGATCGAATGCGAGAGGCGCGGACAGTCACTCGACTGCCCGCGTTTCGTCGTTGCCGGTCATGGTGCCGCGCCGTGGGCGGTTCCAAGCCGGTGAGCGAGCCGAAGGACTCCGATCATGCCTTGAAGCGGTACCCCATACCGGGCTCGGTGATCAGGTGGACCGGATGTCCCGCGTCGCGTTCGAGTTTGCGCCGCAGCTGGGCCATGTACTGCCGGAGATAGTGGGTCTCCTTGACGTACTTGACCCCCCACACCTCGGTCAGCAGCTGCCGCTGGCTGACGAGCTTGCCCGGGTTGTGCAGCAGGATCTCCAGGATGTGCCATTCGGTCGGCGTCAGCCGTGCCCCGCCGGAGACCGTCTTGCTGGTCAGGTCCACCACGTGGTCGCCGATCGTGATGCTGGCCGGCTTCGCCTCCTGCGCGGACGTGCGGCGCGACACCGCGCGGATCCTGGCCAGCAGTTCGTCGATGCCGAACGGCTTGGTGACGTAGTCGTCGGCACCGGCGTCGAGGGCGTCGACCTTGTCCTGGTTGCCCGCCCTGCCGGACAGCACGACGATCGGGATCGAGGTCCAGCCACGCAGCCCGTGAATGACGTCGACACCGTCGAGGTCGGGCAACCCGAGGTCGAGCACCACCAGGTCAGGGTGCCAGTCGGCCGCCTGGCGCAGGGCCGCGCCGCCGTCGGCGGCCACGGCGACCTCGTAGTTGCGGGCGATCAGGTTGATGCGAAGCGCCCGCAGGATCTGCGGTTCGTCGTCGACGACGAGAATGCGTGTCACGCGATCACCGCTCTGGATGAGATCGGCAGTGTCAAGATCATGGTGAGACCTCCCCCTGGTGTCTCCTCCGGCATGAGAGAGCCGCCCATCGCCTCGGTGAGCCCCCTGGAGAGCGCGAGGCCGAGGCCGACCCCCGAATGGTTGTCACGATCGCCGAGCCGCTGGAACGGTCTGAAGACCTGGTCATGTGCTTCTGGCGGAATCCCCGGGCCGCGGTCGATCACCCGGATCTCCACGTGGTCGCCGTGCCGGCTGCCGGTGACCAGCACCTGCTCACCCGGTGGGCTGTAGCGGACGGCATTGGACATCAGGTTCACCAGCACCCGCTCCAGCAGGGCGGAGTCGGCGACCACCTCGGGCAGCTCGACGGAGATGTTCCCCTCGACACGATCCCGGAGCGGACCCAGGTCGTCCATCGCCCTGGGCACGACCTCCTCCAGGGCGACCGGCTGGAGGACGGGCCCGAGCACGCCCGCCTGCAACCTGCTCATGTCGAGCAGGTTGTCCACCAGGCGATTCAGCTTGACCAGCGACTCGTCCGCCGTGGCGAGCAGTTCCTTCCTGTCCTCCGCGGACCAGTCGATCTCCGTGCCGCGCAGACTCTCCACCGCGGCTCTGGCCGACGCCAGCGGGGTGCGCAGGTCGTGGCTGACGGCGGCGAGCAGCGCGGTGCGCATCTTGTCCGCCTCGGCCAGCGGCCTGGCCCGCCCGGCTTCCTCCTCCAGCCGCTGCTGACGCAGCGCGACGGCGGTCTCCGCGGCGAACGCCTCAAGCACCCTGCGTTCGGAGGCGTCGAGCAGTCCCCCGCGCACCGCGAGCACCAGGCTCTCGTCGATCGCCACGTCGGTGTCGGCGATTCCGGGGCTGGTGCACGGCTCGCCCCCGGAGGTGGCCACGATCCGCCACGCCTCCGGCTCCGACTGATCGTCGGGGGTCGGCGGTCCCGTCCGCTCCAGCAGCGTGGCGGACACGAGCCCGAACGTCTCCTTGACCCGGGCGAGCAGCGACGGCAGAGCGGCCTCACCACGCAGGACGTGGCCGGCGAGCGTCGACAGGACCTCGGCGTCCGCGCTGGCCCTGGCCGCCTCTCTGGTACGGCGGGCCGCCACGTCGACCACCAGGCTCACCATGATCGCGACCAGCACATAGACGACGAGCGCGAGCAGGTTCTCCGGGTCGTAGACCGTGAACCGGTCGACCGGCGGTGTGAAGTAGTAGTTCAGCAGCAGGAATCCGCCGATGGCCGCCGTCACCGCCGGCCCCATGCCGCCCACCAGGGAGACTCCGACGACCATCAGCAGGAAGAGCAGGATCTCGCTCGGCAGCGCCGAATCGTCCCTGAACGGGAGCAGAACCGCGGTCAGCGCGGGCATGCCGAGCACCGCCATCGCCCAGCCGATGACCCTGCGCTTGCGGGTCAGCGCGGCTCGCGAGCTCGCGTGGCGGCGGCCCTTCTTGACCTGCGCGTGGGTGATCATGTGGACGTCGATCGAACCCGACAACGCGGTCGTCTCCACCCCGACGCCACGGGACAGGATCTGGGCGAACCTGCCCCGCCTGGACGCGCCGAGCACGAGCTGGGTGGCGTTCACCCCACCGGCGAAGTCGAGCAGTGCGCGCGGGATGTCGTCGCCGACCACCTGGTGGTAGGTGCCGCCCATGTCCTCCACGAGGGTGCGCTGACGGGCCAGGCCGGCCGGATCACCGCCGGTCAGGCCGTCCGCCCTGGTGACGTGGACGGCCAGCAGGTCGGCGCCCATACTGCGCGCCGCGATGCGGGCTGCGCGCCGTACCAGGGTTTCGCCTTCCGGGCCGCCGGTGAGCGCGACCACCACCCGCTCGCGGGCCTCCCAGGTCTCGGCGATGCCGTGCTCGGCCCGGTAGCGGTCGAGCTGGTCGTCGACTTTTCCCGCGACCCAGAGCAGGGCGAGTTCGCGCAGCGCGGTCAGGTTGCCGATCCTGAAGTAGTTGGACAGCGCGGCGTCCACCTTCTCCGGTGCGTAGATGTTGCCGTGCGCCATCCGCCTGCGCAGCGCCTCGGGCGACATGTCGACCAGCTCGACCTGGTCGGCCCGCCGTACCACCTCGTCCGGTATGGTCTCCCGCTGCGGAATGCCGGTGATCTGCTGGACGACGTCGTTGACCGACTCCAGATGCTGGATGTTGACGGTGGAGACGACGTCGATACCGGCGTCGAGGATCTCCTCGACCTCCTGCCAGCGCTTGGCGTTGCGCGAGCCTGGGACGTTGGTGTGCGCCAGCTCGTCGATCAGCACCATCTTCGGCGCCCGCTCGATGACGGCGTCGACGTCCAGCTCGGTGAAGTGGCTCCCCCGGTAGGCCGGCGTCCTGCGAGGGATGACCTCCAGACCGTCGAGCAGTTCGGCGGTGTGGAGGCGGCCGTGGGTCTCGACGAGACCCACGACCACGTCCCTGCCACGCTCCAGCGCCCTGCGTCCCTCGTTGAGCATCGCGAAGGTCTTACCGACTCCGGGAGCCGCCCCGAGGTAGACCCGTAGCCGCCCGCGTGGCACCGCGACCACTACTCCTTGTCGAGGGCCAGGTTGAGTTCGAGCACGTTGACCGCGGGCTCACCCATGAAACCGAGGGCGCGTCCCGTCGTGTGCTCCTGGATGAGCGCCTTGACCCTGGCGAGGTCCGTTCCGCGCTCCTTGGCCACTCGCGGGGCCTGCAGGTCGGCGTAGGCCACCGAGATGTGCGGGTCGAGGCCCGAGCCACTGGCCGTGACGGCATCGGCGGGCACCTCGGCCTTCGCCACGCCGCCACGGATCGGGACGGTCTTCCCGGCGGCGTAGTCCTCGCCCGGCTTGCCGCACTCCACCTTCAGCCCCCGGTACTCGGCGATGAAGGGGGTGGCGGGGCATGCCTGGTTGACGCTGACCGCGCGGTCGGAGAAGACCTTCAGCACCGCGCCCACGCCGTCACCGGTGCAGTACGGCCTGGCGCCGCTGACGCCCTCCAGTTCGCCGATCGCCGTGGAACGGGCGCAGACCTGGGTGAGCAGGCTCTGCCTGCCCTCGTCCGGGTTGCCCTCGTCGTCCTTCGCACCGGGGACGGGAAGGACGTCCAGGACATCCTCGGGTCCCAGGTTGCTCGCGGCGGTGGAGAGCATGTCGTATCCGTCACCCGCGACTGACGGGCGGCTCTGGAAGTAGGTCCTGACGGGGTTGCCGTCAGCGTCGGTGAAGTTCTGTCCGACGATGGCGCTGCCCACGTCCTTGCCGTCCTTCTGCACGATCGAACCGTTGGCCCTGCCGTTGAACAGTGCCTGGGCCACGCCGGTGGTGACCAGCGGGTAGATCACGCCGAGGAGCACGGTGAGGACGGCGACCGCCCTGATGGCTGCGAGATGCTGGCGAATCCAGCTCGGTAGGCGTTCCATTTACGACATCCCCGGAAGGAATTGGACAAACAGGTCGATGATCTTGATGCCGATGAACGGGGCGACGATGCCGCCCAGACCGTAGACGTAGAGGTTGCGGCTGAGCAGCTTCGACGCGCTGGAGGGGCGGTAGCGCACACCCCGCAGGGCGAGCGGGATCAGCGCGACGATCACCAGGGCGTTGAAGACGACCGCGGACAGGATCGCCGACTGCGGACCGGCCAGACGCATCACGTTCAGCGCGTCCAGGCCCGGGTAGACCGCCGCGAACATCGCGGGAATGATCGCGAAGTACTTGGCGATGTCGTTGGCGATCGAGAACGTCGTCAGCGCACCACGAGTGATGAGCAGCTGCTTGCCGATCTCGACGATCTCGATGAGCTTGGTCGGGTTGGAGTCGAGGTCGACCATGTTGCCGGCCTCCTTGGCGGCCGACGTGCCGGTGTTCATCGCCACCCCGACGTCGGCCTGCGCGAGCGCGGGCGCGTCGTTGGTACCGTCACCGGTCATCGCGACCAGCCGGCCGCCCTCCTGCTCCGACCTGATCAGCGCGAGCTTGTCCTCCGGAGTCGCCTCGGCCAGGAAGTCGTCCACCCCCGCCTCGTCCGCGATCGCCCTGGCCGTCAGCGGATTGTCACCCGTGATCATGACCGTGCGGATGCCCATCCGGCGCATCTCGTCGAACCGCTCACGCATACCCTGCTTGACCACGTCCTTGAGATGAACCACCCCCAGCACCCGCGCCCGGCCGTCGACGACCTCACCGACGACCAGCGGGGTGCCACCCGAGGCCGAGATGCCGTCGACCAGATGGCCGACCTCCTCGGTCGCGTGGCCGCCGTTCTCACGCACCCACCTCATCACGGCCGTCGCCGCGCCCTTGCGCACCTGCCGGCCGTCGACGTCGACCCCCGACATGCGGGTCTGGGCGGTGAACTCCACCCACTCGGCGTGCGCGAGCTCGCCCGGCTGACGTTCGCGCAGGCCGTACGCCTGCTTGGCGTAGACCACGATCGAGCGGCCCTCGGGGGTCTCGTCGGCCAGGCTGGCCAGCTGCGCGGCAGCGGCCAGCTCGTCGGCGGAGATCCCCGAGGCGGGCTGGAACTCCGATGCCTGCCGGTTGCCCAGCGTGATCGTGCCGGTCTTGTCCAGCAGCAGGGTGCTGACGTCTCCTGCCGCCTCGACCGCGCGGCCGGACATGGCCAGCACGTTGCGCTGGACCAGGCGGTCCATGCCCGCGATACCGATGGCCGACAGCAGCGCGCCGATCGTGGTCGGGATGAGGCAGACCAGCAGTGAGGCCAGCACGATGCCGCTGACACCGTCGCCGGTCAGGGCCAGGGAGTCGGCGGCGCCGGGGTTGACGTTCTTGGCGTAGATCGCCATCGGCTGCATGGTGACGGTGGCGACCAGGAAGATGATCGTCAGAGCGGCCAGCAGGATGTTCAGTGCGATCTCGTTGGGCGTCTTCTGCCGGTCGGCGCCCTCGACCAGGGCGATCATCCGGTCGATGAAGCTCTCGCCCGGCTTCTGGGTGATGCGGACGACGATCCGGTCGGACAGCACCCTGGTGCCGCCGGTCACCGCCGAACGGTCACCACCCGATTCGCGGATCACCGGTGCGGACTCGCCGGTGATGGCCGACTCGTCGACCGAGGCGATGCCCTCGATCACGTCACCGTCGCCGGGGATGACCTCCCCGGCTTCGACGATCACGTGATCGCCCTGCTTGAGCTCCGACGCGCCGACGGTGTCCCAGGAGGACACGTTCGCGCCCGGCGCCCAGCCGGAGAGGCGGCGGGCGGTGGTGTCACGCTTGGTGGCACGGAGCGTGGCGGCCTGCGCCTTTCCCCGTCCTTCCGCGACGGCCTCGGCGAGGTTGGCGAAGATCACCGTCAGCCACAGCCAGACGGTGATGGCCCAGGCGAAGAACGACGACTCGCCGGTGGCGGCGAGGACCGTGGTGGCCAGCGCGCCGATCTCCACGATCAGCATCACCGGGTTGCGCCACAGCGAGACCGGGTTCAGCTTCCTCAACGCGTCGGGCAGTGACTTGATCAACTGCTTGGGGTCGAGCAGACCACCGCCGACCCTGCCGTTCTTCTGCGGCGCCTGCGCCTGTTCCGGCGCCTCGAGTACTGGGGTGGACATCAGCTGATTCCTTCTGCGAGCGGGCCCAGCGCCAGGGCCGGGAGGAAGGTCAGAGCGACCAGGATGATCGTGACGCCGACCACCATGCCGACGAACTGCGGCCGATGGGTGGGCAGCGTGCCTGCGGACTCGGGAACCGGGGCCTGCCTGACCAGCGATCCGGCCAGGGCCAGTACGAAGATGATCGGCAGGAAGCGGCCCAGCACCATGCACAGACCGAGCGCCACGTCGTACCACGGCGTGTTGACGGTGACGCCGCCGAACGCGGAGCCGTTGTTGTTCGAGGCGCTGGTGAAGGCGTAGAGGATCTCGGAGAACCCGTGTGGGCCGCCGTTCAGCATGGCCGCCAGACCCGCTTCGTTGCCCATGGCGACCGCCGTGCCGACGAGCACGAGGATCGGGGTGACCAGGAAGTACATCGAGGCCAGCTTGATCTCCCGGGCGCCGATCTTCTTGCCCAGGTATTCGGGGGTACGGCCGACCATGAGTCCGGCCACGAAGACCGTGATCACGGCCAGCACGAGCATGCCGTACAGGCCCGCTCCCACCCCGCCGGGCGCGACCTCGCCCAGCATCATGTTGAACAGCGGCATCATGCCGCCGAGCGGAGTGTAGGAGTCGTGGAAGGAGTTGACCGCGCCGGTGCTCGTGAGGGTCGTCGCCGCGGCGAACGTCGCGGAGTTGGAGACGCCGAACCTGACGTCCTTGCCCTCCATCGCCGAGCCGGCGGCCTGCGGCACGGTGGCGTCGGCGCTCAGTTCGAAGACGTTGGTCAGCACGACACTGGCGATGGCGATCGTCGCCATGACGGCGAGGATCGCGTGGCCCTGCCTGACCTGGCCGACCATCTTGCCGAAGGTACGCGGCATGGCGAACGGGATGAGCAGGATCAGGAAGATCTCGAACCAGTTGGTCCAGCCGGTGGCGTTCTCGAACGGGTGCGCCGAGTTGGTGTTGTAGAAGCCGCCGCCGTTGGTGCCGAGTTCCTTGATGACCTCCTGGCTGGCGACCGGGCCACCGGTGATCGACTGGGTGCCGCCGGTCAGGGTGCTCAGCTCGTGCGGGGAGGCGAAGTTCTGCACCAGGCCGCCGGCCACCAGCACCAGCGCGCCGACGAAGGCGATGGGCAGCAGGATACGAACCGTGCCGCGCACCAGGTCGACCCAGAAGTTGCCGATGGTGTCGGCCCGGTTGCGGGCGAAACCGCGCACCAACGCGATCGCCACCGCCATGCCGACGGAGGCGGACACGAAGTTCTGTACGGCCAGCGCGGCCATCTGCACCAGGTGGCCCATGGTGGACTCGCCCGAGTACGCCTGCCAGTTGGTGTTGGTGACGAAGCTGATCGCGGTGTTCCACGCGACGTGATCGGGCACCGGGTCGAAGCCGAGTGACAACCACAGCTTGTCCTGCAGACGCTGCATGCCGTACACGAACAGGACGGACACGACGGAGAACGCCAGCACGCTGCGGGCGTAGACACCCCACCGCTGCTCGGCGTCAGGGCGGACGCCGAGCAGGCGGTAGATGCCGCGTTCGACGGCGCTGTGCCTGACGCCCGAGTACACGCGGTACATGTGGTCACCGAGCGGCTTGTGCGTCAGCGCGAGAGCGATGACGAGGGATGCGACGAAGATGATCCCGGCTGCCGTCGTACTCACTAGAACCGCTCCGGAAACAGCAGGGCCACGACCATGAAGATCACTAGGCCGGCGGCCACCACGAGGCCGATGGCGTTGCTGGCGCTCACAGGCGCTCCACCGCCTTGACGACGAACCCGAAGATCACGAATAGCGCGATCGTCAGGGCGACGAAGATGACGTCAGCCATCCCCACTCCTCTAATCCGGATGTTTGGTCTTTCAACCCCCACAGCAAAGCGGGAGATTTGGGAGATTTTGCCGTCGTTGACGCATCTCATACGCTCGCAGGCCAACCGTTGACGCCTTCTTGACGACACGGCGGAAACGGTGCGCAGGAGTGCCGTCAGGAGAGGCGCGCCTGTGACGCCGCCTCGACCGGCGGGACCCGCGCCTCACCGCGGAGTAAGGATCACCCGACGTGGACGTGCGGCCTGCGGGTGATGTCCGGTTCCGCCTGGCGGAGGACCTCCCGGGTCATCGGCGGTACGTCCCCGCCGCCGAACAGCAGGTAGCGCAGCATCGCCGCCACCGGATTGCCCTCGGTCCAGTGGAAGTAGATGTGCGGTATCCGGCCCGTACGGTCACGCAGGTCGAGCAGGAGCGCGGCCAGCGAGTTGGGCACCGTGGGGCTCTCGAAGCACAGGATCCGGTGGCCGAAGCGTTCCTCGCCGTGCACGACCAGCTCGGTCTCGAACTCCGAGGCGTCGACGACCGTCACCTCGACGAACATGACCTGCTCCGAGCTGCGCAGGCGGTGGTTGAGCCACTGCTCGCGCAGCTTGTCGTGGTATTCGGCCTGGTCACGTTCGTGCGGCTCGTTGGCGATCAGGTGCACCTCGCCGCAGGACGCGTTGACGAACTGCTCGGCCAGCGGGTCATAGGTCACCTCGGTGACGCGCAGTTCGGTGGAGCGGGTCGTCCGGGAGATGAGCGAGGTCACGATGATCGCCACGATGAAGAAGGACGCTATCTTCACCCCGTCCGGGCGCTCGAACACGTTGTCCACCAGCGTGAAGGCGAAGACGGCGGAGACGGCGGCGAAGCCGCCCATCAGCCTGGTCTGGCCCTTGCGCCACGCGGACAGCGTCACGGCGACGGAGGCGGACAGGATCAGCACGAGCACACCGGTGGCGTAGGCACCGCCCTGGGCTTCGACGTCGGCGTCGAAGATGATCGTGATGGCGAAGCCGATCGCGCTGAACACCAGGACCAGCGGGCGCACGGCCCGCGTCCAGTCGGGCGCCATGCCGTACCTGGGCAGGTAGCGCGGCACCAGATTGATCAGGCCCGCCATCGCCGACGCCCCGGCGAACCAGAGGATCGCGATGGTGCTGACGTCGTACAGCGTGCCGAACCAGTCGCCGAGGAAACCGTGCGCCAGGAATGCCAGCGCCCGTCCTGAGGCCTTGCCGCCCTCCTCGAACTCCTTCTCCGGGATCAGCACGGTGGTGACGAGGCTACTGAGGATCAGGAAGACGCTCATGATGATGGCCGCCGAGGTCAGCAGCCGCTTGGTGCCCTTGATCCGGGCCTGGACGTCGCCCTTGACGATCGGCATCACCGCGACGCCCGTCTCGAACCCCGACAGGCCCAGCGCGAGCTTCGGCATCACCAGCAGGGAGAGCCCGATCATGGCCATCGGGCTGGTGTAGGTCGTGGTCAGCGCCTGTTGCCAGTCGATGACCAGGTTGGGGGCGTCGAGCACATGTGTGACGGCCACGGCCACCACGATCGCGTTGAGCACGAGGTAGACGCCCACCAGGACGACGGCGATGCCGATCGCCTCGCTGAAGCCCATCAGGAACACCCCGCCGAGCAGGGCGAGCAGCACGAGCGTGACCAGTACCCGCCGGCCCGACAGGAAGTCGGGAACGAACGGGTTCTCCAGGATGTGGGCCGTCGCGTCGGCGGCCGAGAGCGTCATCGTGATGACGAAGTCGGTCGCGGCGAACCCGAGTAGAGCGAGCACCAACAACTTGCCCCACCACTGCGGGGCCAGCTTTTCCAGCATCGCGATCGAGCCCTGGCCGTGCGGGCTCTCCTCCGCGACCCTGCGGTAGACGGGCAGCGCCCCGAACAGGGTGAGGATGACCAGCAGCAGCGTCGCCAGCGGTGACAGCGCGCCGGCCGCTAGCGCCGCGATGCCCGGCTGGTAACCAAGGGTGGAGAAGTAGTCGACGCCCGTGAGGCACATGACCTGCCACCAGGTGTGCTTCTTGTGCGGACCGTGCTCGATCTGCCTACGGTCGGTCTGTAAGCCCTTGAGCAGCCACGCCTCTAGTGGCCCAGTCCTGCCGGCCACTGTCGGCCCCTCCCACATCAATTACCCGTAAAGCCGCAATGCACATTACTGACGTCAGAGCCCATTGATTCATGGCCAGGCGTCAAGAAAACGTCAATATTCACAGACAGGGCGTATGCGGCTATAAGCCGCGCACCGGGGCACTGCACGACGCTCCCGCGGGGGGATGTCCAGGCTGAAAACGAAGGTGGGCTCGATGCCCCGACCGCTCGTCCGGAGCCGGGACACTTCGCTGAGTGCCGAAGTGTTTCCGGTTTAGCGTCGGCCGGGTGAGAATCTCGCCGGACACCGGCCGTCAGACGGAATCGCCCACCCTGACCGAGGCAGGCGGCACCGCCGTGTGGTGGCGCTCGGTCCGCGACTCCATCCGCGCAGCCGGCTGTGCCCATCCACCGGGAGCCCCGGTGCGGGGACGGCGCCTCGCAGGATCGCCGGTTCCGGGGGCGCTCGGTCCGGTAGGGCGCGAAGCATGGCCCTCGCGCACCGCCCGGCCGGGCATGGACGCCGACTCCGCGCGGGAGGAGACGGCATGACGCCGTGGGAGATGCTCGCCGTCTTCGCGGCGGGCGTCGGCGCCGGCGCCGTCAACACCGTGGTCGGCTCCGGGTCACTGATCACCTTTCCCGTTCTGCTCGCCACCGGCATGCCGGCCGTCACCGCCGCGGTCTCCAACGCACTCGGCGTGATACCCGGTTCCATCGGCGGGGCCATCGGCTATCGCGCGGAGCTCAGCGGCCAGAGCCGGCGCATCCTGAGGATGAGCGCCGGCGCCCTGCTCGGCGGCCTCACGGGCGCCACGCTTCTGCTGGTCCTGCCCGCCACGGCGTTCGAGAAGATCGTGCCCGCCCTGGTGGGCCTCGCCCTCGTCCTGGTCATCCTCCAGCCCCGGATCAGCAGAAGCGTGCGGCGGCGCCGCGAACGCACCAGCGGTTCCGCCCGCCCCGACGGAGGCCCGTTGCTTCTCACCGGGCTGACACTCGCCAGCGTCTACGGCGGCTACTTCCCCGCCGCCCAGGGAATCATCTACATGTCCCTGATGGGCGTGCTCCTCGACGAGACCCTGCAACGTCTCAATGCCGTCAAGAACGTCCTCGTCGCCCTCGTCAACACCGTCGCCGCACTCTTCTTCCTTTTCTCCGCGGATTTCGACTGGACGGCCGTCGTACTCGTCGCGGCCGGTTCCGCCCTCGGCGGCCCGATCGGGGCCAAGGCAGGCCGCCGCCTCAGCCCCCCGGTGCTGCGCGCCCTCATCGTGGCGGTGGGTACCTTCGCCGTCGTCCGGTTGCTGCGTCACTGACCCAGGACCTTCGTACCGCACGTTCTCTGCCGCTGAGCACCGGATCCCGGCTTTGTTGACATGGCGCCGCAGTGAATCCGGTCGCGGCAGCGGCCACGGCCGCCGCGATGGCCATACGAGAGAATCTCACCATTTGATGCCCCCTTTCCTGTGCGCGGTGTCTTGTGCTCGCCGAGCTGATTTCGGCCCGGCGCGATACGCAGGTGTACGTCAAGCCGGAGGTCTCGAAGCCGCCATCGGCCGCCGGCGCCTCGGTGACCGGGTGACTTTCCCTGTGCTTCGGATCCAACGGCCGGCCGATCGCGCGAACCACGCTCAGCCTTGTTTTTGTCGGTAAACTTGGGATTCGTGTCGGTTCTCCAACAGGATGGGCACTCATGGATGAGCGGCTGACCGTCGTGGTCGGGTATCCGCAGTCAGAGTTGCTGGACATCGCCTCGGTGACCACGCCGCTCCATATGGCCAACCAACTGGGGGCGGCTCCCCCCTACCGGACACGCCTCGCCACCTCCGGCGGCAGGCCGCTGCCCTGTGACTCGGGTTTGACGCTGGAAAGCCAGGAGGCCCTCGAACACATCACCGGGCCGCTCGACACCCTTGTCGTCTCCGGCGGGATCGGTCACGAGATCGCCGCGGGCAATCCTGTGCTCCTGGCACACATACGTCGGCTGGCCGCGGTCAGCAGGCGGGTGGCGTCGGTGTGTACGGGCGCGACCCTGCTGGCCGCCGCCGGACTGCTGGACGGGCGGCGCGCCACCACGCACTGGAGGTACGCGGGAGCGCTCGCCGCCCACCACCCCAACGTCACGGTCGACCCCGGCCCGCTCTACATCCGCGAGGGACACGTGTCGACCGCGGCCGGCGTCACCAGCGCCCTGGATCTGACACTCGCCTTCATCGAGGAGGACCACGGCCCTCACCTGGCCCGCGTCGTGGCGCGTGCCCTGGTGACCTACTTGCAGCGGCCGGGCGACCAGGCACAGATCAGCATGTTCGTGGGCGCACCGCCGCCGGAACATCCGCTGATTCGACAGATGGTCGACCACATCGTCAACAGCCTCGACGGTGATCTGAGCCCCACGACGCTGGCCGCCAGGCTGAACGTGAGCGAGCGTCACCTGACTCGGCTCAGCCTGGAGCACCTGGGCCAGACGCCTGGCCGCTTCATCAGGCAGGCACGCACGCAGGCGGCCGAGCAACTCCTCGTCTCGTCGTCGCTCTCCGTGGCGGACATCGCGGCCCGCTGCGGTTTCGGCTCCGCCGAGAGCCTTCGCCGGTTGTTCATCGCCGAGTTCGGCGCCTCCCCCACCCGCTACCGTCAGGCCCGGGCCGAGCGCTCCGGGTGAGAGATCTCCCTGAACGACCTTCTGTGAGCGCCGTGAACGCGTCGCGCCGTCCCTCACCCCCTCGAAGGACCTGCTTCATGCGGAACGGCGCCCGGGGCCTCAGCCGACAGTGACCGTCCCGTACTCGTAGGAGGTGAAACCGTTCTCGTCCCCCCTGTGCCAGCGGCCGGTCATGACCTGGTCGATGCCCGCCTGTGAGGAGTGGTTGTCCTCCCTCACCTCCTGGGTCCAGTTCCGAGAGGTGAGCCGCACCTGACTTCCGCGCCAGTACAGCGTGGCGGAGAGGTACGCCGTCAGGCCGTTCTCATCGCCGAAGTGCCTCCTGCCGACGAAGGCCTGGTCTCCGGAAGTGACGAAGTACGAGTCGTTCTCCCACTGATTGGGGCCCCAAGACGCGTTGTGCTGTACGGAGACCAGTTCACCGTCGATGCGGATCCGACTGCACTGGTACGTGGTCCAGCCGTTCTCGTCCCCCCTGTGGCTCCGGCCGGTCAGCACCTCGCCTGCCGGGCAGGTGTAGACGCTGTTCGATTCCTTGAGGGTCGCGGAGGCGCCAGGGATGATCTCGATTGTCGGTGCCGCGGCCGCGGACGCGGGTGCCGAGGCCAGCGTGGCCAGGGCGGCCGCCGCCATTGCGACGGTCAGGGCCTTCTTGTACATGTCCGTGTCCTCCGGTTCGCGTTCTGCTTCGTCCGACGTGCGCCGAGAGCACAGTTGTGCCGCCGGCCCACCATCGCGTCCGGGGACAAGGTTGCGGACGGCACTGCTGATCGTCTTGGGGTTGACTTGCGAGTTCCTTGGGGGGATCGGAAGGCTCAGGCACTCATCGGATCAGGCGTGACTAACTGCCCCTCAACGGGGCAGAGGGCGCGCATGGTGAACTTTTCGGACATTGTGCTGGTCTTCCTGCTCCTCGCCGCCGCAGGCCTGGTCGTCCGCTACTGCACACGGCAACACCGCTGACCCATCTCGAACAGCAGAGACGTCCCGTTGTCCGTCAGGTGAGGGCATCGTAGTGCGCCCTGCCGACGATGACCTGATCTCCGGAAGTGACGAAGTACGAGTTGCTCTCCTTCTGGCGAGAGGGCGAGGTGGTCCAGGCCGCGCGCCTCGAACCCGTTATGCGCGGCCCGCTTTGCGGAAGAGGTAACGCATCTCCACCGCGTTTTCCGTCAGTTCGGCGGCTGCGAGGAAGTCGGCTCGTGCCAAGGCGGCATCGCCCTCCCGCTCCAGGAGGTGAGCGCGGATCGCGTGCGCGCGTTGGCGAGTGAGCGGGTGCTGGAGGAGCCCGTGCTCGCGGTCGAGCTGCTCCAGCAGCGACCGGGCGCGCGCGGCGCCGTAGGCGTGGGCGACGGCGACGACCCGCGCGAGCATGACGTGCCCGCCGGGCTCGACCTGTTCGAGACCGAGGTACAGCGCCGCGATCTGCTCCCAGTCCGTCTCGTCGGCGGATGCCGCATTGGCGTGGACCGCGGCGATGGCGGCCTGCAGCTGGTAGGCGCGGACGGCCCGCTTCGACCACGCCGCGCGAATGAGCTCCGATCCTTCGCGGATCATCGCGTGATCCCACCGGGCCCGGTCCTGCTCGGCGAGGGGGACGAGGTCGCCGGTCTCCGTCATGCGCGTGGACCGGCGGGAGTCGGTGAGGAGCATGAGAGCGAGGAGTCCGGCCGGTTCGGGATCGTCCGGCAGGAGCCGGTGCAGCAGCCGCCCGAGCCGGATCGCCTCGGCCGTGAGATCGGTGCGGGTGAGCCGCTCCCCGGAGCTGGCGGTGTAACCCTCGTTGAAGATCAGGTACAGCACGCGCATGACCGCCGACACGCGGGTCGGCAGGTCGCCGTCGGGTGCGAGCCGGAAGCGGGCGCCGCTCCTCCTGATCTGCTGCTTCGCCCGGCTGATCCGCACCGCCATGGTCTGCTCAGCGACCCCGTACGCGTGGGCGATCTCGGACGTCGTCAGACCTCCTACGGCACGCAGTGTCAAGGCGATCCGGGAGGCGGACGACAGCGCGGGATGGCAGCACAGGAGCAGCAGGTTCAGGCTGTCGTCGTGATCGGCGTCGACGGCGTCCGCGTCCGGATCGATGATCTGCGGCCGAGATGCGACGTACGCCTCCTCACGGCGGTGCGTCGCCTGCTCGGCACGGAGAGCGTCGATCATGCGCCGGTATGCGACCCGGATCAGCCAGGACCGGGGCTGGTCGGGGATGCCGTCGTCGTACCATTGCCGGCTGGCCGCGAGCAGTGCGTCCTGCACGGCCTCCTCGGCGATGTCGAAGCGGCCGAAGCGGCGGACCAGCGCGCCGAGCACCTGCGGCGCCTCGGTGCGCAGCAGGTGCTCGAGCGCGTCGGGCCGGGGCCTCAAGCGAAGTCGTCTCCCATGATGGGGCGGATCTCCATCGGCTCGCCGAGCACCTCGACCATCCGGGCGACGATGTCCTTCGCACGGTCGAGGCCGGACACGTCGATGACGGCGAACGAGGCGAGCACCTCTTTCAGCTCGGCGAACGGGCCGTCCGTGAAGATGACGCCGCCCTCGGACCTGCGCACGGTGGTCGACACCGCCGGATGCCCCAGGCCCTCGCTGGTGACGAACTCGCCCGTGGCGCGCAGTTCCGCCTCGAACCGCTGGTACGCCGCGAAGGCCGCGAGGGCCTCCTCCGACGGGCTGTCGGCCGTGGCTTCGTCCCAGCCGGCGGTCGGCGTGTAACTGAGGATGAGGAACTTCACGATCTCTTCTTTTCCGATTCGAGGACCCTTGTCAGACTACAGAGCCGGCGTCCGGCGACGACGGTGCACCATCCGAAGGCGAAGACGCCGGTGATCGCGACCTGGACGCTGGCGATCTCCGGCATGACGGGGAGCAGCAGAACGAGCGCCACGATGCCGTCGCCGATGGCGGCGGCGACGCGACGGCCGCGGATGGCGCGGACCAGCGCCACCACGACGGCGGCGGCGAGCGCGGTGAAGGCGATGATCGCGGCGGCCATGTGCACGGCGGCATGCCACGAGGTCTCCGCGGCCGGGCCGTCCGCGGCTCCGACCGGGAAACCGTACGCCGCGTCCTGTGGGAAGAGCCCCGCGACGATGAAGCCGAGGCCGCCGAGGGCGATGAGCACAGGAACGGCGCCGCGGCCGATGCCGGTCGTCACGACCCTCCGGCGCGCGATGGCGAGACACACGAGCCCGAGGCCGGCCAGCACGAAGGTCGTCATCTGGATCCATCCGAGCTCACCGGTGGAGAGCTGGCTGATCGGGTGCACCCGAAGGTCGAAGCCGGGGCGGGTCGCCATCTGCACGATCGCGGGCAGATAGAACAGCGGGCCGGCCGCCGCCCCCGCGATCAGGAGGGCACGCGTCGCCGGATCCCGGCGCGCCGATGCGGCACGGTGGTGATCGAGGGCAGCGGACGAGGTGGTGTGCGTGGTCACGGTGTTCTCCTTCGTACGACGGAAGTGACGTTGCACCGATACCTCGGAGTCGAGCAGGGCTTCTTTACATCCCGGCCCGATCTCCGCACCGCGCCCAGGCCTCCTGGAACTTTCTCGCGACCTGATGTCAATCGCCGCCGTGGGTCTCCGACGTGTCGGTGAACGCGACCCGCCGGGCCGCCCACGAAAGGACGCAGCATGAACGACACCCCGCTCGACAACGTCACCGCCGAGGAGATCGACGCCTACGGCCTCGGCGAGCAGCCCGCACCCAGCAGCGCGGTGGCCGCGCTCGACAGGCTCGTCGGCGAGTGGACCGTCACCGGAGGCGCCGAGGGCGTCATCCGATACGAATGGATGGCCGGCCGGCACTTCCTGCTGCAGCACGTGGAGCTGCGACAGTTCGGCCAGAGCATCACCGGCCTCGAGGTCATCGGGCACCTCCACCCCTTCGGAGAGCCGGCCGGCGCGGACGTCGTCTCCCGGTTCTACGACTCAATGGGCAACACGCTCGACTACGTCTATGAGATCGACGGCGACACGCTCACGATCTGGGCGGGGGCCAAGGGCGGCCCGGCCTACTTCCGCGGAACTTTCGAGGACGAGGACCGCGTGCTCGACGGAGCGTGGGTCTACCCCGGCGACGGCGGCTACCCCTCCACGATGACCCGCCGATAGTCGACGCCGGGAGGGCTCGCCTCGACGGCGGAGAGCTCGGGCGAGCCCTCCCGCTCCCCCGTACCGGAACAAGAACGGAGACCGCGAATGACGAAACACGATTCCGCACACACCCGCACCGAGGACATGGTCGTGTCCGCCGACGGCACCCCGATCGCCTTCGAGCGCACCGGGAACGGCCCGGTCGTCGTCCTCGTGTCCGTCACGCACAGCAGGCCGTCGTGCGCACCGGCGCGAGGCCCGGTTCAGCAGGCGTCGGGCGCGGCTTCCGTCGATTCGGCCCGGGACCGCAGTACGTCGTTCACGCCGGCGAGCATGGATCGCAGCACGCGAAGCGCGGTATCGACGTCGGCGTCGGTGAGGTCGCCGGCCGCGCGGCTCAACAGCCGATGCTCGCGGGCGATCACCGCCGCGATGGCGGCCCGTCCTTCGTCGGCGAGCCGGACCAGCGAGGAGCGGAGGTGGCGAGGATTGTCGACCAGCTCGACGAAGCCGGCTTCCCGTGCCTCGTGGACCATGCGCTGCACGAACTGGCGGCTCAGCTCCTGGGACGCGGCGATCGCCGGGACGGTCAAATCCCCCTCGCGATGCAGCTGCTCCAGCACCGCCCGGACCCCGACCGACATCCCCGTGATCGGCTGGTCCCGCTCCACGGCCCGTGAGGCCTTGCGGTAGAGGGGGCCGACGATCAGATACACCTCGGCGAGACGAGCGGCGAGGCGGTCTGGCGGCAGCGGAGCACTCATCGCACGATTATGACACTTCGGTTGCCATATGCGAATGAATTATGACACCTTGGTTGTCATGATCCCTCGCACCATCTCCCTCACCGGCCAGACGGTCCACCTCGTCGACGTCCCCGCGTCCGCCGACGAGCACCGCACTCCGCTCGTCCTGCTCCACGGCGGCGCCGTCGACCACCGGATGTGGAGCCCGCAGCTCGCGGCGTTCCCCGAGCGTCGCGTCATCGCGCCGGACGCCCGTGGTCACGGCGACTCGTCCGATGCCGATGCGCCGTATCGGCTCGCCGACGATGTCGTCGCGGTACTGGACGCGCTGGACATCGACCGGGCGGTTCTCGCCGGTGTCTCCATGGGAGGCGGCACCGCGGTGGACATCGCGTTGGAGTATCCCGACCGATGCGCCGCACTCGTCGTGTCCGGCACGGGCACGAGCGAGCCGATCTTCACGGACCGGTGGTCGCTGGACGCTTTCGGCGCGTGGAGACGGGCCGAGACGGAGGGGGACGCGGAGGCCTGGATCGAGGTCTTCATGCGATTCACCCATGGCCCCTATCGCGACCGCGGCGATGTCGATCCCGCCGTCGACGCCCTGATCGAGCGGATGGCACGCGACACTCTCGGCCACCTCCGGCTCGACGACCATGGCGCGCCGCTGCCACCGACTCCTCCGACGCCGGTCACGCGCACCTGGGAGCGGGCGAACCGAATTCAGGTGCCGGTGCTCGCCCTCAACGGCGCCCTCGACGGACCGGATCATCGGGAGAACGGCCGGCGCCTCGCCGGGGTCGTGCCACACGGCGCATACCTGGAGATCGACGGCGCGGCCCACTACGCCAACCTGGAGGGGCCGACCGAGTACACCCGCGCCATCCGGGACTTCCTGCGAGCACACGAGCTCTGACGTGCCCCGAGACTCCCTGCCCAGCGCGGGCGCCGCGCCCGTGACAGGCTCCGGGGACGGCCGGGCAGAGCGGAACCGTCCGTTCCCAAGGGCAGATCGGTCAAGGAGGCCGGCTTGACCGGAGAGCCCACCCAGCTACCCGGTAAGACAGCCGCCGGCTGCGCCCGGCGGCACCGGCAGGGCCTCACCCGGTCAGGCGGCCGGTTCCGGAGGCGCCAAGAGGCGATGAGGTCTACGGCCAAGACCCGCGCCTGCGCACCCTGCTGGAGCGGCGGCGGATCGGCTACGTGCTGGCCATCGCGGGCAACCGGCGGGTGAACCTGGAGGGCGCCGACCGCAGCGCGGCCGACATCATCGCCGACCTCGCCGACCGGCACTGGTACCACTACCGCGCCGGTCAAGGCGCCAAGGGCCCACGCTGGTACGCCCGGGCCCGGGCACGCATCGACGAAACCGCGCCCACCGGATACCGGTGGCTACTGATCCGCCGCAACCTGACCACCGGCGAGTTCGCCTTCTACCGCTGCCAGGCGCCCACGCCGATGCCGCTGACGGCCCTGGTGAAGATCGCGGGTATCCGATGGGCGGTCGAGGAGTCCTTCCAAGCGGCCAAAGGCCAGGTCGGGCTGGATCACTACCAGGTACGCGGTTGGACGGCCTGGTACCGGCACATCACCCTGGCCATGCTCGCCCTGGCCTTCTTGGCCGCGATCGCCGCCACCCAGCGCCCCTGCGACGAGGAGTACATCGCGTTGACCATGCCCGAGATCCGCCGACTGCTGACCGTCCTCATTCTGAACCCCCACCGCACCGCAGCGCAGGTTCTGCACTGGTCACAATGGCGCCGACGCCATCAAGCCACCGCCCGCCGCTGCCACTACCAGCGCAGATCCCAACCGTGATCCCGAAGTGTCACTGGAGTATGAAGGCGACGGTCCCCTCGGGAGGATCTGATGGGAAAGCCGGGCTGAGACCCGGCACGAGGCCGTCGTCATCGCCCGCAGACTCGGGCGCCTCCCCTGATCTGTTAATAAAACGTTTCAATTCCCTCTTGTCTCGCCCTACGGCCGGAGTTAGATTCCTTCTCCAGAAGCACTGAGACGTATAAGCGACTCTCTGTCACCAAGGAGATCTTGACGGTGATACGTGATCAGATCCAGCGGGCCGTGGACGACGGCATCTGGCCCGCCGCGCAGTTCGCCGTCGCCCGGCACGGAGAGATCCTGGCGTTCGAGTCGTTCGGCGACGCCCGCGACACCGACCGCTTCTGCCTGTTCTCAGCCACCAAACCAGTCGTGGCCTCGCTGCTGTGGCAACTGATCGGCGAAGACCTGATCGGCCTGGACACCCGAGTGGCCGAGCTGTGGCCCGAGTTCGGCGCCCACGGCAAAGACGTGATCACCCTCGAACAGGTACTGCTGCACACCTGCGGCTTTCCCGGCGCCGCCATCGACCTCGACGCCATCGCCTCCCGCGAACAGCGAGCCGCCCAGATGGCGGCCTGGCGGCTCGAATGGCAGCCGGGAACCCGCTACATGTACCACGCCACCTCGGCGCACTGGGTGCTGGCCGAGGTGATCCACCGGGTGACCGGCCAGGACTACCGGCAGGCACTCCGTGCCCGGATCCTCGACCCGCTCGGACTCGACCGGCTGGAACTGGGCGTGCCGATCGACAGGCAGGCAGACCTCAAGCTCGTGACCACGACCGGGACCCGCTCGATGGAGGTGCTCGAAGCGCTGTTCGGGCAACCGGTCGACGTGGCCGTCCTGGATGCCGACTCGGAGAGAACATCGGCCATCGCCAACGACCCGAGGCTACGCGCGGTGGGCGTGCCGGGCGCGTTCGGCCACGGCGGGGCGGGCGGGCAGTCCGCCTGGGCCGACCCGGAGACCGGCCTGTCGTTCTGCCTGCTCGTCAGCGGGATGGACCGCGATGTGCTGGGTGACCACGAACGGCACACCGCCATCGAGTCGCAAGCGGCGCGGTGGGCATGATGTCTGACCGGGTCACGGATCTCACTCTCGCCGAACAGGCCTCCCTCACCTCGGGCGGCACGGCCTGGACCACCACCGCCGTCCGCGACGTGGTCCGATCGCTTCACCTCTCGGACGGCCCGCACGGACTCAGGCGCGCGCAGGACGAGTCGCTGCTGTCCGCCGGCGTGCCCGCGACCTGCTTTCCGCCCGCCGTCACGTCTGGATCGACCTGGGATCCCGCACTCGTGCGCCGAATGGGCACCGCCCTGGCCCGGGAGGCTTCGGCACTCGGCGTCGACGTGATCCTGGGCCCCGGGATCAACATCAAGCGCAGCCCCCTGTGCGGGCGCAACTTCGAGTACTTCTCCGAGGACCCGCATGTCAGCGGCGTCATGGGGGCGGCGCTCGTCGAGGGCATCCAGTCGCTGGGCGTCGGCGCCTGCGTCAAGCACTTCGCCGTGAACAACCAGGAGACCGACCGGATGCGCGTCAGCGCGGACGTCGACGAGCGCACGCTGCGCGAGCTGTACCTGTCCGCTTTCGAACACGTCGTGCGCGAGGCCGGGCCGTACACCGTGATGGCCTCCTACAACCGGATCAACGGCGTGTACGCGTGCGAGAACCTGTGGCTGCTGACGCAGGTGCTGCGCCAGGAGTGGGGTTTCGACGGCCTGGTCATGTCCGACTGGGGCGCCGTCGACGACCGGGCCGCGGCTCTGGCGGCCGGGCTCGACCTGCAGATGCCGCCGGACGGCACCGATCGCCAGGTCGTGGCGGCGGTCGAGGATGGCCGCCTGGACCGGGCGGCCGTCACCGCCGCCGCCACGCGCGTGCTTCAGCTGCGGGAACGGGTGGACCGTGCGCAGCGCTTCGACGACTGGGACGTGGACGCCCACCACGAGTTGGCCCGCGAGGCGGCCCGTGCGGGCGCGGTCCTGCTGAAGAACGACGGCGGCCTGTTGCCGCTCGACCCGGCGGCGCACCTCACGGTGGCGGTCATCGGCGAGTTCGCCCGGACCCCCGCTACCAGGGCCACGGCAGCTCCCGAGTGACGCCCACCCGCCTGGACAACGTCTGGGACGCGTTACGGCAGGCGGCGGGCCCGGACCTGAAGCTGACCTTCTCCCCCGGTTTCCCCCTGACCGGCGCGCCCGACCCCGGGCTGACGGACGAGGCCGTGGCACACGCCGCGCAGGCGGATGTCGCGCTGCTCTTCCTCGGTCTGCCGGAGGAGTCGGAGACCGAGGGACGCGACCGCACGGACATCGAACTCCCCCGCTGCCAGGTGGAACTACTGCGCTCGGTCGCCGCGGTCTGCCGCAAGGTCGCGGTCGTGCTGGCCAACGGCGCGGTGGTCTCGGTGGCCGACTGGCAGGACGACGCACAGGCCGTACTGGAAGCCTGGCTCGGCGGCCAAGCGGGCGGCGCCGCGCTGGCCGACCTGCTCTACGGCGCCTGCAGCCCGTCGGGCAAGCTGACCGAGTCCATCCCGCTCCGGCTCCAGGACGTGCCCTCCTACCTGTACTTCCCCGGCCAGGACCGGCACACGGTCCACGGCGAGGGCCGCTACGTCGGCTACCGCCACTACGACACGCTGGACCTGCCGGTGGCCTACCCCTTCGGGCACGGGCTGAGCTACACGACCTTCTCCTACAGCGACCTGGAGGTGGAGCAGACCGGCGACAACTCCTGGACGGTCCGCACCACCGTCACCAACACCGGCCCTCGCCACGGCGAGGAAGTCGTCCAGCTCTACGTCGCCTTCGACGAGCCTCACCCCACCCGGCCCCGGCACGAACTGCGCGGCTTCGCCAAGCTGGCGCTGGAACCCGGCGCCTCGGCGCGGGCGGAGTTCCGGCTCGTCGGCCGCGACCTGGCCTGGTACTCCACTCAGCGGGGTGGCTGGCGCATCGACCCCGGCACGTTCACGGTCGAGGTGGGCGCCTCCTCCCGCGACATCCGGCTGCGGGCCGAGTTGTCCACGCTCGGCGAGGGCATCGCCGACGAGCTGACCGCCGCCTCCTCGCTCGGCGAATGGCTCGACCATCCGGTCGGCGGCAAGCTCCTCCGTGACCGGCTCACGGCACACCCGGGTGCCGTCAAGCTCGACGACGTCGACCCGCACGTGCTGTCCGCCGTAAGCCAGATCCCGCTCGGCAAGTTCGTCGGGCCCATCCTCGGGCTCACATCGGAAACCGTCACCGCACTCACCGCGGCCGCGCAGAAGGAAACAGCATGAGCAACCACGAGCTCCATCCGGAACTCGCCGTACGGCTTGAGCGCTTCGCCGCGCAGGAACCCGGCGTGGAGACATTCGAGATGCTGGGGGCGCCGTTCGGCCCGCCCGAGACGTGGGACCTGAACATCGAGGATCGCGAGATCCAGGGGCCGGGTGGCGCTCTCCGGCTGCGGATCTACCGCCCCGTGAGCGAGGCGTTCGACCGGCCGTGCCTGGTGTGGCTGCACGGCGGCGCCTGGGTCGGCGGCGACCTGGACATGCCCGAGGCTCACGAGACCGGCCGAGGTGTCGCCGGGAGAGCGAACGCCGTCGTGGTCTCCGTCGAGTACCGCCTGTGCAACGAGGAGGTGCACTTCCCCGATCCGCTCGACGACGTCGTCACCGCCTATCGCTGGGTGCGGGAGCACGCCGCGGACCTCGGCGTCGATGCGGCCCGCGTCGCGCTGGGAGGCGCCAGCGCCGGCGGCAACCTGGCTGCCGGAGCGGCTCTGCGGCTGCGCGATGAAGGCGAGGCGCCCTGGCAGGCGCTGCTCCTCTACCCGCTGGTGCATGCTCCGCTGCCCGCGCCCTCGGCCGAACTGGCCGCGGCTCTGGCCGAGCTGCCCGCCGGGCTGAGCATCCCGAAGGAGCTCCTGGCTCAGGTGTTCGCCACCTTCCTGGACGGCGGCGCGGTCGAGACGGCCTCGCCGTACGCCTTCCCCGGCCACGCCGAGGACCTACGCGGTTTTCCGCCCACCTACATCGACAACGACGAGTTCGACAGCCTGCGCGGCAGCGGTGAAATCTTCGCCGAGCAACTGCGCGCCGCCGGGGTGGAGGTCGAGCAGGTCATGTCGCCGGGTGTGCTGCACGGCCACCTCAACCTGGTCGGTCTCGACATCGCGCACGCCACCCTCGACCGCATGGCGGCCCGCCTGCGCAAGGAAGGCATCCGGTGACCGAGGTCGGCGGGATCTTCGACACACGGTTCGAGTCGAAGGACGACGACTTCGTGGGCGTGCAGACCTACACCCGGATGGTCTTCGGACCGAACGGCCCGATCAAGGCCGCCCGCAACGAGCGCACCTTCCAGACCGGATGGGAGTACTACCCACAGACTCTGGGGCACGCCGGCTACGCCATGAACTCCGGCCTGGTCAGCGTGGACCGGGAAACCTTCGCACGCACCCCGAAGCCCAGCTTGCACTGGTTGGGGAGGGTGGCCGCCACCAACGGAGCACACCTGGACGACGGCCGGCCCTGACCGCTCAGTACGTGGCCCGGCCGCCGCTGATGTCGTAGACGGCGCCGGTGGAGAAGCTGACCTTGTCGGAGGCCAGCCAGGCGATCAGCTCGGCGACTTCCTCGGCTCGGCCGACGCGGCGCATCGGGATGAGGTCGGTGATGTGGGCCAGGGCCTCGGTACCGGTGTCGGCGTTCATCGGGGTCTCGATCACCGCCGGTGCGATGGCGTTGACCAGGACACCGCTGGTGGCCAGTTCCTTGCCCAGCGACTTGGTCACCCCGATGACGGCCGCCTTGGAGGCGGAGTACGGCGCCATGTTCGGGTTGCCGTCCTTGCCGGCCATGCTGGCGAGGTTGACGATCCGTCCCCAGCCGCGCTCGCGCATGCCGGGAGCGAAGGCGCGGCAGGTGTGGAAGGTGCCGTCGACGTTCACCGCGAACGTGCGCCGCCAGCCGTCCAGCGGGATCTGCCACAACGGGGCGTTCGGCCCGACGATTCCGGCGGAGTTGACCAGGATGTCGATTGGGCCGACCTCGTCGGCGGCGGCCTGGACGGCGGCGGCGTCGGTGACGTCCACGACCAGGTCGGCACCGTCGGCGACGTCGAGCGTGATCACTTTGACCCCGTCGGCTTCCAGGCGGACGGCGGCGGCCTTGCCCAGGCCGCTGACCCCGCCGGTTATGAGTGCGGTGCGCATGGAGGGTCCCTTCAGTGGGATTCGCGGGCCACCCGGTCACCGCTGGAGCCGATGAGGAAATCGAGGTCGGCACCGATATTGGCCTGCTGGACGGTGTCGACGTACAGCCGCTCCCACCCACGGGCGGGCGCGGCGAAACCGGTGGTGACCGGTTCTCGAGTGGACAGGTCGGCCTCAACGTCGATCCGCCTGCCCGGCACGTCGAGAACGATCATGTCGCCGGTGCGGACCTTGGCGAGCGGGCCGCCCGCAGCGGCCTCGGGGGCGACATGGAGCACGACGGTGCCGTAGGCGGTGCCGCTCATACGGCCGTCGCAGACGCGCACCATGTCGCGCACCCCCTGGGCGAGCAGCTTGGCCGGCAGCGGCATGTTCGACACCTCCGGCATGCCCGGGTAGCCCTTGGGTCCGCAGCCGCGCAGGATCAGCACCGAGTCCGCGGTCACCTCCAGGTCCGGGTCGTCCAGGCGGGCGTGCAGGTCCTCGATCGAGTCGAACACGACCGCCGGGCCGCGGTGACGCAGCAGTTCGGGGGAGGCGGCGGCTGGTTTGATCACGGCGCCGTCGGGGGCGAGGTTGCCGTACAGTACTGCGATCCCGGCATTCTCCCGCAGCGACTTGTCCCGGGGACGGATGACCTCACGGTCGTGGACCGTCGCCTCACCGAGATGCTCGACCAGCGGGCGGCCGGTGACCGTCAGCGCGGCCGGGTCGAGCAGGTCCCGCACCTCGTTCAGTACGGCATGCAGACCGCCTGCCCGGTACAGGTCGTCCATCAGGAACCGACCGGCGGGCTGCAGGTCCACCAGGAGCGGCACGCCGGAGCCGTAGCGGTCGAAGTCGTCCTGGGTCAGCTCGACGCCGAGCCGTCCGGCGATGGCCAGGAGGTGGACGACGGCGTTGGTGGAGCCGCCGAGCGCGGCCAGGGCGACGACGGCGTTGAGGAACGAGCCACGGGTCATGACCTGGCTGGGACGACGGCCGGCGGCGATCATGTCGACGATCAGGCGGCCGGTCTCGTGGGCGCCTTCCAGCAGGCGGCCGTCGGGGGCGGGCGTGCCGGCCAGACCGGGCAGGGTCATACCGAGCACCTCGGCCAGCAGGCCCATGGTGGAGGCGGTGCCCATCGTGTTGCAGTGGCCCTTGCTACGGATCATCGACGACTCCGAGCGCAGGAACTCGACCCGGCTCAGCGTCCCGGCCCTGACCTCCTCGCTCAACGCCCACACGTCGGTGCCGCAGCCCAGCGCGACCCCGCGGAAGTGGCCGGTGAGCATCGGCCCGCCGGGCACGACGACCGCGGGCAGGTCGACCGAGGCGCCGGCCATGAGCAGGGCGGGGATGGTCTTGTCACAGCCGCCGAGCAGCACCACCCCGTCGATCGGGTTGGCGCGCAGCATCTCCTCGATGGCCATCGCGGCCAGGTTGCGCCACAGCATGGCCGTCGGCCGTACCTGGGTTTCCCCGAGGGAGACGACCGGCAGGTTCAGCGGCACCCCGCCTGCCTCCCACACGCCGCGTTTGACGTGCTCGGCCACCTCGTCCAGGTGCATGTTGCAGGGGGTCAGGTCGGAGGCGGTATTGGCGATCGCGATGTGCGGACGACCGTCGAAGGCATGCTCCGGGAGCCCGCGCCGCATCCAGGCACGGTGAATGTAGGCGTTGCGGTCGCTCCCGCCGTACCACTGGCTGCTACGGGTCATCCCGCCTCCCTTGGTGAATTTCTAGGAATATATCAGTTTTCACTGTTCGGAACGATGGTCTAATATTCGGAATATGGATGAATCCAAGCTGGTCGGATCCGACCGGGTGCTGGCGGTGCTGACCGAGCTGGCCGGCCATCCCGACGGGATCGGACTGGAGGAGATGGCCCGGGCTGTGGCCAGTCCGAAGCCGACCGTGCACCGCGCGCTGGCCGCGCTGCGCCGCGCCGGATTCGCCGCGCGGAACGGCCACGGCCGCTACCTGCTGGGCGACGAGTTCCTGCGGATGGCCTTCGCCCACCACCAGGCCCGGCCCGACCACATCCGCGTGACGCCCATCCTGGAGGCCCTGTGTGAGCGGTTCGACGAGACCGTGCACTACGCGGTGCTCGACGGGCGTTCGGTGGTCTACCGCTCCAAGCTCGATCCGCCCACCGGCGCGGTGCGGCTGACCTCCGTCGTGGGCGGGCGCAATCCCGCGCACTGCACGGGCGTTGGCAAGGTGCTGCTCGCCTACGCGCTGCCCGACCTCGACGCGGTCCGTGCCTGGGCGGGGGACCAGCCGCTGGAGCGACCGACGGAGCACTCCGTCGGGGCGGTCGAGGACCTGCATGCCGCCCTGGTCCGCGTCCGCGAGCAGGGCTATGCCACCGACGATCAGGAGAACGAGCCGGGCGTCAACTGCGTGGCGGTTCCGGTGTACCTGACCTCCCCCACGGTGCCGAGCGGTGCGATCAGCGTCAGCGGGCTGACCTACCGCACCCCCCTGGACAAGCTCGTCAGCGAGCTGCCCGCCATCCGCGCCATCGTCGCAGGCGAGGAACCCGCATGATCGCTTCCCCCGCCTCCGCCGACGTCTACACCCTGGGCGAGGGGCCGGTCTGGGATCCGGTACGGCAGCGCCTGCTGTGGGTGGACATCGTCGCGGGAGCGGTCCACGAAGGTCGCCTGGACGGCGAGCGCATCGACGTCACCGGCTCCCACCGGTTCGACTCCACGGTGGGCGCGGTCGCCGTCTCCGCCGAGGGTGAGCTGATCGTCGCGGAGAGAACCGCCCTGACCCGGGTCGGCCTGGACGGTAGCCGTACCACACTGGCGCAGGTCCGCACCCGCGGCCGACTCAACGACGGCGCGGTCGACCCGGCCGGACGCTTCCTGATCGGCAGCCTCGGACAGGTGGGCCAGGAGGTGCTCGCCCGGCTCGACGAGACCGGCATCACCTACCTCGACACCGACCTGACGCTCTCCAACGGCCTTGCCTGGATCGACGGCCGCCTCTACAGCGTGGACACCGGCTCGGGCATCGTGTGGGTTCGCGACTACGACACCGGGCCACGCCGAGAGGCGTTCAGGATCACCGAGGGCCTGCCGGACGGGATGTGCGCCGACGCCGACGGCACCCTCTGGATCGCCAACTGGGGGCTCGGCCGAGTCGAGCGCCGTACCACCTCCGGAGACCTGCTGGCCTTGGTCGAGACCGGCGCACCGCACACCACCAGTGCCTGCTTCGCCGGGCCCGACCTGGACATCCTCGTCATCACCACCGCCACCCAGGAGCTGAGCGAGCCCGGCCCACTCGACGGACGCCTGTTCACCGCCCGAGTCGGCGTCCGCGGCCTGCCCGTCCCCTATTGGAGAAGCTGACATGTTTCTGATGCGCATCGGCGCCCCCGGCGCCGAGAGGCCGGTCGTCCGGCTCGACGACACCCACTACATCGACGTCTCCGACGTCACCCCCGACTTCGGAGAGCGCTTCTTCGCAGCGGGCGGGACGGCGCTGCTGACCGAGCGGGTGGCACGCGGCGATGCGCGCGAATTCGCCGGGGAGCGCATCGGCGCCCCTATCGCCCGGCCGCACCAGATCCTGTGCGTCGGGCTGAACTACAGCGACCATGCCGCCGAGACCGGCCAGGCCGTGCCAGACGAGCCGATCCTGTTCGCCAAATCCCCCAACACGCTCGTCGGGCCGTACGACGACGTGCGCATCCCGCGCGGCGCCACCAAGACCGACTGGGAGGTGGAGCTGGGCATCGTGATCGGCAGGCGCACCTCCTACCTGGACTCGGTCGACGAGGCCGCTTCCTGCATCGCCGGCTACTGCGTCGTCAACGACGTCAGCGAGCGCGCCTTCCAGATGGAGCGCGGCGGCCAGTGGAGCAAGGGCAAGTCCGCCGAGACCTTCAACCCGGCAGGTCCCTGGCTGGTCACCCCCGACGAGATCGCCGACGTCCGCGACCTGGACATGTGGCTGAACGTCAACGGCGTGCGCAGGCAGACCGGCAGCACGAAGACGATGATCTTCGACCCGTTCTTCATCGTCCACCACCTCAGCCAGTTCATGGTGCTGGAGCCCGGCGACCTGCTCAACACCGGTACCCCTCCCGGTGTCGGCATGGGCTTCGACCCACAGGTCTGGCTCCAGCCCGGCGACCTCGTCGAGCTCGGCATCGACGGCCTGGGCAGCCAGCGCCAGCGCGTCGTCGGACCCCGGTGATGCGCGCACTGGTCCTGACCGGGCCGGGCAGGGCCGAGATCCAGGAGGTCGAGCTCCCGAGCGCCGGGCCCGGCGAGGTGGTCGTGGACGTCGAGCGGGTCGGCGTGTGCGGCACCGACGTGGAGTTGTTCACCGGGAACATGAGCTACCTGCACACCGGCCGCTCCTGGTACCCGCTGCGCCCCGGCCACGAATGGTGCGGACGCGTCACCGCCGTCGGCTCCCACGTCGCCCCTGCCTGGCTCGGCCGCCGCGTCACCGGTGACACCATGCTCGGCTGCGGACGCTGCGAGCGCTGCCATACCGGCCGCCACCACCTCTGCCCCGACCTGGCCGAGATCGGCGTCAGCCTGGGCCGTCCGGGCGCGCTGGCCGAACAGATCGCCGTGCCCGCCGCCGCGCTGCACGACCTGCCCGACTCAGTGGATCCCACGCTCGGCGCGCTCGCCGAACCCGGAGGCAACGCGCTGCGAGCCGTCCTCGGCACCACCCTGAATCCGGGCGAACGGCTCCTGATCCTGGGCACAGGCACCATCGGACTGCTGGTGGCGCTGTTCGCGCGAGCCCAGGGAATCGAGACCCACCTGCTGGGCCGTGACCAGGACGCCGTGTCCCAAGCGCGACAGCTCGGCTTCACCGACGTCTGGACCCGGCCCACGCTGCCCCCGCTCCCCTGGCACTCCATCGTCGACGCCTCCAATGCCGCCGAACTGCCCACCCTGGCCCTCGACCTCGTCGAACCCGGCCGCCGGATCGTCTACATCGGGCTGGCCGGCGCCCCGTCCACGATCGACACCCGTGACCTGGTGCTGCGGGACATCACCGCCGTGGGCATCCTGGGCGGCTCGGCCGGTCTAGCCGGCGCGATCGCCGCCTACGCCGACGGCTCGGTCGACGCCCGTCCGCTCGTCTCGGCCACTGTCACCCTCGCCGAGACCGCCGACGTCCTCGCCGGACACCGCCCGGCCGGCCTGGGCCCAGGCCCGAAGGTGCACATCGATCCACGACGCTGAAGCCGGGGCCACTGATACGATTCAGTGCCGTTGGCATCCTTGCGAGGGGGACTCGATGGCCAAGAGACGGCGCGTCACCTCCATCGACGTGGCCAAAGAGGCCGGAGTCTCGCAGACCACGGTCAGCTACGTGCTCAACAACGTGCCGTACCAGACCATCCCCGCCGAAACGCGGCAGCGGATCTACGCCGCCGTGGAAAAGCTCGGCTACACCCCCTCGGCGGCGGCCCGGACTCTGCGGCTGGGCCGTAGCGACATCGTGCTGCTGCTCATCGCGAACATGCCGCTGGGCGCCACGGCCATCGAGCTGATCGAACACCTCACCGCCGACCTGGAACAACACGGCCTCAGCGTGATCACCCGTATCGACAGCGGCCGCGCGGTGGCGGCGCTGGGCAAGAGCCTGGCACCGGCCGCCGTGATCTCCTTCGCCCCCGTCTCCGAAGAGCATCGCGCGGATCTGCGCAGCGCCGGTGTGTACGTGGTCGACGTCTGGGGCGACAACGACGACGGGCCGAACGTGATGGCGCGCGGCCAGTTCCGCATCGGCCGCATGCAGGCCGACCATCTGGTCTCCCAAGGGCATACGCGGCTGGGATACGCCGCTCCCGCCGACCACCGACTGGGTCCGTTCCTCGACCCGCGTCTGGAAGGCGTCAGGCGCGGCTGCGCCGAACACGGTTTCGCCTCACCGTCCGTACGGCAGGTCGCTCTGGAGACCGCCGCCGCCGCCGACGCCGCGCACGCCTGGCGGGCGGAGGGCGTCACCGCGGTGTGCGCGTTCAACGACGAGGTCGCCATCGCCCTGCTGGCAGGCATACGCGCCACCGGCCTGTCAGCTCCCGGCGACCTGGCCGTCATCGGGGTGGACGACATCCCCCTGGGCCAGTTCGCCGAGCCGCCGCTCACCACGATCAACCAGCATATGGACGCCATCGCCGCCGAACTGACCGATGCGGTGCTCGACGGCCTCAGGAGCCCCAGCAGCCGACGCGCCGTGCCGTCGGAGAGCGCGACCCTGGTGATCCGCCGCTCAGCCTGATCCGCGCGCAGGAGGCCTCTACCCGCTCCTGTTCGAGGAGACCGCCGGCTGCAGCGCCTGGATCGTCCCCAACCAGTACCAGCGCACGCAGCTCAACCGGTTCGGCCGAGCGCTCAACCAGAGTCTCGCCCAGAGCGCGGCGAGGCCCGGCTTCCAGTTCGTCGACGCCCGGTCGTTCTTCGCCGGGCACGCTGTCTGCTCCCGCCAAGCCTGGATCCACCCCGTCCTCAACCCCACTCCGCTCCACCCCAACGCCAACGGCTACCGGTTCGGCTACCTGGCCGCGCTCAACTCGGTGACCGGCTGATCCAGCATCCGCCCGGTGAGGTCCGGATCCGCGACGTCCACCGCCGGTTCGAACCTGCGCCCTTTGCCCCCAGGCAGACCAGGAGGGCGGGAGCATGCCTGACAGTCCACAGTGATCCACCGGCGTCCAGCCTTGTTCGGAGTCGTTGTCACCCAAGGGCATCACTCGACGTTCCTTCGCCGGCCGGGGGCGAACTTTTTTGTCGGTGACCACTGCGATCATGCTGCTCACTTGATCAAAGGAGTGGCGATGACAGAGACCCCCGAAGAATCCCCCTGGCTCTCCGAACACGAAGCACTGGGTGAAATCTACTGCGTGTCCTTCGTTCGGGATCTCTCCCCGGAGGAGGTCCTCCGCCGGTTCGGCGTAGACGAGAGCACCATGGAGGAGGTCACGTCCGACGAGTTGGGCGAGCGCTCGGTGGAGAGCATGAGGGACGACGCGGCCGGTTACATCGGCGCCGTGAAGGTCGGTGACTGGACCCTGGTCATCGAACCAGGAGGATGGAAGATCGCAGTCGACTCCGAGATCATGGCTCGGGTCTCGCGGGGAACCGAGGTCGTGTCGGTCTGCCGTCATGACTACGCCTCGGACACTTTCGCCTACATCGTCGACGGGCAGCCGGTCGTCTGGTTCGACCCGATGCTTCCGGACGCGCGGTCAGGCAATGATCCGGACCGCTTCGTCAAGGAGATGCGCGAAGTCGGCCTGGACCCCGAGTACGACATCGACGACTCACACATCGACTTCCCGATAGAGCGCTCGTTCGCCTTGGCGAGCAGGATCACCGCTCTTCCCTTCTCCCCAGAGATGCTGGAGCTGCGATTCCTCGGCGCAGAACCGCTGGAGGACTGATCGGCAGGTCCCCGTATGGAGACTGGCCGGTCAGCGGGCTCAGGCGCTCATGGGGTAGCGGGTCAGCAGTTCCCGTACCTCGGGAACGTCAGCGTAGGGCTTGAGACGGGCCAGGCGCCGGTGAGGTCGGCGGGCATGTCCAGCGATCCGCGACACCGTGTGCGCCGCCTCCTCCGGCTCGAAGGTGCGGCAACGCACCTTCCCCGTAGTCGCGTCGCACAGCGGGGCGCTCAGGTGTTCAGGCCCGGCGAAATAGCCTCGACGAACGCACCATCCGGCCGAAATATGGAGAACCGGTATCTCCTCAGGCCCGGTAGCCGGTGCTCATCTGAAGGTGTTCTCCTTCCCGGATGTGAGGGGTCCCACGATGAAGATCCGCCGGTTACATTCCGCTGTACTCGCCGTGGCGCTGGGCGCCGGTGTCCTGGCCGGTACCGCACCCGCCTTCGCCGCCACCCAGACCGGTGCGGCCGTGACCGCCGGGGGCTGGCCGACACCGGACTGGTACCTGCAGGGCCCCTACCAGACCCTGGCCGCCTGCGACCTCGCCTACCAGGACGCCGCGCAGAACGGTCAATACACCGGGCTCCTCTACTGTCACTGGTTCCGCGGGGGTGGCCCTTATCCGGCGGGCTTCTACTACGAGGTGTACATTCCCTGAGTTTCAACAGGTGTGACGGGCGAGCCCCCAGGAGAACTCGGCGCGCTCCCGGTCCAGTCGGTCAGCCTTCGGATCCGCATTGACCTTGGCCAGGCGGGCCGCAGCCTCTCGTACGGCGAGAGCGACGTCCTTCTGTGACAGCACGACCGGTCAAAGCTGAAGTTCATATCTTCCAGTGCCTGTCGGCCATCCTCATGAGCACCGGTCGGATCCTCGGGCCTTTCCCCTTGAGTGTGGACACCGATCCGCTGACCGGGCTACCGGGCTGCTAGCGGACACGCCGTTCTCCAGTTGAGCGGCCAGATTTCTCCTGGCTGATGGCCATCAAAATTCCTGGCGTGGCCACTGGGAATCCCGGT
>NZ_JBFAQY010000054.1:0-33799 GCF_040678965.1 Streptosporangium sp. NPDC049248
GACCAAGACTTTTGGTGGCCGCCCACCAGGAACCGGTGTCCGTCAGCCGCGACTTTTCTGTCCGCCGATCAAGAGTTCCACGTGACCGCTCTCACGGGCTACACACCGTGAGAGAGCACATCCCATGTGTTGCATCGGGGTGCGTCGTGACCATTGCCTCAAGCTGCGTCGAACCAAGGCTTGCCGGCAGCCCAATGCTTGACCCATCCGGCGAACCCGGGATTTCCCGTGGTGAAGCCGAACTCGGCGCCGAAAGGGACGGCTCCTTCGCCGCTGATCTGCCAGACGTGCCCCCGATGTGGTCCGCTGACGATGAGATGCCAGTACATGGCGCACCCGTCGGTGCCCAGAACGATCGAGCCATGGTCGTAGACCTGCTCAAGAACAGGATCGACCTCCTCCTGAGGACGAGGATCTTCTTCCCACATCCACATCTTCGTCAGCGGAAAGGGCTGGGCCAAGACCCGCCGCGGTCGGCCATCTCCCCAGTCACCGGGCAGATCAGCCAACGGCACAAGCCCGTAGCCCGGCGGCCCCGAGTCGGACCCGTCGCAGATCTCGGCGACGAACGTTCGATACGGCTCCGGCAAGACGATCCCATGCTCTGCCTCGAAGGCGTGCACGGCATCCCAACCCAGTGGTGGTTCACATGCCTCGACATCGAAGGCGGCGCGAAGAGCGGCAAGGCCGGCAGGGTCGGCGTGATCAGTATCCATGCGGCCAATGGTTATCACCACTCGCAGACAAAACGCATCGACGAATTCTTAGTCCGGAAAAGCAGCGTCGTCCTGACCGAAGAGACCGCCGCAGCGCTCCGTGTGAAGGGCGTGATCGTGAAGGTTGAGCACCGCGACATCGACAAGCCGGTCTTGCCCTCCGCCCCCCGCGGCGATGCACTCGCAGTCCTTTGCGGGCAGCTTCGAACGAGGCATCAGCGGGCGCCTAGTTTGAACATGGTCACTTAGTGCTTGCCGAAGCCTTGGTCACGTCCGCCCCAAGGCATGGGTGACAGGTGCTACTTTCGGTCAGTCTGTCGTGCGTCGTTTGCGGGTATCACATGTCAGGCGGCCGAGATTGGCCCTGATCGATCTCATCGGTTCCCGTACGGAGGAACTGCGGGCGCTCGTCTGGTCAGAGGTGGATCTCGGCGGCAAGCCTCGTACCGACACCCCCATGGATCGCCGTGTGGCGCTCCGTACGGGAAGGTGGCGACACCAAGACCCGGAAGTCACGAGACCTCTCGCGCTGCCCCGTCGCTGCGTCGAAGCCCTCCGGGAGCACCGGACGCAGCAGGCCAAGGAGCGGGAGACGGCGGGCGCGAAGTGGACGGAGAACGATCTCGTCTTCGCCTCCCTGGGCGGCACTTCCCTGGACTCCCACAACGTACGGCGGGCGTTCCGGAGGATAGTGAAGGACGCCGGGCCGCCCGCGAAGGACTGGACGCCTCGGGAGACGCGGCACAGCTTCGTCTCGCCGCTCTCCAACTCCGGCGTACCCCTGGAGGACATCGCGCGACTCGTCGGCCACAGTGGGACGGCGGTGACAGAGGCGGTCTACCGAAAGCAGATCCGCCCGGTCCTGCTCGGCGGTGCGGAGGCGATGGACCGGATCTTCACGTGATGGGAGCGATAGTCACTCAGATTGTCACCCACCTTTGAGCTATCGGGCCGTGGTTCGGCGAACTCGGGCACTGCTGCGAGGTCTGCTGTGCCCGTAGGGAGGTGCTCCCGCGCGGGTGGCGTCCCTGACCCGGCAGTGGGCGCAGAAGCAGTTGAAGAAGCTGGTTGAGGCCGAGGTGCTGGGCTACGGCGACGCCGAGCAGCGGTACCTGATGCCGGAGCGGCCCGACGTCGGCTGAGCGCCACGGGTGTCGGGACCTTAGCTCCTTGACGAGAAGAAGAGGTCAGGAGTCCGGCCTGTACGCGCGAGGGAGCTGGGGACGCACGTACATATTGGCCGTGCGTCCCTTTGGTTCGGCCCGTACGCGCGGGGAGCTGACTGATCTTTTTCCCCAATTGAGGAACCGGCCTCGGTCCGGCCCGTACGCGCGCGGGCCGCGGTTGCCCTGCTTCGTGAGCAGGGATGGGTGATGACGCTGCTGCAGCGAGAATCATTCGTCGCCGACCGGGAAAGCTGGCCGGCGGACTAGCGTGAAGAGAGCCCCGCTCGTCACGAAAGACGAGGGGGCTCTGTGTTCTCGGCCGGATTCGAACCGGCGTCTGGGGCTCCCCGAGGGGATGCCCCGATCCTAGGCCGCTGGACGACGAAAACACCTGTGATCAACTTACAGGCTGCGTGGTGACCAGCACCACGCAGGCCAAATCAGCATTACCGGCGCACTTCTCCCCTGCCGCCACACCGACGACAAGCCCCGTACGGCTGCGCGTGGGCTGCACGCGAACAACTTTTGATCTTGCTGCCACGGGGGCCACGGCCGGGTGCCACACCCCTGCCACGACGGGTGCCACGGGGGTGCAACGCAGGGGTGCAACGAGGTGTGGCCCCCCTTCTGACCTGTAACCCTCTCACGTGTGGCACCCCCCTCCGCGAGGGTGCCACACCTGCACAGACACACCAACCGCCGCGGTGTCCGGTAGTGGACGGAATGGCAACCCGGGGGCATCCCCAGCCGTCTCACAGGCGCTCTATCCCTCACCCCCCGAAGGAACTCGCCCGTGCGTCTCCCCTCCGCTCTCACCGCCGCAGCGCTGCTGTTCACCCTCACCGCGTGCGGCGGACCCACCACCGACCTCGACGCCGCCGGCGTCATCAAGGCGCTCACACAGCAGGGGCTGCCGGTCACGCTCACCGTGACCTACACCGCGGAGACCGACCCGAACAAGCAACTGGGCCGCCCGAACGGCTACACCTCAAAGGCGGCGTTCACCGACAGCCGCATCAACGCAGCCGACGTGGCCGGCAAGAAGGAGGGGGATGTGGGGCTCGGCGGTAGCGTCGAGGTGTTCGACGAGGCCGACCAGGCGCAGCAGCGGGCCGACTACATCCAGGGGATCGGGAAGAAGATGCCGGTGCTCGGCGAGTACGACTACGTGGCGGGGCCTGTCCTGTTGCGGGTGTCGAAGGAGCTGACGCCGGACCAGGCCGAAGCGTTCGAGACGGCTCTCGGCGAGATCGTGCAGTGACAGCTCTTGGGTGATGCCCTGTCGAGATGCTCGGCGGGGCATCGTCATGTTCAGGGCTGGTTTCCCACATCCGCAGGACAGTGGAGTAACTACCGGGAATTGTTGTTCCCGCAAGCTACCAGCTAGTAGATCGGCGCTCGCGAGGCCTGCAGGGCGGAGACTCCCCGATCCACTACGCCTCACCATGCGAGGCGGATCCTCGCACGATGAAGGCCCCGCACCGTAGCCTGAGGTTGTCTAGACGCTCAGGAAGGTGAAGGGCCTATGAGCAACGCTACCAACGAACCCCTCGGCCCGGTACTCACAGTAGGACAGCGGATCCAGTTCCTCCGTGAACGGCGAGGCATGACCAGAGAAGTCCTCGCCGGCCTGGTCGGCAAGTCCACGTCCTGGCTCAAGCAGGTCGAAACAGGCCGCCTCCAGCAGAACCCCCGGCTGCCGATCCTCCTGCAGCTCGCCGAGGCGCTGCGTGTCCGAGACCTCTCAGAACTGACAGGGGATCAATCCATGCCAGTGCGGATGTTCAGCGGCCCGGGTCACCCCGCCCTTGAGGACGTACGGGCAGCGATCAACTCAACATCGCTGGTTCCGGCTGGCACGGTGCAGCCGCTCACCACGTTGCGCGCCCGCCTGGACGCCGCCTGGCAGGTCCGGCATTCCTCCCCCGACCACCGGACCGCCCTCGGCCAGCTGCTGCCAGGCCTCCTGCGCGACGTCCAGCTCGCCGCGGCGATGTACCGCGACACCGACCGGCGCCGGGCGCTCGCCCTGCTCGCCGAGACCTACGGCCTCGCGCAGATGTTCCTCGCCTACCAGCCCGCCCAGGACCTGCTCTGGCGGGTAGCTGACCGGGCGTTGGTAGCCGCACAGGAATCAGAGGATCCGCTCGCGCTCACCTGCGCTGTATGGTTCCTCGCCCAGGCTCACCGAGACACCGGCGACTTCGACGCCGCTCGGGACATCAACCAGCAAGGTATGGCTGCTGTTCAGCCGCACCTCGACGACGCCGGGGTAGAGCTGCTCGCCATGTGGGGTGCGCTCTCCTTCGAGCTGGCGTTCACCTCCGCCCGGCTCGGCGACACCGGGGACGCGTGGCTGCACTGGGAAGAAGCAGCCCGGATCGCCGAGCGGCTCCCCGCAACTTACTACCAGCCCTGGACATCGTTCTCTCAGGTCATCATGGGCGCTCACGCCGTCACCATCGCCGTTGAACTCCATCAGGGAGGTGAGTCCGCGCGGCAGGCTGACAACGCACTCTCCGCCCCGATCCCTTCCCGGCCGCGCCGGGGCCGGCATCTCATCGAGGTTGCTCGCGCTCACCACCTGCAGCGTGACCACACAGCCGTCCTTGGAACGCTGGAGCTCGCCCAGCACGTCGCGCCCGACACGATCAAGTACAACGGCTACGCCCGTCGACTGACCCTGGAACTCACCGAGGGCCCGGCGTCTCTCCGTCCGCAGGCACACACGTTGGCTGACCGAATCGGCCTTCTGGCCTGACTGCAACTAAGGGACACAAACCGTGCCCCTCGGTGCATGGCTTGCTGCATAGCGTCATGTGTCTCCGGACACAGACACGATGAAGGAGCCATGGTGAACGCGCCCCTACATGTCCAAGCCGAAGAATGCAGCGACGCGACGGCGGAGAAGCACGCCGGGGCGTTGGGTGCTGTGCAGCAGCTCCTGAAGGTCGAGGGAGTGCACTCGTACGCCGTCCACACCATCGGCCTGAAGTTGTCCGGCGAGGAAGGCCGGCCGATCCTGCTGGGGAAGCCCAAGCTGTACGCCCCCGAGCTGGTCGTTTGCGGCGGTGCCGGATCGGTGACCGCCACGGTGACCATGGGGGCGCGCTCCGGCTGCTACCTGGTATCCCTGCGGGACGGCCCCGACCTGCAGACAGTGCGGGAGCCTCAGCAGGTCGCGAACCTGATCCTCACCGCTCGGCCAGGCAGCGGGTCATGACGGTCGCCGCGCCGACACAGCTGCGGGTTCCCTACGTCATCGCCCACGCCGGCGAGGCCGCACCGCAGCCCCTCCACTTCGTACGTCGCCTGCTCGGCGGCGGGGTGCGGCTCGCCTACGACGTTCCGCGACGTGGCGATGTGGTGCGCGGCGTGTTACGCGTCCGCGTTCTGAACAATCGCCGGGGGCGCCACAGTGGCGGAAGCTCAACACCCTGCGCCAGTGGCGTTGCATGGAAAAGCTACGCTGCCAGGTCTGCGGGAAGGTCGCGACCGACCCCGCCACGGGACGCACCCCCTGGATCATGACCGACACCGCGTTCCGTGAGATCCCCGGCGACTCCACCGGCGGCCTCACCAGTGCGCCGCCGACCTGCTGGGCGTGCGTTCCTGAGGCGTTGGCCACCTGTCCTCAGCTTCGTGTCTCCTCGACGGTTTGCACCGTCGCTCGCGCCGAGCCCGCCGCCGTGCTGGCCGACATGTTCACGCCCGGTCCGGGCCGGAGAGCTGTCCCCACAGGCGAGTACAGCGTCGAGGTCAGCTTGAACGATGAGGCGCTGCTGCCCTACGCGCTGGCCACACAGCTGATCGTCCAGGTTCACGACCTCCAGCCGGCGGACCAGGGCTGAGGGACATGATCCTCGAAGCGTTCAGGAGAGTCTCCGACGCTATCACCGTGACCATCCTCCTGGCCATCGTGGCCGCCATCGTCGACTCCTTCGTGAGGGACTGGCGCAACGGGTGGCGGCCGTGGCATTGGGACTCCTGGCGCAACCCTTGAAGCTCCCGCAGGCGGTGGTGCACAACCAGGAGGCCCCCGTAGAGCCGGCCGCGATGATGGTGACCCGCTGGAGGCGTTGGTGGGGACACCATCCGATGGCCATCAGCACACCTTCACTTCGCCACACTCCGTAGCCATCACTTCTCTTACAGAGAGCCTCGATCCCATGACCGACGTGTTCCTCAACCGATTCGCCGACACCCCGCTCCGGATCGGCACCCGCACCTCCACCCTGGCCAAAATCCAGGCCAACCATGTCGCCGACATGATCACCAAGTTCGCGCCCGGTATCCCGATCGAGATCGTGCCCACACAGGTCAGCGCCGACCTGTGGCCCGGCGACCTGGCCGAGATCGGCGGCAAGGGCGCCTTCAGCAAAGAGATCGACAGCGCCCTGACCAGCGGCCGGATCGACATCGCCGTCCACTGCGTCAAAGACGTCCCCGGTGATGTCCCCCTGGCCGAGGGCACCGCGTTCGGCGCCTACCTGGAACGAGACGACGTCCACGACATCGTCGTCACCCGCGACGGCGTCGCCCTGTCCGACCTGCCCGCCGGATCCCTGATCGGCACCAGCTCCGTACGGCGTCGCGCACAGCTCAGCATCCACCGGCCCGACCTGCGCACCGAACGCATCCGCGGCAACGTCGACACCCGCCTGACAAAGCTCGACGAGGACGGCAAGTACGCCGCGCTGATCCTGGCCCGCACCAGCCTGAGCCGCCTCGGCATTCTGGACCGCCACCACGAGATCCTGCCCCTGGAGTTCCACACCACAGGCGAAGGCGTGTCCATGGTGCCTCCCGTAGGCGCCGGCGTCATCGGCATCCAGGCCCGCCAGTCCGACGGGCCGGTCATGCGACTGCTGGACGAGCTCAACCACGTGCCCACCGCCCGGCACATCCTCGCTGAGCGCACCATGCTGCATATGCTGCGCGGCCACTGCAACTCCCCGATCGCCGGACATGCCTGCACCACCGCCGACGGGAAAATGAGCCTGTTCGGCATGGTGTTCAACCGTGACGGCAGCGCGTTCGTCCGCTCCCACGCCTGGGGAGAGCACGCCGACCCGGCCACCCTCGGCGCCCGCGTCGCCGCCGACCTGCTGCACCAGGGCGCCCGCAACCTGATCACCGCCACCCGGAAATGACCTCGGCCGAACCGTACGGCTGCGCCGTCACCGCCCATCTCCTCGCGTGCGACGAGGTGGGCCGGTGGCTCATCCTGCGCACCACCAGCGACCACAACCGGTGGCAGCTCCCCGGCGGACGTATCCGCTGCGGCGAGAGCCCGGCCGCCGCGGCGACCCGCGAGGCCCGCGAGGAGACTGGTCTGCTAGGCCTGTGTGCCCGTCGTCTCATCACCGTCGCGTGGGTGCCGGCCAGCAGCCCCGACCGCCGCGACCGGATCGCCTTCATCTTCGCCACGCGCACCCTGCTGCCCGAGGATGTAGCTGCTCTCACCCTGCAGACCGATGAGGTTGACGACTGGCTGCTGTTGCCCGCGCAACACGCGAGCACCCGGCTGCACCCACTGGTCGCTGAGAGGCTCACCGAGGCAGGTCGATACGGCCCAGGACACTACATCGAGCAAGACCCAGCATCGAGGCGCGAAAGAGCTCTGATGCCGTGACGGCCACAGACGCCCTACCTGCGCCGGACTAGCGCGCCCTCAACTCCCGCGGGCGGTGGTGCACACCGGGACCGCTCGCGGGGCAAGACGCGGCCGGGTGACGTCTCAGGGACGGGACGTTCGCTGAACAGCCGGCCGCGGACGGTGCCCTCGCCTCGACTCGTCCTCCGGGCGGGGGCACCGCCATGTTCACGGTGTCTCACGGGTGCCGGTTCCACCTTGACGGAATGCGAGGTGTCCCAGATGGGACAGGTGAACAGCCAGCAGCCTCGACAGGCTGGCGCGTTCCGCTGTGAGGCGGATAGTAGAGACGTGTCTGCACAATTGGTTGGTGTGATCATCGGTGGCGTGCCCGCGACGATCGGCGGGCTGCTCGGCCAGATGTACGCGGCGCGAGCCACGGACGCGAACCACCGGAGAGCATTTGCGGCGGGCAGCCTGCCGCAACCCGCCTTGGGTAGCCGAGCGGAAGCAGTTTCACCAGTTGAAAAACCTGATGCCCCAACCTGATCGGCATGTCTAGGCAACCAGGACGTATTCGGCGGCGTCTTCTCCCGTCCGTATCTTCTGCCCCTGGAGTACCTACATGCGCTCCCTTCGTACCCTCGCCGCCCTCGCCGCGCTGGCATCTGCCGCCCTGCTCGCTCCCCCTGCTCAGGCTGCAACGACCGTGCAGGCGTCGGCCGCGACGATCTACCGCGGGGAAGGTGACCAGCTCCTGCGGATCCGCGCCACCACGAAGCCGGGCATCGTGAAGATCACCCATGATGGGGAGGGGTACTTCTCGGTGTGGACTCTCTCCCCGTCAGGGAAAGAAGACGACCTCCTGGCCAACCAGGTAGGCGCCTATAAGGGGACCGCCCCGTTCAACACCAGCACGTCCAACAAGACCGCCGCGTTCAGCATCAAGGCCGACGGCGCTTGGACTCTGCAGGTGCTGCCCCTGACGAAGGCGCGTTCCTGGTCGATTACCAGCCGCGGCATAGGTGACGACGTGCTCCGGTTGAGCAGCACCAGCCGCGGCCTGCACCGCCTGAAGATCCGCCACAGCGGCGACGGCTACTTCTCAGTGTGGACGCTGGACGCGAACGGCCGGACTCACAACCTGGTGGCGAACAAGGTCGGTGCTTACAACGGTGCTGTCTCGCTGCCTCCGGGCGCCCGGTACGCGTCGATCAAGGCCAACGGCGCCTGGTCGATCGTCCGCAGGTAGACCAGACACGACAGGACCCCGCCTTACACAAAGGGCGGGGTCCTATCGCGGTCAGCCTCGGCTATAGCGCCGCATCGCGAGCCGAGCGGAGATCTCCGAGATGTCGGACTCAGAGCGAACGACCATTCCATGCACATGCACGTCACCGCCACGCGACACCAGCGAGGACGATCCACCTGGGGACGAGGATCCGTCTCCCGCCGTGGCCCCTCAGGGTGAGGGATACGAGAACAGCGGCTACGTCCTGGTCAACGAGCTGGGGCACCCCTGGAAGACGGACAAGCTGCGCCGGGAGGCGTACAAGCTCATGACGGCGGCTGGGGTGCGCAAGGTGCGGCTGTACGACGCGCGCCATGCGTGCCTGTCGTGGATGGCGAACAATGGCGTGCCCGACACGGTGGTATCAGCGTGGGCGGGTCATAGCGACTTGTCGTTCACGAAGCAGGTCTACGTCCACCCGGATCCCGAGAGTCTCAGAGCGAGCCTCAGAGCGGGTTCCGACAAGCTCGGCGAGCTGTTGGGCTAAGCAAGATCAAAGTCGGTATGTGAGAAAATGTGAGATGACGACCCTTGGAAACAATCAAGGGCCCCACCTCACCGAAGTGAGATAAGGCCCTGACCTGGGCTTACAGCCCCTTTCAACCGTCGGGACGACAGGATTTGAACCTGCGACCCCTTGACCCCCAGTCAAGTGCGCTACCAAGCTGCGCTACGTCCCGGTTGTGCTGCGCACCTCTCGGGTGCACGTCATAACCTTAGCGCAGATCGGGTGGGCTTCGCACACGGCGACGTCCGTCAGGACAGGCGATCGCGCGAAAGGTGAGGGTGCGTGGGGCGCAAGGCGTTGATCGACCAGGAGGAGCTGCGGCGACTGGCCGGACGAGGGCTGTCGAACGCGGAACTGGCGGCGCGGTTCGGGGTGAGCGAGTCCGGGATCCTGCAGGCGAAACGGGCCGCCGGGCTCTCGAAGCCGATGCTCGATCACTCGCGGGCCATCCCCTGGAAGCTGGACCGCGCGCACAGCCAGTCGGGGCCCGCGACGAACCTGCGGAACCTGTCGTCCGTGGCGCAGGGGCGGGCGATCCCCACCGAGAAGCTCAACACCGCGCTGCGCTGGGCCGGGCGGCTGGTCGCCGCCGGGCTGGACGTCTCGTACGAGTCCGGCAGGGGGTTCAGCGAGGTTCCCGCCTCCACGGATGACTGGCTGGCCGCCAGGGTGCTGGCCGAGGCCCGCAGAGCTCTCGATCTCCCCGAGGAGCAGGCCTGACGGGCCGCCCTTCAGCCCCGGCCGGGGAGAGCCGAGCACTCCGCGGACCGGGAATGAAGGGCCTGGCACCGGTTCGCCCTTCGGGAGTGCGAGCCCGGCCTGGGGAGCAGGCACCGGTTCGCACTCCGGGGACCGCTCCGGTTCCCACACCGAGGGTGCAGGTCCGGCCCACAGGCCGGTAAATAGGAGGTCGGCCCGGGATTCCGGCCACGTGAATTCATACGCGGCCGCCGAAGCCGGGAACCGCATTCGAAAACGCAGTAAAAGAATATCCAATACCCGACAGGACCTGCCAAAACATCAAATCTAGATGAAGTGGCGGGAAGGCAATAAATGTCGGCAGCCGGTTTCGAGGCCTGACCCCAGGGCAGCGCACGGGGACAAGCGCCTACACAACCGGAGGCAGACATGTCCACCGTGATCTGGGTGGCCGTCGCGGTGGTGGTGATCGCCGCAGTCGGCTATCTCGTGCTGCAGCAGCAACGCCGGCATCGACTTCGTGACCGCTTCGGCCCCGAATACGAACGTACCCTGCAGGAGCGTGACAGCAGGCGCGACGCCGAGCAGGAGCTCAGAGCCCGCGAGCAGCGCTTCAGCTCCCTCGACATCCGCGCTCTGGACGCTCAGACACGCGAGATCTACGCCCGGAAGTGGATGGAGGTCCAGGAACGTTTCGTGGACGCTCCCGGTTTCGCGGTGACGGAGGCCGACCATCTGGTGACTTCCGTGATGGCCGAGCGGGGCTACCCGACCGAAAACTTCGAGCAGCGGCTCTCCGACCTGTCCGTCGCGCACGGCCGCACTCTCGACCACTACCGGCAGGCCCACGAGATCAGCAGCAGGGCCGCCCACAAGGAGGCCTCCACCGAGGAGCTCCGGCAGGCCATGGTGCACTACCGCGCCCTGTTCGAGGAACTGCTCGCGGCTCCCGGCAGCGAGGTGAACGGTGAGCGGAGTCCCCAGCACGCCGATCTCGCCGACCGTGACCCCCGTCACCATGACCCCAGACAGACGAACGCCGCCGCCCCCGAGACCACGGACGGCAACGAGCGAGCCTACCGACGCGATCCCCAAGGACGGTGACCCGACGTGAACAGTCGACTCAACCCGGACAACGACCGGCTGGTCCACAAGACCGACGAGGACATGGCACCCGAGTTCCAGGAGCCACACCACGGTGACGCCTCGCGCGTCGCCCCGGACGCCGACACGCGCGACCCCCTGACCGGCGATCGGGACGACGTCATCACCGGCGAACCGGTCGGCGACCGGCGCGGTGTGCCGGCCGACCTCGACGGCGACGGGCTTCCCGGTGACCCGGCCGTCACCCCGGGCGCAGCCGTGACCGGCACCGGCGTGCACGACGCCGTGCCCGCCACGGGCTCCCCGGTGACCCACGGGCTCCCCGGGAGCGCCGCGGACCGGCGGGGCGACGTACTCGACGAGGACGCGGCCCTCGTCGACGGCGACCGGGCCGGCCGGGCACCCGGCACGGCCGAGACCCTCTTCCACCATGACTCCGACGATGTGCTGCGGCGCTGGCAGGAGGTCCAGGCCGGGTTCGTCGACGACCCGCGTGACGCGGTGCAGCGGGCCGACTCCCTGCTCGACGAGGTCACGAGCTCCTTCAGGAACGCCCTGGAGGCCCGGGCCACCGAGCTTCAGGGACGCTGGAAGAACACCGAGAAGAACGACACCGAGGATCTGCGGACCGCCCTGCGCGACTACCGCGCGACCCTGGAGCAGCTTCTGCACATCTCCGCTGGGACGAGGTGACCATGCTCGCCATCGCCGCCGCCGTCGTGTTCGGTCTCGGACTCCTGCTCGACCTGGTCAACACCAGGATCGGCGGGATCAGCGGGACGACCTTCCTGCTCCTCGGACTCCTCCTCCTCGCTCTGCACCAGGCCGGGATCGGCTCGGCCGGCCCCCGGACCACCACCGGGGGCGGAGGCTGGCGCCGCAGGCGCTGACCCCCGGTACGACCGTCGAACGGGAAGGGGCCCCGTCCACATGGACGGGGCCCCTTCCCGTTCGAACCGCCGAAAACGGTTCGGAGCGTCAGCCGTCAGGAAGTACATCGACATCGAAAAGCGCCCGGATCGGAGTCCGGGCGCAGACGGAGAAGCCGTTCCTCCGGCCCGGAACGGCCGGAGGAACGGCTAGAGGAGGCTAGACCTTGAACGACATGGTGATGAACGTGCCCGCGGCCCCGGTCTCGAACTTGATGTCGGAGCTGACCATCCGGGCCACCCACAGGCCCATGCCGCTGGTCGCGTGCGGCCCCGGGGGTGTCTCCCCCGGGGACGGTCCGGGGTCCCACTGACCCTCGTCGTGGATCTCCACGACGAGGGTCCGGTCGACGGTCCACATCCGCAGCATGGCCTTGGCGGTGGCGTGGCCGTGGGTGACCGCGTTGGTGGCCACCTCGTTCAACGCCACCAGGAAGTCGGCGAGTCCGTCCTGTGACATGCCACTCCGCACGGCCTGGACGGCGGCGAAGTCGCGTACGTCGGGAAGATCGGGAAGACAGAAGGCGAGTTCGGCCACGGCGGTCCCCGCGGGAGAAACCCTGGAACGGGCGCCACTCGCCGTGAAGCGAGCCGGACGAACACCGTCCTCGTTCACCCGAGATCCGCCTCCCCTGTCCCGGTCCGCTGTCGTCCTCAACATCCGGGATTCGTTCAAACGCACCTTACGCCACGTCCGTTGTCGCCGACTGGGGTGCCCGGTAACAGGCTGTGTATTCAGCATTCGGCGACAAGCTCCGCACGGAGCTGGTCGAGCACCTTTCGCAGGATACGGGAGACGTGCATCTGGGAGATCCCGAATTCCGCGGCGATCTCGGCCTGGGTCATGTTTCCGAAGAAGCGCAGCAGCAGGATGTTCTTCTCCCGCGTCGGCAGCTTGTCGATCAACGGCTTGACCGCCTCGCGGTCCACGAGGGTGCCCAGCGCGTCGTCCTCCTCGGGGATGACGTCGCCAAGCGCCGCCGCGTCGTCGTCGGCGCCGAGGGGGGCGTCCAGCGAAAGCGCGCTGTAGGCGGCGGAGGCATCGAGGGTGAGCAGGACGTCCTCTTCGGAGATGTGCATCTTCGCGGCCAGCTCGGCGACCGTGGGGGCACGGCCGAACTCCTGGCTGAGATCGGCTACCAGGCGGTTCAGCTCGGCCCTGCGCTCCTGGTAGACGCGGGGGACGCGAATGGCCCAGGTGCGGTCGCGGAAGTGGCGCTTGACCTCACCGGTCATGGTGACCACGGCGTAGCCGCGGAAGGGGTGCCCGAGGGTCGGGTCGAAGCCGTTGATGGCCTTCATCAGCCCCACGTACGCGGCCTGCAGGAGATCCTCCATCGGCTCGCCGCGGTAACGGTAGCGGCGGGCGATCTCCATGGCGAGGTGGCGGTGCATCTCGACGATGCGCTCGCGCAGGCGCTCGGCACGATGGTCGGATACCTCGGGCAAAGACATCTCGGCGAGGAGGTCCTCAGCGGTCATGTCGGTGATGTCGAGTGCCTGAACAGACATTGCTGCTCCCTGGTATTACTGTCGGGCGAGCCGACCACGGAGCAACGTCCGGGCAGACGGCATCGCCTCGACCGATTTTCGAGGCGAGGCCCTCTGCTGGACCTCTGGTTCCACTATTCCCCTGAATCCTGGAGTATTACTCGCCCGCAGGTAACAGTAAGGTTGCTAATCGAATGGTGCGAGGAGGCTCTGAGTGACGGTGTCGGAGAACGGCGAGAGATCTGCAGCCCTGACTCTCACGTCGGCGCTCGTCAGTGGGATCAACGTGATCCGGGTGACGGGCCTGCTGGACGCGACGACAAGGGAGCAGTTCGCCGACTACCTGGCGGCGCAGACGGGCGAGCACGGCCTGGACATGGCACTGGACCTGGGTGGCGTGACCTTCATGGACTCGCGGGCGTTGGGGCTGATCGTCCACCACTGGCAGCTCAGCACCACCGCCGGCGCCAAGTTCGCGCTCATCGGAGTGGAGTACGCCAAGACCAAAGTGATGTGGATCACCGGTCTGGCCCAGCGGCTGCCCCTCTACGACACGATCGACGACGCGATCGCCGCCTTCGGCTAAGGCGTTCTCTGTGGATCCCTCCGCCTACCGCGGCCGCCCGGACGGCGCCATGGCTCCGTCATGAGCTCCTCCTCCGCCTGACGGGCATCCGAACCCCGACGGCATGACCTCGTCGACCAGCCCCCACGACAGGGCGGTCGCCGCATCGACGGGCTCGCCGGTCATGGCGAGGTAGAGGGTACGCCAGCGACCGACACGCCGGGGGATGCCGACCGTGCCGCCCGCGCCGGGAATCAGCCCCATGCCGATTTCCGGCAGGCGGAAGGTGGCCCCGGGATCGGCGATCACGGTTCCGGCGAAGGCGGGCAGCTCGATCCCGGCACCGACGCAGCTACCGTGCACGCGCACCTCGACCCGGTCCGCGAGCTCGTGAACGAGCCTTCCGGCACCGCCGCGGGTGCGCACCAGATGCGCGGTGGTGAGATCAGGAGTGGTGCCGAACTCGTCGAGGTCGCCCCCGGAGCAGAAGGACGGCCCGGCACCGTCGATCACCACCCGGGTGACGGTGTCGTCGAGCACCGCGAGGCGCATGGCCTCGACCAGGGCGTCACGGACCTCCCGTCCGTAGGCGTTGCGCCGCTCCGGCCTGTTCAGCGTGATCAGCAGACGGTCGCCGACCCGGTCGATCAGCACCGGTGGTGCCGTCGTCGCCGGTACCGGCCGGCGACGACGGCCCTCAAGCCAGCGGCGGAACTCGGGGCCGCCGAGCAGGGTCGAGTAGGCGAGGGATTCGACGTCCAGAGCGGTGGTGACCTCCAGCGCCTCCGTCATCCTGAGGAGGGCGCCGAGAACGACGGAGGCCTGCGGGTTGCGCAGCGCCGCGCTGTGCACGGCCGTGAGCCGCTCCTCGGGGTCGGGAACGACGACGCACTCGCGTCCGGCCGGCCCGGCCGGCCCGGCGAGGGTCAGATCCAGCGCGCGCGTCAGATCCGCCGCCTGTGCGGGCAACGGCTTCCCGGCGATCCCGATCAGCAGCCGGTCACAGGCGCGTGCCCGCGTCACCGCACGGTCCAGCGTCACCGCGTCGGCGCCGCCGTCCAGTTCCACCCCCACGATCGGCTCGCACACCCCTTTGGACATGTCGAGCAACGGGCCGTCGGCGGCACCGTCCGCCAGTTCGGCGACAGAGACACGCAGCAGGTCAGCCACCTACTCCCCCACTCCGTCGATGGATCATCGGCTTCCCTTCCCCCTGCCCCGTGGGCCTGGTCGTCCCTACGGCTCACCGCCCCCGGCACGGCGCCGGCGGACGCCCTCTCAGCCGGTTTTCTCGCCCTGGTTGCGCTGGTGCTCGTCGACCAGCAGCCTGGCCAGGTCCGCGACCTTCACCTGGTGGTGCTGGGAGATGCGGCGCAGCTCGTCGAAGGCGGCCTCGGCCGAGCAGCCGCTGGACTTCATGATGATGCCCTTGGCCTGGTCGATGATCGCCCGGCCCGCCAGGGCCTCCTGCATCTGGGCGGCGTCGGTACGGACCTCGTCGTAGTCCCACAGGTTGGCGAGCGCCACCCCTGCCTGTTCGGCGAGCATGTCGGCCAGCGGCGGGATGTTCCTGGCGGCGAAGGCGCCGGGGCGCACACCGTACAGGCCGAGGACCAGGACGGCGTGCTCGATGGTGATCGGCATCACCAGAACCGAGCGGACGCCGCAGCGGACCGCCATACCGGCGTACGCCGGCCAGCGGGACTCGCGCAGGACGTCCTGGACGACCACGTACTGTCCGGTGGCGCGGGCCTCGGTCGAAGGTCCCTCACCGAACTTCTCCTCGCCGTCGAGGAGCACGATGAGCTCACTGTGAGAGGCTGAGACGACCATGCGTTCCTGGCGCCAGAGTTCGGCGGACCCGCCCGCGCAACCGGGCACACCGCCTGCCAGGGTTGCCGTGAGCCCGCGTAGCACGCTCTCGCTCGATGTTTCCTCGCTGACCCTGCCGAGGGCCGCCAGGTCCCGGGCCAGAACGGGAGTGACCATATCCATCTCGCGACTCCCCTCCGTGTGTCACTAACTTAACCACTATCCGACCGCGATCGATTCGACCTACCGGGGTGGCGTACCGTCTACGACGGGACCAGCCCACTCCGGCCCCTGACGAGGACGAGCATTGACCGACGCCATTGGCCTTCAGAGCCTGGAGCAGGCGCTGAGCGCGCTGAGCACCAGGATCTCCTCCCTGCGCGAGGCGAAGTCCGCATACCCCGCCGACCCCCGGTCCACACTTGACGCGGCGCTGGCGGAGCTCGACACCGCCCGCGAGCTGCTGGAGACCTCCGTGCGCGAGCTGCGCAAGGCGCCCAGGCGGTCGGGCCAGCGGGAGAGCGGATCGCAGCGGGAACTCAAGCTACTGCGGCAGGTGTTCCGCACCTTCCCCATCCCGGTGGCGGTGCTGGACGCCTCGGGTGTGGTTCGGCGGATCAGCGCCGAGACCTCCCGGATGCTCGGCAGCCCGGCGGGGTATCTGATCGGCCGCTCGTTCCCGCTGTTCGTCGACGTCTCCCGCCGGGCGGCGTTCCGCTCGCACCTGACGGCGGTCCAGCAGGGCGGTCAGACCGCGACGTTCCAGACACGGCTGGCCCACCAGGGCCGCGCGCACACGGTGCAGCTGGCCATCACCCGGCTGACGATGCCGGGCGAGCCGCAGGAGATGGTCGCGGTCATGATCCTGCCACTGGAGGCGCAGGTGGCCGGGCCGCCCCACGGTCCCGCCGACCGGTCGGACGCCACCCTGGTCATGGCCGCGGCACGCCGGCAGGAACTGCTGGCCAGGATGACCCGCCTGTTGCTCGACGAGGAGAGCCTGCGCCAGCCGGTGACCGTCACCAGGGCCGCGCGACTGCTGGCCTCGGAGTCGGCCGACTGGGTGATCGCCGATGTGATCCGCGACGGCGTCCCCGCCCGCGCCTGCGTGCTCGGCCCGAGCGACAAGCCGGTGACCCAGCTGGTCCGCCTCGCCGAACAGATGAAACCGCTGGCCGCACCGGCCATCGCACACGTGCTGACCGGCGGCTCGGGCGTGGTGCACGAGATGCTGGAGGACGAGAGGCTGCTCGGCGACGTCCCCGGTGGGCCGCCCCTGCTGCGGGTGATGAACGCCGCCTCGGTGCTGATCGTGCCGATCGGCGGCGAGGACGACGTGCTGGGCTCCCTGACCCTGGTGCGCCTGCGCGACCGGGAGCCGTTCTCGCTGGCCGATCTGGGGGTGCTGGAGGAGATCGGCGTCCACCTGGGGCTCGCGCTGCGCGCCCGGCGCAGCTTCCAGACCCGCTCGCGGGCCGCCGACGCGCTGCGTACCAGCGTGGTGCCCCGGAGCCTGCCGGACATCCCCGGATTCGAGGCCGCCGCCATCTACAACGCGGGCTCCAGCCCGGTCGGCGCCGAGTTCTACGACGTCTTCCCCACCCGGGACGGGTGGGGTTTCGCCCTCGGGGGCGCCGCCGGCAAAGGCGAGGAGGCCGCGTCGGTCAGTGCCATGGTCCGCAACGGGCTGCGCGTGCTCAGCGTCTGGGAGTCCGACCCCGGCGAGGTGATGCGCAAGCTGAACCAGGCCCTGACCGCCCAGCACAACGGCATGTTCGTGATGGCCGTGACCGGCTTCATCCGGGCGCGCAAGATCAGGCTGGCCAGCGCGGGACACCACCCCGCCGCGCTGCTGCAGCCCGACGGCGGGGTGCGGTTCACCGCTGGGGGCGGCGTACCGCTGGGCATCGCCGCCGAGGCCGAGATGTTCACCGAGGAGCTCACGCCGGCCTCCGGCCAGACCCTGGTGTTCTACTCCGACGGCCTGGTCGCCTCGCAGAACGAGCTCGGTGAGCCCTACGGCGAGACCAGGCTGGCCGACGTGCTGGCACGCTGTGTGACACGCTCGCCCGCCGAGATCGTCAAGACGGTGGAGGAGGACCGGCACGCCTTCTCCGGCGGGAGGGTCTGGGACGAGATCGTGATACTCGCCCTGCGTGTCGTGTGACTCGGTCAAGAGATGTCGAGACCGCATTCGGCCCGCGGGTTTGGCACTGGGCCGGATCGGGGTATGGTTAGGGCAATGCAGACGTGTGCCTAAGACGCAGGCACCCCTGAAGGAATAACAGGCTTTCCATGCCTATCTCCTCCCAGAGGTGTGCCGTGAACATTGCATTCGTCTCCTCCGAGGCTCTCTCCTCCACCCAGGACGAGTCCGACCTCGCCTCCCAGCGCGCTCACCTGATGGCCGTCGCCCGGGAACTCGGCCGGGAGCACAAGGTCACCATCTACGCCCGGAGAAACTCCGACCTTGACAAGCCCAAAGTTCGTGTGTCGCAGGGCGTCACGCTTGAGCATCTGACCGCCGGACCCGCGCAGGATCTTCCGGAAGACGGCGTGCTGCCCTACATCTCCGACCTCGGCGACCAGTTGATGCACCGCTGGGGGCAGGATCGCCCCGATGTCATCCACGCGCACTCCTGGACCGGCGGGCTGGCCGCCATCGCCGGGGCGAACGGCCTGAACGTGCCGTTCACCCAGACGTTCAGCAGCGAGCACCCCCGCGACGCCAAGCGAGTACGGCTGCAGCGGGCCATCGGGCGCCGGGCCAGCGCGGTGATCGCCGGGTGCGGCGACGAGGAGAGCTCGCTGATCCGGCTGGGCGTGCCGCGCCGCAGCATCTCGGTGATCCCGCGCGGTGTCGACGTCGAGCGGTTCCGCCGCCAGGGCCCGGCCTCCGCCCGCGGTACCCGTCCCCGCCTGCTGCACGTCGGGCCTCTCACCGCGGAGAAGGGTGTGCACACCGCGATCCGCGCCCTGGAGGGCATCCCCGACGCCGAGCTGATCATCGCCGGTGGCCCGGCGACCGCGGACCTGGAGCACGACGCCGACGCGCGCCGCATGATGCTGCTGGCCAAGGAGATCGGCGTCGACGATCGGATCACCGTTCTCGGGCACATCCCGCACTCCGCGGTCGCCAAGCTGATGCGCAGCGCCGACGTGGTCGTCTCCCTGCCCCAGGAGGCTCCGGCCGGCGTCGTCGTGCTGGAGGCCATGGCCTGCGGCGTGCCCGTCATCGCCTCCGCGGTGGGCGCCCACCTCGACTCCGTGGTGGACGGGGTGACCGGCCTGCTGGTGCCCGCCGACCGTCCCGCGCAGACCTCCCGCCTGACCCGCGAGCTTCTCGCCGACCCGACCCGCCGCACCGCGCTCGGCTTCGCCGGCGCCGACCGCGCCCGGTCCCGCTACTCGTGGGAGCGGATCAGCCAGGAACTCGTCCACGTCTACGAGGTCGCCCTCTCCGGTTCCGCCCGCTGACCGCGCCCGCCGCGCCCGCCGGGCGCCACCGGCCACCCGTCACATGTGAAGGACCGGGACTCCCGCCGGAGTCCCGGTCCTTCACATGTCCGGGAGGCGGCCTACGACTGGGACGCGCGGCGGTGCAGCACGACCCCGAGACCGCTCGCGGCCAGCAGGACGGCGCCGGCCAGGACCAGGATCACCGCGCCGCCCACGGCCCCGTCCGTCCAGTCCCAGACGGCCTCGGGAACGGCGAGTGTCAGCCCGGCCACGCCGCTGACGATCAGCACCCAGGTGCGCCGGCGCCCGTACAGCGACAGGCAGGCCAGCGCGATCACCGCGGTCAGCCAGTATCCCCAGGCCTCCCCGTCCCACAGGACGGGCCACTGGCCGCCGAAGAGCGCGATGGCCGCGCCCATGCCCAGCCCCAGATCGTGCGGGACGAGCAGCCCGGCGAGGGCGAGCGCCAGGATGAGCACCCCCAGCGCGACATAGGCGAGACCCCAACCCGCGCCCTCTCCCCCGACCGAGAGATCCAGCAGGCCGGTCACCGTGACCAGGGCGAACCCGCCACAGGCCAGCAGGCCGATCGCGGTGGGCAGCAGCGCGTACGCCCCCGCCGCGATCACCAGTCCGGCCGCGCCGCCGATGAGTCCCTCGTGGTGATCGGCGGCGACCCCGGCGCAGAGGGCGGCGGTGCCCGAACCCAGCGCGGCGAGCGTGGCGGCGACCCTGCCCTGTACGGCGGCCGTCCTGCCGGTCGCGGACCGCGCGGCCCTGCCGAGCCCCACGGCCACCGCCAGCAGCAGGGCGGTGACCACGGCGAGAACCGTGATCCTCGTCGACTGGGTCATCCGATCCCAGCCCAGGGCGACGAATGCGGCGGCACCGGCCAGGACGAGTCCCCCGCCGACGTACGCGAGGATCTCGCTCCATCTGACCCGGTCCCCGGCGCCCCGGTCGCGCAGCGCCTCGCCCACGGCGCGGGTGACCGGCTCCACCTGCTCCGCCTGGAGCTCACCGGACTCCACCAGCCTGGCCAGTGCCCGCCGTATGGCATCAATGTCGCTCATGTCCGAAATCGTGGCACAACCTGCCCGAACTAGCACCCTTCGGATTCGTGGGACGGATGCGAAAACGGAATACCACTGTTACTCGAGTGCGATCGTTGCTTTGATGGGCCCATGTCAATTCGTGGCACGTTCCTGGGCATCCTGGCCACCGCCCTGGCGCTCTCCGCGCTGCCGGCACCGAGCGCGTCCGCCGAGCGAGGGTGGGGCGCCCCCGTCCTGGTGGAGAACTTCGGCGGCACCCGGGTCGACGGCCGTAAATGGGTCGTCTACCACTCCCCCAACGCCGAGACCAACCCGCGCACCGGGCGGGCCACGAGCGTGGGCGACGGCGTCCTGCGGCTCAAGGGCGGCATCGTGTCGGGCAGGGACCTGTCCGGTGGCATCGCGACCCGCTCGGCGCAACGGTACGGACGCTGGGAGGTGCGGCTGCGGGCCGAGCGCGGCGCCGGCTACACCCCGGTGGCCCTGCTCTGGCCGTCCGACCAGAGGGGCGGGGAGTACGCGGAGATCGACTTCGCCGAGATCATCGACCCGGCCCGCAGGTCGGGCGGGATCTTCGTGCACCGTGGCGACGAGCCCCAGGCCCAGCGGCAGATGAGGGCCGACTTCACCCGGTGGCACACGGTCGCGGTGGACTGGCTGCCCGGACGGCTGACGTTCTGGCTGGACGGCAGGAAGGTGTGGGACTACCGGGGGCCGAACGTGCCGACGGGTCGCCCCATGCACCTGGCGCTGCAGAACGACGTGACGTGCAACGAGTGGTCGCCTTGCCGCAACCGTTCCACTCCGCCGACGGTCAGCATGTACGTGGACTGGGTGAAGATCTACCGGGCCGCCGTCTAGCGCGGCCGGGGCCTTCTCAGAGCAGGCGGATCGCCTTGAGGGCGAGGTGGACCAGCAGGCGGTTCTCACCGTCGGCGAGGTCGCGGCCGGTGAGCCGCTCGGCCTTGGCCAGCCGGTAGTAGAGCGTCTGGCGGTGCACGCCGAGCGCGGTGGCGGTCTCCTGGACGTGACCCGCGCGGTCGAGATAGCTCTCCACGGTCCTGACCAGTTCCGGGTCCCGGGCCAGCCCGGCGACCTCCTCCGCCAGTTCCCGCAGCCCGGCCTGGGACATGCGGGCGAGCGACCGGTAGACCCCCAGCCTCGACCAGGCGGCGACGGGCCCCAGCGCGGGCACCCGGCCGGCGACGCCGAGCGCGTGCACGGCCTCCCGCCAGCTCCGCCAGACCTGGGAGAGATCGTCTCGGGGGGCGCCGACACCCACCACCGTGCCGTACATGCCCTGGATCCGGCCCGCCAACTCCCTCGCCTGGCCGGCCGGGACCAGCAGCGCGACCAGCGGCTCGTCCCCGGCAGGGAACGCCGGATCGGCGAGCACGCCGCGCGGGAGCGTCCAGAGGGCGGCGACCCGGTCCGGTGAGCTGCGGACGGCGATCGCCGTCACCGGGCCGCGCACGTCCAGCCTGGACAGCGCCCAGGAACGCTCCTCGGTGTCGGAGGAGAACAGCCTCCGCAGGCTCGTTCCCATGTCCTGGCGGCTGCGGGCCTCCTGCGCGAGGGCCGCGGCGGCCCGGGAGACCAGATCGCCGACCGAGGCCAGGACGTCGTCGCCGAGCGTGCCGTCGTCGAGCAGCCACAGGTAGCCGTAGGTCACCTCACGGTGCCGCAGCGGCACGCACACCCGGGCGAGCACTCCCAGGTCGGCGTCGGCGGGGATGCGCACCGGCCCGTGGGCGCCGGCGATGCCGTATCCCTCGAAGTAGGCCCGCACCTGGTCGGTCGCGCGGCGCCGCAGAATGGACTCCTGGCGCACCATGTCGATGTCACCGCTCTGCGCGGCATAGGCCAGGAGCTGGAACGAGCGGTCCTCCAGGGTGGCGGAGGCACCGAGCCTGGCGGCGATCTCGTCGACTGTCTCCTGCAACACCTCACCATTGTTGTACATGTGTATGAACACTCTTCCCGCCGGTCGTGGCAGATGCACATGACGGTCGGCCTGACCAGGGTTTTAGGGTGAAGACATGCTCGGTTCCCTCCTTCTCGGCGCGTCCCGGTTACCGCTGGTACGGCGCGCGGTCTCCGGCGTACCACTGACACGCAAGGTCGTCGACCGCTTCGTCGCGGGCGAGACGCCCCAGGACGCGGTCGAGGCGATCCGTCACCTCGCCGCCGCGGGCCTGGCCGTCAGCGTCGACCACCTGGGTGAGGAGACGAAGGACGCCGCCGCCGCCGCACAGACGGCCAGGGCGTACGCCACCCTGCTCAGCCCCCTGGGCGAGCTGGGGCTCGGCGACCGCGCCGAGGTCTCGGTGAAGCTCTCGGCGGTCGGTCAGGCGCTGGGCACCGACGGTGACAAGATCGCTTTGGAGAACGCGCGGCAGATCTGCGAGGCCGCCCGCGCCTGCGGGGCGAACGTGACCCTCGACATGGAGGACCACACCACCGTCGACTCCACGCTGGAGACGCTGCGGGCCCTGCGCGAGGACTTCCCCTCCGTCGGCGTCGCGGTGCAGTCCTACCTGTTCCGCAGCGAGGCCGACTGCCGCGACCTGGCGTATCGGGGCTCCCGGGTCCGCCTGGTCAAGGGCGCCTACGCCGAACCCGCCTCGGTGGCCCACCAGCACAAGAACGAGGTCGACCGGGCCTACGTGCGCTGCCTGCGCATTCTCATGTCGGGTGCCGGCTACCCGATGGTGGCGACGCACGACGACCGGCTGATCTCCATCACCGAGACGCTCGCCGACCGGTTCGGCCGCTCCCCCGGTGACTACGAGTACCAGATGCTCTACGGCATCAGGACGGACCGGCAGCAGGCGCTGGCGGGCGCCGGCCATGTCATGCGCGTCTACATCCCCTACGGCGACGACTGGTACGGCTACTTCATGCGCCGGCTGGCCGAGCGTCCGGCGAACATCGCCTTCTTTCTTCGTGCCCTTGGAGGCAAGTGATGGATGCCATCTCCGCAGTTCCCGCCCCGATCAACGAGCCGGTGCTCGGCTACGCGCCGGGCAGTGCCGAGCGCGCCGCGCTGGAGGACCGCGTCAAGGAGCTGGCCGGGGCCCAGCTGGATCTGACGATGACGATCGGCGGCGAGCAGCGGATGGGCGGCGGCGCCCCGATCGACGTGGTCCAGCCGCACAACCACGCCTCCGTGCTCGGCCGCACCGCCGACGCCACCGCCGGCGACGTGCGCGCGGCGATCGACGCCGCGCTGCGGGCGGCGCCCGCGTGGCGCGCCATGCCGTTCGACGAGCGGGCCGCGATCTTCCTGCGGGCCGCCGACCTGCTGGCCGGCCCCTACCGGCAGACGCTGAACGGCGCGACGATCCTGGGCCAGTCCAAGTCCGCGCAGCAGGCGGAGATCGACTCGGCCTGCGAGCTGATCGACTTCCTGCGCTTCAACGTGGACTTCGCCCGCAGGCTCCTCAGCGACCAGCCGATCTCGTCGCCCGGCGTGTGGAACCGGATGGAGTACCGGCCGCTGGAGGGCTTCGTCCTGGCGATCACCCCGTTCAACTTCACGGCCATCGCCGGGAACCTGCCGTCGGCGCCGGCCCTGATGGGCAACGTGGTCGTCTGGAAGCCCTCCCCCACCCAGCAGTTCGCCGCGCACTTCACCATGCGCCTGCTGGAGGAGGCCGGGCTTCCGCCGGGTGTCATCAACATGGTGACCGGCAACGGCGCCGCCGTCTCCGAGGTCGCGACGACCCACCCCGACCTGGCGGGCATCCACTTCACCGGCTCCACGGCGACCTTCCAGCACCTGTGGTCCACGGTCGGCGCCAACATCACCTCCTACCGGTCCTACCCCCGCCTGGTCGGCGAGACCGGCGGCAAGGACTTCGTGCTGGCCCACCCCTCCGCCGATCCCGGTGTGCTCACCACCGCGCTGGTCCGCGGCGCCTTCGAGTACCAGGGGCAGAAGTGCTCGGCCGCCTCCCGGGCCTACGTGCCGCGCTCGGTCTGGTCGGTGATCCGCGACGAACTGGTGGGCACGGCCGAGTCGCTGACCGTCGGCGACGTGGCCGCCGACCTGTCGACCTTCATGGGCGCGGTCATCGACGACCGGGCGTTCGCCAAGCACCGGGCCGCGATCGACCGGGCCCGCTCGCTCGACTCGATCAACGTGCTGACCGGCTCGTACGACGACTCGACCGGCTACTTCGTGCGGCCGACCATCCTGGAGTCGGCCGATCCCACCGACGAGATCTTCGTCAAGGAGTACTTCGGCCCGATCCTCGGCGTGCACGTCTACGACGACGCGGACTTCGAGGCGGTGCTCGACCAGATGGAGGGCGTCTCCCCGTACGCGCTGACCGGATCGGTCATCGCCCAGGACCGCTACGCGATCACCTCGGCGTCGGAGCGGCTGCGCTTCGCGGCGGGCAATTTCTACATCAACGACAAGCCGACCGGCGCGGTCGTCGGCCAGCAGCCCTTCGGCGGGGCCCGCGCCTCGGGCACCAACGACAAGGCCGGGTCGATGCTCAACCTGACCCGCTGGGTCAACGCCCGGACGATCAAGGAGACGTTCGTCCCGCCGACCGACCACCGCTACCCGCACATGGGCTGACATCCGGCGGGCTGGACGCGCCATCCCGGCGTCCGTCCGCCCTGGCGGCGAGTCGTTCCGGCCCGGCCCGCGCCCGACACGGATCCACGCCGACCTCGTACAGGTCGGCGTGGATCCGCGACGCACCGTGAACCCCACGCGCGAATTCTCTCCGTCAGCGCCCGCTCGGCACGGGCGCGCGGCCCGTCCCGGTTCGACTCGGCGCAGGGTGTTCTCGAGCACCTTGCCGTAGTCGTTCTTCGGGAGGGCGTCGCCGCCACCGGCCGCCGATGACGCCTCAGCCCGCGAGAGCGGCGAGCTCAAGCGCGCGGTCCGATGACGGCCGGCGGGGTGAGGGTCAGGAGACAGCGGGGCCGCCGTTCACCGGCCGTCGGCCCCGCACAGGAAGCAGGCACCGAGCCGGAGCGACGACGCGGGGCGGCCGGTGGGTGGCCGGCGATCACCTGGCTCAGCGTGGTTCGCCGCCGAGCCCGTCTCCGCGAAGCCGCTCGTCGATCAGCCTGCCGTATTCGCGCAGCGGCTCCGGGCTGAGCAGGCGCTGATGCGACGCGGCCACCGGGTGCAGCCGGATATCACCGCTCACGTACGACCCCCAGGTGTCCTTTGTCAGCGTGTACCGCGGATCCTCGTGCTCGGCCGCGATGATCAGCGTGTCCACGGCCACCACCTCGTGCCGGTACCGGCCCCCGATCCGGATGTTGTTGATCATGACACGGAACGAGGCGGCGAGCAGATCCTCATCGAGCGAGGCGAGTGCCGTGTTGCTGGAGCGCAGGATCCGCACGAACTCGTCGTGGCGCAGGGTGCGGTCCGCGTACTCAGCGGTGTCGATCTCGAACGCCCCGAGCATGTCGAGGTAGAGGCGCGAGATCTCCACCTCGGCCACCTTCTCGATGACGTCGTCGCCCAGTGGGCGCGCCGGGAACGCGTCGATCAGGATGAGCGATTCGACCCGCCGGCCGGACTGTTCCAGCCGGGCCGCCATCGCGTGCGCGACGACGCCCCCGAACGACCAGCCCAGCAGGCGGTAAGGCCCCTCCGGCCACACCTTGAGGATCCGGCTTACGTACTCGGCGGCCATCTCCTCGATCGAGGCGGGCAGTGATTCCCCGCCCCGCAGGCCGCGGGCCTGCAGGCCGTACACCGGAACCTCCGGGTCGATGTGCCACAGGAGCGACGCGTAGGGCCAGCTGAGACCGCTCCCGGGATGCACGCAGAAGAGCGGCGCGCGGCGGCCGGCGGCGCGGAGGGGAAGCAGGACGCCGAACGTCCGCTCCTGCGGATCCAGGGCGAGGCGTTGCGCCAGGCCCGCCACGGTCGGGGTCTCGAACAGCGCCCGGATCGGCACCTCAGCCCCCAGAACCGCGCGGATACGGCTGACCAGGCGGGTCGCCAGCAGCGAGTGCCCGCCCAGGTCGAAGAAGCCGTCGTCGACGCCGACCCGGGGCAGTTCCAGGACCTCGGCGTAGAGGCCGCAGAGCAGCTCTTCCTGCGGGGTCCGCGGACCGCGGCCGTCGGTGGTGGCGGGGAACTCCGGGTCGGGCAGGGCCCTGCGATCGAGCTTGCCGTTGACGGTCAACGGCAACCCCTCCAAAGCGACGACCACCGCCGGGACCAGGTAATCCGGCAGCAACCGCGCCACATACTCCCGCACCCCCGCCGAGTCACCCACCACATAAGCGACCAGACGCCCCTCACGCACCACCACCGCCGCGTCCCGCACCCCCTCATGACCACGCAACACGGCCTCGACCTCACCCGGCTCGACCCGGAACCCGCGCACCTTCACCTGCTCATCGGCACGACCCCGAAACTCCAGCTCACCATCGGCGTTCCACCGGGCCAGATCCCCCGTGCGATACATCCGCGACCCGGCGGGACCATAGGGATCGGCCACGAACCGCTCCGCGGTCAAACCCGGCCGATCCAGATAGCCCCGCGCCACCCCCGCACCCGACAGATACAACTCACCCACAACCCCCGGGACGACCGGGCGCAGGGCCGCGTCCAGCACGTGCAGCCCCATGCCGGCCATCGGGCCACCGATCGGCACACTGCTCCCCCCGAAATCGGCCGCGACCTTGTGACGGGCCGCGAAGGTCGTGGCCTCCGTCGGCCCGTACCCGTTCACCACCGTGATCGAGGGGTGGGCCTGCCGCACCCGCGCCACGGCCGACGGGGAGACCACATCCCCACCGGCCCACACCTGCGACACCCCGGCCAGCGCCTGCAGATGATGCTCGGCCACCACCGCCAACAACCCCGCCGTCAACCACACGGCGGTGATGTCGTGGTCGACCACCGCCCGCATCACCGCCGCGGTGTCAACCGCGTCCTCGGCCACCACCACCGTGCCGCCGCCCAGCAACGGCACCCACACCTCGTAGGTCGAGGCGTCGAACACCTGCGGCGAATGCCACAGCACCCGCTCATGACCGGCCGCGAAACACTCATCCGCCGCCAACGCCACAATGTCACCGTGCGTGACCAGCACACCCTTCGGCGCACCCGCCGACCCCGAGGTGTACATCACGTACGCGCCACCGGCCGGCCGCACCGGTACGGTGACCTTCGCCGCACCGCCCGACTCCGGCAGGGTCTCCAGCACCAGCACCGGGCGGCAGTCATCGATGATCGCCCGGCGGCGGGCCGACGGATACTCCGGATCCACCGGCACATACACCCCGCCGGCCTTGAGCACCCCCAGCATCGCCACGATCAGATCCGCGGAGCGCGGCATCAGCAGAACCACCCGCGACTCCGCCCGCACCCCGTGCTCGACCAGCCACCCGGCCAGACGATCCGACCACTCCCCCAACTCCTGGTAGGTCAGCTCGCGATCACCATGACGCACCGCCGGCCCGGCCGGGTCCTGCGCCGCCACCACCTGCGGCACCGTCGACACCGGCACCCGCCGCTCATTCACCGACCACCGCTCCAGGTCCTCCCGCTCGGCGTCGGTAAGGATCTCAGCCCGGCTGATCGGTGCGTCCGGGTCGGTGGTGACCGCCTCCAGCAACCGCACCCACCGAGCCATCAGCCCGTTCACCGTACCCACGTCGAACAGATCGGTGGCGAACTCCGCCCAGCCGACGATCCCCGCGGCGCCACCGTCCTGTTCGGCGCGTTCCAGCACGTTGACGGTCAGATCAACCCGCGACACCCCCGCGTGCGCCGGCTCGTCGGCCACCCGCACACCCGGCAACTCGAAGTCACCCATCGGTGCGTTCTGCAACGCGAACATCACCTGGAACAACGGGTGATGCGATGCGGAGCGCCGCGGGTTGAGCTCCTCCACCAAATACTCGAACGGCACATCCTGCTGCGCGTACGCCGCCAGATCCGACTCCCGTACCCGCTCGACCAGTTCAGCGAAGGACGGATCACCGGAGGTGTCGGTGCGCAACACCAGCGTGTTGACGAAGAACCCGACCAGATCGTCCAGCGCGTCATCGGTCCGCCCGGCGACCGGTGACCCCATCACGATGTCGGTACCCGCGCCGAGCCGGGTGAACAGCGCCGCCAACGCCGCCTGCAACACCATGAACACCGTCGCGCCCGTGCTCTGCGCGATCCGCAGGACTCGCTGCTGCAGCTCGGGGCTGATCTCGAACCGGACCGCGTCGCCACGGTACGACGCCACCGCCGGGCGTGGCCGGTCGGCCGGCAGTTCCAGGCACTCCGGCAACCCGGCCAGTCGCTGCCGCCAATAGCCCAGTTGCTCGCCGAACAGACTGCCGCCGTCGGTCTCGTCACCGAGCAGACGCCGCTGCCACAGCGTGTAGTCCACGTACTGCACCGCGAGCGGCTCCCACACCGGAGCCTCACCCGCGCTGCGCGCCACATACGCCGCCACCAGGTCACGGGTCAGCGGACCCGTCGACCAGCCATCGGCCGCGATGTGATGCAGCAGAACCAGCAGCACCACCTCCTCGGCACCGATCCGGAATACCTCGCCGCGAACGGGCACCTCGGTGGACAGGTCGAAGCCATGGCGGGCAGCCGCGTTGACGCGGTCGCTCACCTCGCCGGCGGCGACGTCCACCACCTGCCACGGCACCGAGGCCCTGGGCAGGACGACCTGCCGCGGCCGGCCGTCCACCGTGGAGAAGACGGTCCGCAGGGACTCGTGACGGGCCACCACGTCGTCCAATGCCTGGCGCAGGGCGTCGATGTCCACCTGGCCGGTCAGGCGCAGGGTCAACGGCATGTTGTAGGTCGCCGAACGGCCCTCCAACCGGTGCAGGAACCACAGCCGCTGCTGGGCGAACGACAACGGCAGGACATCGGGGCGGAGCTGGGGCACGAGCCGGTCCCGGGCCTGGCCGGCCGCCTCGATCCGCGCGGCCAGCCCGGCCACCGTCGGGGTCTCGAACAGCGCCCGGATCGGCACCTCCACCCCCAGCACGGTCCGGATACGGCTGACCAGACGCGTGGCCAGCAGCGAGTGCCCGCCCAGATCGAAGAAGCCGTCGTCCACACCCACTCGCGGGACGCCGAGTACCTCGGCGAACAGGCGGTTCAAGGTCTCCTCGGTGCCAGAGCGGGCGGCGCGGAACGTCCTGGACGTGAAGGCTGGGGCCGGCAGGGCCTTGTGGTCGAGCTTGCCGTTGGGGGTCAGCGGGATCGCGCCGATCGGCACCACCGCGGCCGGGACCATGTACTCGGGTAGCCGCTCGGCCAGATGATCACGCAGACCGGCCACGACCGCGTCCACGTTCCGGGCCGCCAAGGGTTCGTTCGCCGAGGTGTCCACCACTCGGCAGGTGCCGGTGAGCCGCGAGGTGTCCTCCGCGGCGAGCAGGACGGCGTCGAAACGATCCGGTCCTTCCGCCGCCCAGGTGGTCACGACCCGATACCCGTGCTCGGCGCCCCAGGCATGCACCTGTTCGGGGTCCACCCCGTCGCCGCTGAGGCGTGCGTTGGGCAAGCCGGTCACCCGTACCGGAAGGATCTCGACCTCGTCCAGAGAGGTGACGGCCGGCAGGTCGGCGACGTCGAGCGCGGCCACACCGGAGGAGTACAGGCTGACCTCGTACCGATGGCAGGTCAGCTCGTTGTGGTCCCTTCCCCGCTTGAGCCTGATCTCCGCGGAGAAACCGTTCTCGGCGGCCCACCGCTGGAACCAGCCCGGCTCCAGCAGCAGTTCCTTCTCCACCAGAACCGCGTGATCGACCGCCGCCTGGATCACCGCTGCCGAGGCGTGCGCAAGCCTGGCCCGCTGAACCTGCTCCTGCAGGAGCCGGAGGGTGCCGTGGCGGCGGACGTCGCCGACCACGATCCGGCCACCCGGGGCGAGCAGGCCGGCGAGCCGGCCGAGGACCCGGGCCAGATACGCCGCGGACGGGAAGTACTGCACCACCGAGTTGAGCACGATCGTGTCGAAGTGCTCGGTGGGCAGAGTGGTGACGTCATCGGCAGGCCGACAGGACAGGTGCACCTGCGGCCAGTCGGCGGTCAGAGCGGTCAGCCGCGCGATCGCCTGCGCCGAGAAGTCCGTGGCCCAGTACTCGCTCACCCGCGGCGCGATCCGAGACAGCAGCAGACCCGACCCCACCCCCACCTCAAGCACCCGCTCCGGAGCGTGGACCAGGATGTTACCGACCGCGTGATCGCGCCAGGCCCGCATCTCCTCCAGCGGGATCGCATCCCCGGTGATGCCGGAGTCCCAGCCGGTGAACTCGTCACCCCAGTCCACCCCCGACGACACGGCGGCATAAGCGGACTCGTAGATGTCACGCCACTCACCGACCTGTTCGCCCGCCGCGCCGTCCTCGACGTCATCGGTGGCCGGGACGACGTAACCCACCAGGCGGCGCTCGCCCGGCTGGTCCTCGCGCGCGATCACGACAGCGTCGGACACGGCCGGATGCTCCCGCAGCACGGCCTCGATCTCGCCCGGCTCGATCCGGAACCCGCGCACCTTCACCTGCTCATCGGCACGACCCCGGAACTCCAGCTCACCATCGGCGTTCCACCGGGCCAGATCCCCCGTGCGATACATCCGCGACCCGGCGGGACCATAGGGATCGGCCACGAACCGCTCCGCGGTCAAACCCGGCCGGTTGAGATAGCCCCGGGCCACCCCCGCACCGGCCGCGTACAACTCCCCCACCACACCCGGCGGCACCGGACGCAAACCCTCATCCAACACATACACCCGGGTGTCCAGCACCGGACGACCGATCGGGGCGACCTGGCCGCTGAGCGGACCGCTCATCGACACGCACACCGTCGACTCCGTCGGCCCGTAGGCGTTCACCACCGCGCGATCCCGCGACCAGCGCCCCGCCAGCTCCGGCGGGCAAGCCTCACCCGCCAGCACCACCACACCCAGCTCCGCGAGATCAGCCGGCGCGACCGTGGCCAGCACCGACGGCGGCATCGTCACGTGAGACACCCGGCCCGACACCAACGCCCCGCCAAGCTCCTCACCCACCAGCGCCCGGCCACCCGGCGGCACCACCAGCACCGCCCCCGACCCCAGCGCCATCACCAGCTCCCACACCCAGGCGTCGAAACTCGGAGAAGAGAACTGCAACACCCGCGACCCCGGCCCCACGCCCAGCCGCCGCGCCTGCGTCATCGCCAACGCCGCCAGCCCCCGATGCGAGACCACCACACCCTTCGGCACGCCGGTCGACCCCGAGGTGTAGATCACATACGCCGCCCGCGACACCATCCCACCCACCGGCGCCCCGGCCGGCGCGGCAGCGGGGCAGGCCGAGACATCCGGCAAACCATCCCGCAACACCACCACCGGAGCCGCGTCGGCCAGCATGAACTCCCGCCGCTCAACCGGATAACCCGGATCCACCGGCACGAACACCCCACCGGCCTTGGCCACCGCCAGCACAGCGACCACCAACTCCACCGACCGCGGCAACACCAACGCCACCCGCGACTCCACCCCGACGCCCTGCGTACCCAGCCAGTACGCCAGCCGATCCGACCACTCCTCCAGCTCGCCGTATGACAGCGACCGCTCCCCCGACTCGATCGCGGTGGCGGCCGGGTCATGACCGGCGACCAGGGCGGGCAGGTCCCGCGGCACCACCACCGCCTCCGGCGTCCGCGGCACCAGCCGGGCCCGTTCTCCCTCCGACAGCAGCTCCACCTCACCGATCCGCAGCCACGGGGCGGCCACCACCGCCTCCAGCAACCGCACCCACCGCCCCACCAGCGCATCCACCGTGTCCGGATCGAACGACTCCGTGGAGAACTCCACCGATCCCGCCACCCCGGCCGGGCCACCGCGCTCATCCGACGTCTCGGTGAGCGAGAAGAACAGGTCGAACCGGGCAGTGCCGGTACCGACGAAAACGGGTTCCACCCGCAGGCCGGGCAGGGCGAACGCCGATCGGGGCGTGTTCTGCAACACCAAGGCGACCTGGAACAACGGGTGGTAGGCGGTGGTGCGCTGCGGGTTCAGCACCTCCACCAGGTGCTCGAACGGCACATCCTGGTGGGCGTACGCCGAAAGACTGGTCTCGCGCACCCGCCCCAGCAGCTCGGCGAAGCTCGGATCGCCGCTGGTGTCGGTGCGCAACACCAGCGTGTTGACGAACAGCCCGACCAGATCCTCCAACGCCTCGTCGGTACGCCCGGCGATACCGCCGCCCAGCGGGATGTCGCTGCCTGCCCCCAGCCGGGTCAGCAACGCCGCCATCGCCGCCTGCAACACCATGAACACCGTCGCACCCGACCGCCGCGCCAAGCCGACCACCCCGGCATGCAGCCCGGCCGGTAGCCGGAAGGCCAGGTTCCCCCCGGCGTAGGAGGTCACCGCCGGACGCGGCCGGTCCACCGGCAGCTCCAGCCGCTCGGGCGATCCGGCCAAATGCTCGGTCCAGTACGCCAGCTGCCGCCCGAACCGGCTGGTGGGGTCGGCGTCGGCACCCAGCATCTCCCGCTGCCACAACGTGTAGTCGGCGTACTGGACCGGCAACGGCACCCACCGCGGGGCCTCACCCGCGCGGCGAGCGGCATAGGCCTGCACCAGATCCCGCGCCAACGGCGCCAACGACCACCCGTCACCCGCGATGTGGTGCATCAGGACGAGCAGCACCGACTCCCCGGGAGCGGTGACGAACAGGTCGGCACGCACCGGGATCTCCTTGTCGAGCGCGAAAGCGTACCGGGCGGCCTGGGCCAAGGCGGTATCCAGCTCATCGGGCACGACGGTGTGCACCTGCCAGCCGACGGAACTCTCGGCGTCCGGGAGAATCCGCTGCACCGGGCGGCCGTCCACCTCGGGGAAGACGGTGCGCAGCGACTCGTGCCGTGCCACCACGTCGTCCAGCGCGGCGCGGACCGCCGCCTGGTCCAGATCTCCGGTCAGCCTCAGCGCCAGCGGCATGTTGTACGTCGGCGACAAGCCCTCCAGCTTGTGCAGGAACCACAACCGCTGCTGCGCGAACGACAGGGGCAGGGGGGCGGGGCGTTCCCGGCGGGTCAGGGCCGGGCGGATCCGGCCGTCGCCGTGCTCGATGTGGCGTGCCAGGCCCGCCACGGTCGGGGTCTCGAACAGCGCCCGGATCGGCACCTCAGCCCCCAGAACCGCGCGGATACGGCTGACCAGGCGGGTCGCCAGCAGCGAGTGCCCGCCCAGGTCGAAGAAGCTGTCCTCCACCCCGACCTCGGCGAGGTCGAGCACATCGGCGAACAACCCGCACAGGACCTCCTCCCGCGCGGTCCGCGGACCGCGGCCGCCCGCAGTGGAGAACTCCGGGTCGGGCAGGGCCCTGCGATCGAGCTTGCCGTTGACGGTCAACGGCAACCCCTCCAAAGCGACGACCACCGCCGGGACCAGGTAAT
>NZ_JBFAQY010000055.1:0-27606 GCF_040678965.1 Streptosporangium sp. NPDC049248
CGTGCAGCGCAAGGGCGAGGCGTATGTGCTGGCGTACGAGGACGCGCGCAAACTCGCCCGCGTGGCCGGCCTGGATCTCGCCGCCGTCTACGACGGCGAGCAGCTGGCCGAGGTGCGGCGCTGGCGCGAGGTGCGGGTGCGCGTCGGCAACCGCGGATACGACCTCACCTTGGACGTCAGCAAAAGTGTCAGCCTGCTGCATGCTCTGTCGAGTCCCGAGGTCGGTGTGGCGGTCGAGGCGGTGTTCGCCGACAGTGTCGTCGAGACTGTTGCCGCGGTGCAGGAGTGGGTCGCCTACGGCCAACGTGGTCACCAGGGCGATGACGAGCTCGCCGAGCGCATCGCTTCCAGCGGCCTGCTGGGCTGGGTCATGTGGCACCAAACCGCGCGCCCGGTCGACGGTCAGGCGCCGGATCCGCATCTGCACGCTCACGTGTTGATCGCCAATATGGTGCGCGGTGTGGATGGGAGGTGGTCGGCGGTGGCCGCCGGCGGCCGGGACCTGTTTCGCCACACCCACGCCGCTGATGCGTTCCTTAAAGCGCGCCTGCGACGGCGGCTGACCGAGACATTCGGGGTGCGCTGGGAGCGTGATGCGCACACCGGGGCGTGGGAAATCGTCGGCGTCGACGAGAGGCTGCGCGGCAGGTTCTCCAAGCGCGACACTCAGGTGAAGGCGTTGCTGGCCGAGCGCGGCATCGCCTATGAGGAGGCTCACCAGCACGCCCGCCGGGTGGCCAGCGCGACCAGCCGCCAGCCCAAGCACGATGCTGTCGCGGCCGGGGACCTGGTGGCGAACTGGCATGCCCAATGCGCCGCCGACGGCGTCGACGCCGCCGCGGTGATGGCGGGATGTCTGCACCCGGGCGAAGGCCTCCCGCCGCGTCCTGGCGCACAACAGATCGCCGCGTGGATCTGGCGCGCCGACGGTGGCCTGACCGCGCACGCCAAGGTCGTCACCCGCGCCGATGTGTTCGCCGCGGTGGCCGACGCCTGCCCCGATGGCATCGCCGACCGCGCCGACGCCGAGGCGCTGACGGATGCGGTGCTGGCCTGCGAGCCGGCCGTGCGCCTGCCCGATGTCGGAGCGCGGCACCTGGTCAACTCCGCCCGCTACACCTCCACCGACATCCTGCGGGCCGAGCAGCAGGTGCTGCGCCACACCCGCGAGCGCTACGACGAAGGCGCCGCCGGTCTCGACGCCGCGGCCATCGCGCTGTTGCTGGATGCCTTCGAGGTCGCCCACGACCTCACCTTCTCCGCCACTCAGCGCGCCGCCTTGGACCGCCTACTGGCCGACGGGCGCGGCGTCGAGGCGCTCATCGGCGTTCCCGGCGCGGGCAAGACCATGCTGATGGCCGCCGCTCGCGCCGGGTGGGAAAGTCGCGGCCTGGTGGTGGTCGGCGCCGCGACCGCCGCCGTGGCGGCCGCGAACCTGACCGCCGAGTCGGGCATCGGCGCGCACACCATCGCCACCTGGATCCACCGCATCACCGACCCCGACAGCTGTGGCCTGGACGGCGTCGACGTCCTGGTCATCGACGAGGCCGCGATGGTCGACGACCGCGACCTGGCCGCCCTGCTGGGCGAAGCGCAGCGCACCGGCACGAAGGTGGTGGCGATCGGCGATCCGCTGCAGCTGCGCGCGATCGGCGTCGGCGGCACCTTCGCCGCGATCCACCGGCAAGTCGACGGCCTGGTGCTGGAGGAGAACCGGCGTCAGCGCGACCCGATCGAACGCCGCGCCCTGGAGCAGTGGCGTGATGGGGACCGGGCCGAGGCGTTGCTCACCTGGAGTCGCGGCGGCGGGGTACACGCCGGACGCGACGCCACCGACACTCTGGGCGCGCTGCTGGCCGACTGGGCCACCTTGCGCACCGGCTACCGCGATGTGCACGACGAGCTCGCCGCCGTGCTGGTGCTGGCGGGCACCAACGCCGAAGCCGAACGTCTCAACGCCGCCGCTCGGGCGATCCGCCGCCAAGCCGGGGAGCTGTCGGGCCCGGAGGCGCTGTATCGGCTTCCCGGTGGGCGCACCGTGGCGCTCGCGGTCGGCGACCACGTCCGGGTGCGGGCCAACGACTACCGCTCCCGCAAAAGCAAAGGGCGGCGCGCGGACGTCCTCAACGGCTACCGCGGCATCATCACCGAGATCCACCCCGACCGGTCGGTCAGCGTGCAATGGCGCCGCCTCGGCGCCGACGGTCCGGCCCTGGTCGTCGAACGGGTAACGCCCGCCTACATCGCCGCCGGCGGCCTGTCGCACGGCACCGCGATGACGGTGGCCGCCGCCCAAGGCCTGACCAGCCACCACACCCTCATCTACGGCATGGGACTGGACCCCCACACCCTGTACGCGGCGATGAGCCGCGACCGCATCAGCGCTCACCTGTACCTGCCGCGCAACGTCCTGGAATCCGACGCCGACCGCGCCCGCCACGGCGAACCCCGCAACCCCGCCGAGGAACTGCACCGCGCCCTGGACGCCTACGCCGCCACCCTGCAGGGCGACCGCGCAGACCAGCTCCTCACCCCCGAGCCCGAGCCGATCGCCGCGGTGCGGGCCCGCGAACTGGCGGCCATCGAAGCAGAGGCGGCCAAGGTGGTGGCCGCCCGGGTGGCGCTGAACGAGGTCACCCGCCCCGACCGCCCGCACGGCCTGCTCAGCGACAAGGACCTGCACGCCCGCATCAAGGCCACGGCCGCGCGGGCGACGAAACTGGCCGAGCAGGTCGAGGACCAACGGCGCCGCGAGCACGAGCAGGCCGAGCAGGTCGCCGCCATCCGCGCCCAGGTACAGGCCGAGCTCACCGGTGAACGCGACCGCCTGGCCCACGCCCTGGACCAGGCCCACGCCGCCGGCAATCGGCGCCAGGACGCTCAGGCCACGCACCGCCGCGCCGAACAGCGCGTCACCCAGCTGCAGGCGGCACTCCGCGAGAAGAACAGCGGCCTGCGTTCCTGGCTGCCCAGCAGCCAGCGCACCCGCCTGCAAGAGCAGCTACAGGAGGCATCCCAGAAGCTGGCCGGTGCCGCCCGCCGGGTTGAGGCCGCCGCTCGCGCCGAGCAGGCCGCGCTGCACGCCGCGCAGCAGGCCTCCCCCTCGTGTGTGCGCGTGGCCGACCTGCAGGCGCGGCACCGACTCCTGTCCGGCCGCACCTCCTTCACCACAGTGATGGAGAAGGAGACCGCCGCCCGCCTGGAACAGGCCATGCCAGGCTTCGCCGACCGGCGGCGCGTCGAGGCCGCCCGGCTCGGCTTCCGCACCACCGCCACCTCCACCGCTGGCCAGCACCAGCGCGCCACCCACCTGCTGGCCACCCTGGTCGACGAGCGCGACCACCGCCGCCAGCTCGGCGACGAGGTGCGGCGCGGCCAAGACCACGCCCGCCGCGATCCGGCCGCGGCGGACCTGGCCCGCTCTCGGCGCGAGCAGGCCCGCGTACACGCCGAAACGAAACAGGGCCCAGCCGCCCCCAGGTCCGCCAACCGGACACCCACCTACCGATCGCCCGCCACCAAGGGCCCCGACGGGGGGTTGCGCATGTGACCGCGGGGGGCGGGCTTCCTGGAGCTTTCGGAGCCTCCTACGCGTGCGCGGGTCAGGGGTGTGGTCGTCGCGGCCCGAGGGGGCGCGCAGGGGGCGCACGGCGCACCCTCCCTGATTTCGTGTTCTCACAGGTCAGCGAGGGCATCTGGAGACTTGAGCCGGATGAGGTAACCGGTCTGGACCTTGATCGCCCCCAGCTGGGTCAGTACGCTGAGCCAGACGACGGCTGTCGGCCGGTTCCACCCCCGGGGCAAGCGTGTGGTCGTCGCGGCCCGAAGTATGGCCGCCGACTCCGCGGCCCTCAAGGCCACGGCCCTCGCTACGCTCGGCCGCGGCCTTGACCGCCGCAATCGCCGACAGCCTGAAGGGCCACTACGACGACCACGTGGCTCGAATGAGAAGATAAATCTACGCCGCAAAGGCGAGGAGGTCGCACAACCACCCCCACGCTCTACGGTGTGGAGGAAAGTGGGCAAGGTGACCAGGAAGGACCTGACGGGGTTCTCGGGGCGGCGTAGCGTCGAGGTATGGCCGAGGAAGAAGAGGACGCGCCGATCTGCGGTACCTGCCTGGGCGCCGGCGGGGAGTGGATCGACCGTAACGGCAGCAGCAAGAAGCAGAGCGTCTGGGTGGCGTGCACCTCGTGCGCGGGGACGGGGCGGCGATGACCGACCCGATCACCTGCCCCGAGTGCGAGGGAGAGGGAGGCCAGCACCTGGGCCGCCTGCGCATCGCCTGCTCGTTCTGCCATGGCCGGGGGTGGGTCGGTGCTGAGCACGAGCCCGCCGAATCTCCCCCACCGCCCGCTGAGCCGCCGCCGGTTTGGGAGCACCGGATCTGGTCGGACTCCGCGGTCGCCGCCTTCCTGGGGTGTCGCTACTGCCTGGGGTCAGAGATGGTGGCCCACCTGGACGAGACCACGCGCACGCTGGTGATGGTGCCGTGTGGATGCCGTGCGCCCGGGGACCTCACCGCGAGCGCGTAGGACACCGTCCTCTTTGGGGCTCACGACAAGGACCCGAGTGCAGGGGCCTTCTCCGGTAGTGGCGTGCCCGCGCGCCTTGGGCGAGACGTACGACGGGCAGCATGACCCTCGACGACGACCGGAACGCGGCGCTGAAGTTGGTTAAGCAGGCAGATGAGGTGGGACGTGTCTCCGGGCGCGAGCCCTGGCGCGAGGTGTTGCACCGGCCCGAGACCCAGGCCGCCTGGGTCGTGCAGCACGAGGGCCGTTCTCTGCGCATGGGCGATCATCTCGCCGAGAACACGCCCGCGGCGGATTGCGAGTGCGGGCTGAGGGCCATGACGTCGCTGGTGGACTTCCTGGCCGGGATCAACCATCCACACTGGCGTCGACGGATGGGGCTGGGGCCGTACTACTGGGCGCGCATCGGCGGCCCTGCCTACGCCCTGTCCCGGGCACTTGGGGGCGTGGCCTACCTGCCGGACGTAATCGGCGAGGGGAACGTGGAGAACGGCGCCCCATGGGACGACCCTCCCGGGACGCTGCGCGTCCAGTACGCCCGCCCCGGCTGGCCCCTGTTTGTCGCCCACCACGTGACCTGCCTTGTCCCCCGGATTCAGGCGAACTACCCCGACGCGCGCGTGGTCATCACCTCCCAGCAGCCGCATGGCTGGCTGACCGAACTGGCCGAAACGGGTGGTAGTGGTGCGCTGACCCGTGCACCCTGAGTCCCATGCTGATCACTCTTGAGCCGGGTGCCGACCGCTGCAACATTCTGCAGGTGCTGCGCCAGGTCATCACGGATGCTGAGAATCTCTCCTACGGTCAGGGCGGAGGGCGAGAACTTCGTCTCGCCTACCTGACGTGGGTCAACGCCACCCGTGCCCAGTTGCGCGGTCAGATCAGCAGCGTCGACCTTGACCGGCTGGTCACCACCCCCCGGTACATCACCGTGTTGTCCATGCAGATCCCCGAGCCGGTGGTGGAGACGAAGCCAGCCGGGCCTGGCCGGCAATGGGTCCAGACCCGCGGCCCGGATACGGCTCCGATCCGCGAGATGATCTCCCTGGAGATCGCCGAGCACATCCGCCACCTGAAGGAAGCTCTTGCGACGCTTACCACCTGGTCAAACCGGCTCGGTCAGGCGCAGCGGTCAGGCCCCCTCGTCATCGCCGACGCCAACGTCTACTGTCACCACCCGGACCGCCTGGACCAATGGGAGGTGAGCGCGGACGCTCGCACGCCGCAAATCCAGGATGTCCATCTGATCCTGCCGCTGGCGGTGCTGGACGAGTTGGACCGGCAGAAAGACCGCGGCCAGGGCGGCGCCAGTACGAACGCCCGGGAGACGATCAAGCAGCTGGACAGTCTGCTTCCCCACGGTGTTATCCGTCGGCGGGGCAGCGCCCCGGAGAACCTGAGCTTCCCCCACGGCGCGATCACGATCGACCTGTGGCCCGACCCGCCTGGCCACGTGCGTCTGCCCCGTACTGACGACGAGATCATCACGCGGGCGGTGGCGTTCCAGGCGCTCGCCGGACGGGAGGTGAAGCTGCTGACCGGCGACATCGGCATGTCGACCCGGGCGCGGTTGGCCGGTCTGGACGCGATCCGGCTTGACCTGCCTGACGCGACTCACAAGCCGAAGAAACCACCGCGCGGCACTCAGCATCCGGCCCTGAAGAACGGGGCCGAGTAGGGGCCGCCCGACCGGCCGCACCCCTTGCTGAGTCGCGGCGACGAAACATGCGCTGACCTGGGGATGTCACAGATCGGCTGACTGGCGGCACTCCCTTTTACCGGCGGAGCGCCGGATCGGACCGGAGGTAGGAGGAGAGGTGCCCGTGGAGATGACCATCGCCGGGGTTGCCGTGCTGGCAGTCCTGTACGCCAGTCAGTGTGTGAGGGAGTGGCTGCGCGGCCGGGCCAGACCGAGCACGGCCGATGCGCACGCGGCGAGCGCGACGCCGGACATGGTCCGGGTGCTGCCAGCGGGGAGCAGGCTGACGGTCCAGGCAGCTGACGGGGCGCTGGTACAGGTGGAGCTCGCCGACCCGCCGGAGTCACGGCGTGACTGACCCGATCATCTACGTCTCGTTTCGCCGATCCGAGAAGGCCATGAATACGGGGTCGTACACGGCGATGACGCGCCTGCGCGAGCACATGACCGACGCCGACGAGGACCTTGTCGGGCAGATAGCCGTGAAGGCGTACCAGGACTACGACCTCTCCTGCAAGATGGCCTCGATGCCGGAGTTCGCCGCTTTCTACGAGCGCGAGGCCAAAGCGCTTCTCGGATTCGTGATGAAGGCCGGCGCCGACGGCGAGTTGGCCGCCGACATCGTGCAGGCGTCCTTCTTGGACGCCTTGCCCAAGTGGGAGACGATTCGCGAGCCGCGCGCGTGGCTGCGCAAGGTGGCTATACGCAAGCTGTGGCGCGTCAAAGACCCTGACCGGTCCCGAGAGGACTCGGTCGAGGAGTTGCCGGATGGCGAACGGCTCCTTCCTTCCGGCCACCGCGCTGAGCTACTGCATCCCGATGCGGTACTGGAGCTCAGCGAGGAGGCGCAGCGCGTGGTGCGGCTGATCGCCGCGTTGTCGCCCAGCCAGCGCCTGGTGATGGCCTGGCACATGGACGGGTACAGCACCGAGGAGATGTCTACGCACCTGCAGATGAGCAAAGACGCCGTCCGACAAAACCTCACCCGCGCTCGATCCGCTTTGAAGCAGATGCTCAACGGAGGTGATGGCGCATGATGCGCCAGATGTCCGACGCCGAGCTGGACGCGATCCTCGGCGTCGTCAACGACGAGATCCACGATGTCATCGAGGAGGCGGCCGACGTGACCGCCGGGCGCGAGCAGGTTTTGCGCGAGGCGGATCATCTTTTCCTCGCACCGCCGCCGGTCTGGAAGCCGCTCCCGCCGACGTGTAAGGAGCTGACCTGGCGCGCCGATCTCGGCATGGCCACGCACGATGTGTGCACTCCGTTCCTGATGTTCCCGGCCTGCCGGGAGAACTCGACCGTGAGCGATGTGCTGGCCGAGCTGGACGGTCTAGGGATCACCCTCGCTGCCTGGGCTGATCTGGTGCGAAGGGTCGATGAAAATCGGATGGTGCTGCCGTTCTCTGCGGGGCGCTTGCGATGGCTGCTCAGTGAGGTCAGGCGTGGGCTCGAAGAGCGCACTTTGGACAGGCAGGAGGCTTTGGAAAAGATCGATGAGTTGAGCGAGGAGGTGCGCCCGCTGGCCTCATGTTCAACCAAGTGGCACATCGCGAAGTTGCCGGAGGGGCGGACCGATCCGCAGGAGTTCCTCATTGCCCTGGCACAGGTCCGGCGGGACGTTGATCGGTTGTACGACGACGGCGACAACCTGGTCACCTGCTGAAGGCAGCGGTGGATACCGGAGTTCCGGTGGATCACCGGGCCGGACCGGATCTCCGGTCCGGCCTGGTCGGCTCGTGTCGGCTGGTGTCGGTCCCCGCCGGCCAGATCTCACACAATGCTAATTATGTGAGATCGTCCCCACCGCCGTCATCCGGCCCGGCGCCCCCTTCTCCCCGGCCCTCTCCTCCGACCCGGGCGCCGTGGCGCTGCCCGCGCCGATGGTGGCCACCGTCGGCGACATCCCCGGGCTGCGGCCACGCCGGGTCCGCGGCGACGGAGGCGAAGTGCCGGCGGCCGACGTCGACCTCATCGACGCGCTGGAGGCCGCCGCCTGGTCGACGGTCGCCGCCTGGCTGCGCGCGGGCAAGGCCGTCACCACCCGCCGTGCCCGCCTGGCCGACCTCGCCGCGTTCTGCCGCTGGCTGGAGGCCGAACTTCCCGGCCTCGATCTGCTGGCCGTCACCGAGGACCACCTGACGCACTACCGCGACGGCATCGGCACCGGCACCGCCCGCGCCGGCCTTTCCCGGCCCGGCGTCGCGCTCGCCCCGGCCACGGTGGCCCGCCGCCTGTCGAACCTCTCCAGCCTGTACGGCTACGCGGTGCGCCGTCGCGTCCTCGCGGCCAACCCCGCCGATCCGGTCGAGCGGCCCGAGGTCTCCACCGTCGGCACCACCCCGGCCCGCACCGCGGAAGAGGCCACCGCGCTGATCGACGGCGCCGAGACCATCAGTGCGGCCTACCCCGCCGATGCCGCTGCCGTGGCGCTGCTCAGCGTGTGCGCGGTGCGCGTCGGGGAGCTGGTCTCCCTCACGGTCTCCTCGGTGGCCGTCGACGCCGGGCACACCGTCATCCTGTTCCGCCGCAAGGGCGGCAAGACCGACCGCACCCCGGTCCCACCCCGGGTCCGCGCCCTCCTGGAGCCGCTACTGGAAGGCCGCGCCCCGGGTGAGCCGTTGTTCGTCCGCGAGGATGGCCGGCCCTTCGACCGGTGGCGCGCCACCACCGCGCTGAGGCGTGCGGCCAGCGTGGCCGGGGTCGACTTCACCCGGCTTACCCCGCACACCGCGCGGGCGACCGCCGCCACGGCCGCGCTGGACGCCGGGGTACCGCTGGCCGACGTCCAGGAGCTCCTCGGGCACGCCTCTCCGGTCACCACCCAGCGCTACAACCGCGGCCGCCGCAAGCTCGACAGCCACGCCGCCTACCGGATGGCCTCCATCCTCGGAGGTGGCGCCTGACTCCGTCAGCGCCAGTCGGTACGGCCGGTCCGGTAGATCGGCCCCTCGTTGATCTGGACGGTTTCCATGTAGGTCGCGCCCTTGTGCTGGGTGAAGACGATGGCGTACTCGCCACCGCACATCTCGCACCAGCCGGTGAGGGCGAGCCGTTGCCGACGCCCCTCACCAACGGCGCCTCCAGTCGGGACGCTGACCTCCTCGGGGGTGGCGGCGACTTCGCCGGTGATGCCGTTGACGTGCACGTTGGTGAACTCGCGATCCTCGCGACGCGCGGCGACATAGGCGTGCTCGATATGGGTGCCGTCGCCGTCGCCACACAGGGGACAGGCCATGACTTCGCCCGAGTAGGTGAGCATGCCGGGCCGAGGGGGTGGGGTGGTCATGAGGACGACGGTACCCAGCAGGGCCTGAGCGCCGAAGGGTTTCGCGACGTATACGACACCCCTACGCGCATGGCCGCGAGGGGCGTGCCCGTCGCGGCCATGCCGACAACGCAGCAGCCCCAGACCGAGGAAGGTCCGGGGCTGCTGGTGTGTGCTGTCAGGTGGTGCAACCGCCGGGCAGGTCCCGCAGTGCGGCGAAGACGTTGGAGCCGCGGGTCTGTCGGCCAAGCTGCCAGGGGCGATTGATCGGGTGCATGGTTTCGAGGTCAGGCGTCCTAACTCCAGTTGGTCTTCGCCCGATCCAGCACTTCCTCCAACGATGCAGTCTCGGCTAGGACATCGATGGCGGTCTGGCAGGCGCGAGCTGCCCACGCGGCGCCGATACCGGTCCCCTTGCGGCCGCGGGAGTTCGGGGATACGACCGCTTGCGACAGCAGATGCAGGGTGGTCTCGCTCGGGTTGCCGAACACGATGAGGACCATCTCGGCCAGAACGTAGGGGGCGCCTTCGGGCCACATCTTGGCGGTGTCGCTGACCCATCCACCGATCGCCATGACGGTGGGGAGGTCTCCGCAGTCGTCGGCCACGCTGTCCCACAGCGGTTCGCGCGGGTCGGATGGGAGCAGCAGCATGAGCCGGACAAGCCGTTCCGCAGCAGGGGACATTTTCTGCACGCGCGTTCCTCCACAGAGATGAGGGGCGTAAGCCTCTAGGAGAACACGGGCTCCCGGACTGCGGATGAGACTTTTCTCCACGTCTTCAAGAGCGCCCCTCCGTTGGGCGGGGCGCTTCCGTCTCTGCCCTTGTCCGGCTGAACAGCGCCCCATAGCCGAACGGCACCCCGCTATAGACCCTTTGAGTAGAAGTGATCAGTGATGCCGATAGTGAGCCCCCGAGGCTGGTGCTGAGCGGTTGACGGTAAGCCTCCGCTTCGATATTGGTGACAGGGGAGCCGCGCTCCAAAGGACTAAAAACCCTTTGGAGGAGGACTTTGTGGCTCAGCTGCAGCCGCCGCAGGACGGTACGCCGTCCCCTGCCGCCCGGGCCCAGGGGTGGGCTCGGGCGCTCGGCGCCAGTGCCGCCGGAGTTGGCGGGCCTGCGCTGTTCTGGTGGGCGCACCCTTTTTTGGGCGCCGTGTTCGCCGCCGTCGAGCTGGGCATCGTGGTGTTCATCGTGTGGTCCGCTGTGCGTGGCTCGCCCGATGAGCGCGAGGGCACCTTCCGGCTATTGCGCATGGTCTTCGGCCGTCCCGAGCCACGCGCCCCCGAGTCGCCGCCGGCCCGGGCCGCGCGCCCGAAGCGGCCGTGAGCATCACCCTACTAATTGGTAACTCGCGGAATACCTATTCCCGGTAGTTGGCGGGCATCGGGCAAAACGGGCATCCTCACCCCTCGTCGAACCCCGGGCCGTCCTGCTTTGGAGACGCCGCCCCGCCCTCGGGACGCGCTGGCGACCCCGACCCGGGCCGCAGATGCCCAGGCAGACCGATAACTCCAGCGAGCACCGCGCGGGTGAGGTCCGCGTCGGCGAGGCGTGCGTCGGTGAGGTTCACGCCGGCGAGGTCCGCGTCAGTGAGGTCCGCGCCGACGAGGTGTGCGCGGGTGAGGTCCGCGCCGACGAGGTGTGCGCGGGTGAGGTGCGTACCGAGGAGGTGTGCGCGGGTGAGGTCCGCGCCGACGAGGTGCGCGTCGGTGAGGTCCGCGACGGTGAGGCGCGCGCCGACGAGGTGCGCGTCGGTGAGGTTTGCGTCGGTGAGGCGCGCGCCGACGAGGTGCGCGTCGGTGAGGTTTGCGTCGGCGAGGTACGCGCCGACGAGGTCCGCGCTGGCGAGGTCCGCGCTGGCGAGGTCCGCGCCGTCGAGGTGCGCGCCGGTGAGGTCCGCGCGGGTGAGGTCCGCGCGGGTGAGGTCCGCGCCGGTGAGGCGCGCACCGACGAGGTTCACGCGGGTGAGGTCCGCGTCGGTGAGGTCCGCGCGGGTGAGGTCCGCGCTGGCGAGGCGCGCGTCGCGAAGGTTGATGCTCACGCCGGGCGGGTCTTGGGTGACGATGCGTCGGCCGATCACGGTGAGAGCTGCCTGAAGATCCGTCCGCAGCCGCGCAGGCTGCGGCGGTGCGACTCCCCCTTCGCCGGTTGCGACGTCTCGTGAGTGCTCCCGGACGAAGGCCGCCAGCACCTCCATGACCGTGGGATGGTCACGGGCCGAGTCTCGGGCGATGCGCTCCAGCGCGTAGATGCCGCCCAGGCGGATGTCGAGCTTGTCGGAGCCGAGCTGTTCGATCGCCTTGGTGTAGCGGTCGGTCACGTGGCCCTGTTCGCCCAGCTTGAAGGTGCGCCGCGCGGTGTCGGCGTTGCGCGCGGTGTAGTACACCGCCACCAGCGCGATCAACCCGGTGGCGATCGCCAGCGCCCGCCCGCGCACCGCATCCAGCGCCGCGGCCAGGTCCTTGCCGGCCAGCCCGCGCACGCCGTCGAAGTGCGCCAGCACCCACGCCGCACCCGGACCCAGCACCCACGCTAGCCCCGCGACCAGAAGCACGCCCAGCAGCGCGAGCACGAACCGGGGAAAACCTGGCCACAACCTCATACCCTCAGGCTGATCGGTCCGGGTGGCCTCCAGGGGTGATGGCCGTCAGTGATGGCCAATCGTGACCGGCCGCGTCCACGAGTGCCGACCTCACCTGCTGCTCACGCATTCCCGTGAGTTGCATCGCGCCCTGTCAATGCCTCGTTGACGTAGGTGGTGAGGTGCGGGTGGTGAGGCGGTCGGCGCGTTGGGCGGCGCCTTGGCGGGTGGTGCCCAGCGCGCGGCCGATCTGGGCCCACGCTGTGCCGCCGGCTCGCAACCCGGTGATCAGTGCCAGTTCGGTGTGGTCGTGGTCGGCGAGCATCGCCTCCAGCTCAGCTCGTATCGGGGAGGCCAGGGTGAGGGCGGCGATTCGCGCGATCGGCCCGGCCTCAGGATCGGTGGCCACGGCGGCCAGCAGGGTGGGGGCCGGTGCGGTCTGCAGGTGCCGCTGCCAGGCGCGGACCTGCTCGGCTGTGCCGAGCCCGCCACCTATCCCATCATCGGGCCGGTCATCGTCGCGGTCACCGTGCTGGTTGCCGGGGGCGGCGCTGTAGTGGGCGGTCAGGTACTCGGCCGCCCAGAGCGGGTCCCCGGGCCGGACGTGGTGCAGGTCGTTTTCCAAAAGGGCGGCGAGTCCGTGGCCGGGGCGCAGCAGCCGCTCGGCCAGCCTTTGCGGGGTGGTGGAGCCGCCTTCGGCGGCCAGCAGCCGCTGGGCCAGGACGGCCTCGCGCTCATCGCGCGGCCGGTCGGGGTGGTCGCTGTCGCGAGCGGCCCGCTCGATCTCCCCGGCCAGCGCCGAGGTGGAGGTGGAGAAATCCTGGCCGGGGCGGGTGGTGCGCAGGTAGCGCACCGCCTGCAGCGCCAGGGCGTCGTCCTGGATGATCCGCGACAGCTCGAACAGCTCCACCGCGAGTCCGGCCCGCTCGGCGAGGCCGGTCAGGTGGGTGCGCATGGTGGCGGTGGTGGGGCCGTTGTCCCAGTGCAGCGTCCACCGCTGGGCGCGGCCGTCGTAGGAGGCCTCGACCGCGACGTCGGCGGCCTGCTCCAGCTCGGTGACCAACTGGCGGATCTGCGTCGAGCGGCTCACGCGCCCCCTCCTCCTCGTTCGGCGGCCGGTTCCACCCGCCAGCCTTCACCGTCACCCCTTCATGTCAACGGCCCGTTGACACGATGGGCTTCCCGGGAGGATCGCAGTGCCACCACAATGTGTCAACGGGCTGTTGACAGACGTCTTCGGCTTGCCGCTCCACTACTCCCCGGATAAGTGCCATTATCCGGGGAGTCCCGGTATGATCTCCCCGGATAACATCCAGCCGGGCCCGGAGCTAACGCCGGAAAAACTCCCCGGATAAGAAGGAGGGGGTCCGGAGGGTGACCGCGAGCACCGACAACAAGATCAACAACGGTAGCGGGAACGAAACCGGCAACCAGGTTGACGACCGGGGTGGCGATCAAAGTGGCGATCACAACGGCGGCCTAGTCGACAATCGCGTTGCCGATCGGCGAGAGATTGGCGCGGGCAACGTGGTGGCGATCCGGACCGGTCTTAAGCCGGGATCAGTGACCGCCGCCGCGGAGGTGGCGTTGGCCGCGTTCGGCACGCATCTCGACCGGTGCGCACTGGCCGCCAACACGGTGACCGCCTACCGGCGCCAAGCATTCGCCTACCGCGACTGGCTACTCGCGCACGCGGCCGAGCATGCGGATGCGTTCGTCGACTTGGTCGGCGCCGAGGCTGCGGTCACCGCCTGGCGCCGTCATCTGCTGGCCGCGGGTGCGTCGCCGGCGACGGTGAATCAGGCGCTGGCGGCGGTGACGTTGCTGTATGAGCACGGCCCCGCGCTGCGCCTGGCGGTCAAACGTGCCCGGGTGCCCAAGCCCGGCGCCCCTGATGCCTTGACCCGGGCGCAGGAGAACGCGGTGCGCCGGGCCGCCGACCGGCGCGGCCCCCGCGACGCTGCTCTCATTGCCCTCCTGCTCGGCGCCGGAGCCCGCGCTGAGGAATGCCAGCGCTTGAGCGTCGATGATGTGCCGATCACCGCGCGCAGCGGCACTGCCCGCCTGCACGGTAAAGGCGACGAGGTCCGTACCGTCCCGTTGCCGGTCCCGGCCCGTGAACGCCTCACCGCCTGGCTGCTCGTGCGCGCCGAGCTGCTGGCGATGCGGCCCGCGCTGGCGGACACGGTCGGGGATGGGATGTGGGTCGGCCAGCGCGGGAGGTTGTCGGTCGACGGCGTCACCGACGTCGTGCGCGCCGTCGGCAAGGACGCCGGCCTGCCCGGCCTGCGGCCGCACCGGTTGCGCCACACTTACGCCACCCGGCTGCGCGAGGCTGGCGCCGACCATGCTCAGATCCAAGCTTTGCTCGGCCACGCCTCCATCGAGACCACCGCCCGCTACTTCCGCGCCTCCGCCACCGAGGTCGCCGAGCTGGTCGACCGTGCCCTCGACTACTAACCAAAGACCGATGTAAGCGGTCGCGGTGGCCTGCTGGTGGTGCTGCCGATCATTGGGGGCCGTACGCGATGGCTTCCGACTTGTTGAATGAGGCTATCGGCCTGATGACCGCCCGGCTGTGTCGCGGTGGAGGCTGCCTGGCTTCGTCCTGGGCAAGCTACTCGACGGTTAGTGTCTGCTGGTTCAGGTCGAGGTGGAGGGTCCCTCCTCCGTTCGCGCGAAGCTGTCGCCAAGCGGCGTATCCGGTCATGATTGCCTGTTCCCAGTCGGCGGCGCGCAGGATGCTCACCTCAAGGTGGGAGGTCATGGTGGCGATGGTCTTGAGGAACTCGTGGTCGATGTGGCGCACGTTCTCGAAGTAGCCGTGGCGGGCGGCGTAGGCGAACACGAGCGCGGAGATGCCTTCTTCGATGGCGATAGCGCGGCCGCCGTCTTCGGCTTCGTCGATTCTGGGGTCGCTCTTGCGTTTACAGCCCAGCAGGAAGCGCGTGACGGGGGACCAGCCCAGGACGGCGGCGTGGGCCAGGTGGAAGACATCGTGAAAGCGATAGTCGTCGTCGATGTGGGAGGAGTCGGTGAGGGGGTCTCCGCACGGCCTGCCGTCGTGGGTCAGTACCGCGACGCTGCGGCCGTCGCGATCGCGCTGCTGCAGGGTGAACGTGAGAGTGGCTTGTCGCGGGAGTTGTTCGGCCTGGGGGAAGGTGGCGTCGAAGAAGATGCGGTCAGCCGTGGGGGTGGTAAGCCACCAGTCGTTGATCTTTACGAGGCTCGCGGCGGCGACGTCTTCCAGGTCGAGGTCGAAGCGGTGCGCGAGGGCCGCGACGTACCACAGAACGTCGCCGAGTTCCTCGCGTAAGAGGTGCTTACCAGAGGCCATGCCTGGCCCATCGCGCAGGTGCTTTTTGTAGGCGGTGGCCAGGGACCCGACCTCGCCGGTCAGGCCGAGCAGGGGGACTGTCACGGGGTCAGCGTCGGGGGCGGCAGGCTGAAGGGTCTTGATCGCCGCCTGCTGGTAACGGTTGAAGTGCATCACGCCTCCTGTTGGAAAATCCGGCACGATCGTCGGCATCACCGACGTTGTCGTATAGTAGAACAGTGATGCCGGAGAATCCGACGAACGGGAGAGACTCCTGAAAACGCTTGAGCCATCCCTGGAGGACATCGTCGCCCTCGTCCTGGAACTCCTGGCGCAGCGACAAGACCGCGACCCCGGCGAGCTGCGCATGGAACTGGAACAGGGCGGCCAGGAGTTGCCGGTCAACTCGATCCTGGTCGTTGAGATCTTGACCCAGGTCGAGGCACGCTACGGCATCACCGTTCCCACTAATGAAGAAACCGCCCGCTCCACGCGGTCTGTGTACACCTTCGCCGCCACCGTCTTGAAGGTGATCAAGGAAAGGCGCCACTCATGACCCCTGCTTCGGCCGACGCGCGTAACCGCGACCCCGAGCTGGACCTGCTCGCCGAACGACTGCGCCGCACCCGCGACTACCTGGGCATGTCACAGCAATACGTGTGCGACATGACCGGCATCCCACGCTCCGCGGTCAGTGACATCGAACGCGGCGCCCGACGCGTCGACAGCCTGGAGCTCAAGAAGCTCGCCCGCCTCTACACCCGGCCGGTGTCTTACTTCCTGGCCAAGGAAGAAGACGCCGATCCGGGTGAGCACGCCCTGGCCGGGATGCCGCGCGCCCTGGTCGGCCTGACCGATGGAGACTGGGACGAGGTCCTCAGCTTCGCCGAATTCTTGAAGTACCGGCGCGCGCAAGATGAGGCGCCGGACACAGAGCAGGAGGGCGAACACGTGACGCCGTCCAGGCCGGCTGAGTGAACTGGGATGTCGCCCACACGGTCGCCGCGATGGCGGCCGTGCAGGCTCACCGCGACCTGAAGGTCGACCGCGATGACTACGTTGACGTGCACGGTGCGCTACGAGAAGCCGGGCTGGCCGGGATGGCGCGGCCCATGCCACGCCTGTTCGGGATGTACTTCTCCCCGCATGATCGTGGGCCTGGGGTGCTCCTGAACGCACAGTTGGACATCGTCACCCAAAGGCATACAGCAGCACATGAATTAGGCCACCACCGTCTAGGGCACGGCACCGCCCTCGACAAGGAACTGGACCGCACCGTCGGTTGGGGAGATGGCAGTTGGCCGGATGAGGAGAAGACCGCGGAAGCCTTCGCGGCATGGTTCCTCATGCCCCCGCCCGCGGTGGGCTCGGCGCTTCGGCGGATCGGTGTCGAGCGCCCCCGGGTGCCCGAACACGCCTACCAAATAGCCCGCTGGCTAGGCACCTCCTACACCGGAACCGTGAACCACCTGCACCGACTGCGGCTCCTGACGCGAGCACAAAAGGCCGCCTGGCTGAAGACCAAACCCGCCGTGATCAAGACGACGTTGGCCGGTGGCCTGGTTCCCAGCAAGGCACATGTCCATGTGATCGACACAGCCGCCCACCGGGCGACGGTGCGGGTGGACGTGGGCGACCTGGTCGTGCTGCGCACCCCCGGCGCTCACTTCGATGCGCTACCTGACTGCCTGGTCCCCACCGGCAACCCGGAAGGGCAGCTGTTTTGGGACGAGGATGCTCCCGCAACTGTCGCGGAAGTCACCGATGTCCTCACCGGCACGGCCACGGTAACGGTTCGCGTGCCGGGCGCTGCCGATCTGCTTGAGGTCACCGTCGCGCGGCAGTCGCCGCGCGTCGGCGTCCTGGAGCTTTGGCCGACCTGACCGCACCAACCCCAGCTCCAGCTCTTGTCATGCCGCGCTAGCCGTCACGATCTCAGGAGCACTGATGCACACCTTCAGCGTCGCCGAGAAGAACACCTCCCTGGCCTGGGCCGCCGCCTGCCGGGCCCTGGATGTGAAGACCAATCCGGGACAGAAAGGTTTTCACACGGTGGTCCGCATCGCTGACGCCGCCGCCGAGGACCCGCAGATGCGGACCCAGTTCGACCGGGTCCGCGACAGGCACGGGTACGCGCCCATCGAAACGGTCGCCAACACCCTCTTCCCCGCCGGGCTGGCAGCCACCTGCTCCTCCCCCGAGGAACTGGTGCACCGCTATCAACAGATGTACGAGCGGCTCATGCGCATCGACCAGCGCAACAAGAGCGGAACCTACTTCGGCCGCATCGTCGCCTACCCCGGCAAGAAAGGCCCGGTCGACCAGCTGACCACCTTGATCGCCCGCATTCGCCGGCAGACCTCCACCAAGGGGCCGATGAGCGCCGCCTACGAGATGGACGTCGCCCACCCCGACGACACAGAACCGGAGGAGGGCACCTGGTCGACACCGGTTCACGTCGCTGGCACCGACAACAAGTACCGCGGTTTCCCGTGCTTGAGCCATTGCTCGTTCCAGTTGGATCGCGAGCGCACCCTGCACGCGGTAGCCCTGTATCGCAGCCACTACATGGTGGACCGCGCTTATGGCAACTACCTGGGCCTGGGGCGCCTGCTGGCCTACCTGGCCCAGCAGGCGGAAGTACGTCCGGGCAGCTTGACGGTGATCGCCGGTCACGCCCAGATCGAGGAGCATGTCACCGCCATCCGCCCGGTGATTCAGACCCAGATGCAGCTGTCCGCCTGATCAGCGGGCCAGCCACCGGGCTCTCACCGGCTGGAGCGCTTAAGCGTTGACCCCCCACTTGGGCGGGAACCACGCGCTCAAGGGGGCGGCATCGGCCCGGTACAGCTGCTTGATGCGGCTGCGCCCGCTGATACCGGCGACCTCCGGGTGCACCACTCGTGCGTACTTGTCGACCTCGCAGAACAGATTTTGGCAGTCGATCAGCTGCAAGGGACGGCCCCGCAGCCCCGTGAACGAGAGCCCAAGGCGCCCAAAGTGCTCTTGCTGGGTGTCCGCCATGTAGTGGATCACCTCGGCCTCCAGGCCGCCGGCCGCGGGGCCGAAGCATTTGCGGATCCCATCGCGGGCTCCTGGGCCCGGAACGACGAAGTCCATCTCTGAGAAGGACATCTGCGCCGCGTAGTTCAGGTCGATCAGGTACTGGTAGGCCAGGAACGGGCCGATCGCTGGGAAGCTCAGCAGGACCTCATACGCCTCGTGCATCGACGCGGACTGCTGCACCCGCTCCGGTGCCTCCTGGTCCATCATCAACGCGATGAGCCGCAGGTGGTTGCTGTGCTTGCGCTGCTCCCCCAATGCCGGCGGAGGGGTGATGTAGGCCGCGGAGTACAGCCGCTCCCCCGCCGCGAACGCCTTCGACAGCACGCCGTCCAGGACCTGAAAGTCATATCCGCTCCAGGTCACCTCACCCAGGTGCTTCTCCAGGAGCTGCCATGTTTGGATCTTGTTGAAGACCTTGAACAGCATGGTGCGGAAGAACACCTCGCGCCACTCTTGGTCCCCGCGGTAGGAGACCTGACCGATCAGGTACTGGCTGACCCGGTCCGCGGCGCGAAAGCAGTTCGTGAAGCGGTGCTGCGCCAGCACCGGATCCTGGCATGCTGGCGGCGGCGCCTCCCCTAGCCGCGCCAGGTACACCTGCTGCCTGGCCGCGGCGAAACGCCAATAGGTGTCGAACACCGGCGTGGGCCGCAGCGTCCGCCCGGCGATCCTCACCACAGCGGGCGGCTCACTGTCTTGCGCCTGAGGCCGGGACGGGGCTTGCAGCATGCTCACCATGCACGGAATATATATTGAATATAGATCATGGGCAGCGGGAGCGGCGATGAAACTGCTGTGGCGCGCTCGACGCCGCAACACCCTGGTTACCTGGCCCCAAGCCGTCGACGATCGCCTTGAGCGGCTCGTTGCCGCCGGACTCGCCGCCCACGAGAACGTGAGCCGCTCCCAACTCCTCGCTGCCCTCGTGGTCAACGCCGAGGTCTCCCCCGAACACGTCGCTGCCCTGATACAGGCATATCGCAGCATGAGCGCCGACGCCCTGGACGACACCCCGGGTTCCAATACCGCCGAGGACTGGCCGGAGGTCCGCCACCCAGGCCCGCGCCGGGACGCACATCGCCCGAAGCCGCAAGACAGCGCCCAAAGCGAGGGAATCACCGACGACGTCGGTGATTCCAATGAGCCAGCCCATCCGTCCGGCACCAGCCCGGCGGCAGCGTCATGATGACAGGTGAGCGCGGCGGCCAGGCGCTGGTCAGGCTTCCCGTTGCGGCTTGTACAAGCCGACGCCGGGGCGCGGTGCCTCAACCGGTTCGTTTCCAAATGGGCCGCTGCCAACGGAGGCGTCATCTGGCAGGGCCGGACTGGCGCGTGTAACAGCGCGGGCAGGTCACGGCGGTCGCCATGCTCGGCACCGTCCAGGAGTACCGGCACAGGAACGTACGGCGGCAGTGCACAACAGTGTCGTTGCTCAGCAACTCTCCGGTCTCCAGCGGACCGGCCCGGCCGCAGGACGGGCACGTCCACTCCGGTGGCATCCGGTAGCCATCCGGAGGTTGTTCCCGCGACACGGTGAAGTAGGACCTGGTCCGCATCGGCGCCTCGAACTGGTCGGCGGTGTACCCACAGCGACCGCACCGCACGTGTTCCGGGTCGCCCACCAGATCTCGGTTGAACAGGATGTTCACCAGCGTCCAGAGCATGGGCCATGCCTATCTTCGACGTCGACGTCTTCATCGGTGTCTCACACCGCGTGGTCTTTGTCGAGCACGTCACGGCACCACGCGCAGTTACCGAATTGTCTTTCAGGGATCAAGGCGTCGAGTGACCATCTGGCGCTGGTGCCTCGCCGGATGGTCGCGGGCTGGGCTACGGCTTTGCGCACCATCCCAGGGAGGCCGAATCGGTTCAGGTCGGTCGGTTATTGCTTGTCGCGGTGCTGATCGAGCAGGTGGATGAGCAAGCCCATGGTGGCGGCGCCCGCGGCTCCGCCACTGAGCAGGGCGGTGGGCCAGGCGGCGCCGGTGGCCAGGGTGAGCGCGCAGGCGATGGTCGTCACCAGCGTGGTGGTGGTCAAGGTGAGAAGTACGGGCACGGAAAACATCGGGGTCACTCCTGAGATGGCGTCGCCGGGGATCCGGCGGTCTGGTCATCGGCCCAAAACGCGATGAGTTCGGTGTCGGTGAGCTCATCGCTGGGGCGGTTGGGCGGCATACGCCCGGTGATCAGGGCCCAGACCGTCACCAGCAGGGTCAGCAACTGGTCGTCGTCGTGAGCCCACGGTGAGGGCAGGTGGCCCGGTCGGGTGCCGGTGACACGCAGCGGAGAGGCCAGGGCACGCGGGACAGCGGGGGCATGCGGCATGGGCGTCTCCTTCGTCGCCGGCGGGGGCGAGATCAACGATGGAGGCGCCGCTGACCTGGCCGCCACCGGTTCAAACACTTCCGGACAACACCGGAGTAAACGGCTTCATGCGGGCGAAAACCGTTGCCGCTTCCCCGGGCGCTTCGCAGCGCGGCGGAGCCGGTCACTGACGTGGTCGGCCTTTCGAAGGTCGGCGCCTGTTCATATGCGACCTGCTCCGGTTACCTCCGCAGTGATCCGCTCTGATCCGGATCCCTTCGAGGTCATCCGGTCTCATCCGGACTCGTCCGGAGTTCGTTAGCGCAGGTCAACTACCTGTTAATCCCGGATGAGGCGGAAAATGCGATCTCCCCCAGCTTGACCACCCGTTAATGCCAATATGACTCCGGCTACTACCTGTAGATCACGGATCACTCATTTCGGCTGAGGGCGATGGTTGAACAACATCGTGATGCGGCGCTGCGCGCCTTCGTCGGCCAGCTCAACGAGCTACGCGACCGGGCCGGCTCCCCGGCGCTGTCTCACCTGTGCGCGATCTCGAAGCTCATCTCCGAAAACAGCCAGGATCGGATCTTGGCCTCCAGCACCACGCACGACATCCTGTCCGGCAAACGCAAACGCGTGCCGCCATGGGCGTGGGTGTCGTGCTTCGTGGCCGCGTGCACGATAGCCGCCGACCGGACCGGCCTGGATGTGCGCAGCATGGGGGACATCGAGGTGTGGTGTCAGCGATGGCGCGTGGCCCGCGGTGCCCGGCCCGATCCCCCCGCGCCCACCCTGCGGCCGATCACAGCCCAGGCAGCCTCACCCGAGGCCGTGCCCCACCCCGCACAGCGACCCGCCCCCGCGCCGGGCACCTCGGCCCGCGCTGATGCCCCCGGCGCGGGCCGACGTGCCCGGCCACCCAGCCCCCCAGCCACCCCGGTTGTCTTCGCACCACTGCCCGAGGAGCGGCAGCGGCTGCTGCAGATCTACGGCAGGACCGGTATCCGCCTGCTGGAGCACAGCCAGGACGGCAACAGTGAGGACTGTATGCGCCTGGCGGTCATCGCGCTGCTGAGGGGCTGGCCCCCGGAGGCGCTCCACTGGCTGCGCCGGGCCAGCGACGCCGGGCAGACCAATGCGGCGGGCCTGTTCAACCACCCCCATCGCCTGCAGGTCGCCGCCGAGCTCGCCTGCGGCTACGGCCGCCACTACCAGTGCTTTCCCAGCAAGCTCAGTGTCGCGATGTTCTTCTACCAGCTGGCCGCCGGCCACGGTCACGCCGAGGCCGCCTACCGCCTCGCGGTAATCCACCAGGCCAAGGAGGAAGAGCAGCCAGCCGATAGCCTGCTCGGCCCAGCGGTCGCCGACGGCCCTTTGCCGGTGACCGCTGAGCTGGTCACCGACGATACGTTCACTCAGCTCCCCCGGGATCCGGATACGGTGCTGCGGCTGTGCGTGATCAACGAGGTCGACGGGCCCACTGTGGAGCCGCCCGCACCGGCCGGAGATCCTCCTTTGGAACTCACCTGAGCCCGGTACCGCAACGACGCTGCTAGGGGAATGAGGATGGTCAGGTCCAAGTTGGCGCGTGCCGACGACCACGCTCTTGTTCCCTCCCTCTCGGTGAGTTCGGCCGTTTTCGGGATTCGAACTACAACAACGTGTCTACCAGTGATTGCCCCATCACTTCAGGTGAATGGTTGATTTTTGTAATTCCCCACGATGCTTTCCGGGAGCGCCGCGACGCGGTGCCAGGTTCACTGGATGCGCCACCTCCGCAACCATCCGAGCCGACAGCCGAACCACCGCCGCCTGATCTGACCTATTTGGAGTCGACTGGGATCGCGTCTGGGGATCGAGGGCATCTGGGCACACGGCTTGCGGGTTCACGGGGTTGGCGCACCGGTCAGCTCCACTTCGTCATCCGGTTGCGGAATGTCGGTGCTGGTCATGGCGTGGGCCAGGACAGATTGCCGCATCACCCAATCGGCGTCGCCTTCGGTGATCGAGCGGTGAAGGTTGTCGATGAGCTGCGGGTCGGGGTGTGGGGGCCGGGCCCGGCGGGCGCGGCTGAAGTGCTTGAACAGCGCGGGCAGCTGCTCGGCGCGCACGCCGTTCTTCTCCTTGAGCGCATACAGCGGCAGGAACCACGTCTCGAACGTCGTCTGGGTGGCGGCATCAGCCTGGTGGCGCTCATACACCTGCGACAAGACGCTGGCGGCGCTGTAGGGCACGTGTCCGTGCAGGACGTAGCGCAGCCGCAGACCGTGGTGGGTGCGGAAGGGCTGGCCGTGCGCGGCGACGTTGAGGGCGGCGTTGGCGGTGGTGGTCATCACCGCCACGTCGGCCTGGAGCCGGCGGGCGGCGGCCAGGACCGCCACGTGCAGACCGGCCCGGGGGTCCAGCACCAGGCCCGGCAGGCCCACCGCCTCCAGGTCGATGCCGTAGGCACGGGTGCGCGACAGGATCAGCCGCGCCGGCGCGTTACCTGCGGCGTTGCGCAGTTGCAGCGGGGCGCGCCGCCGAAAGGCGTGGATGTCCTCGCCGGCGACGACGGGCCGGGCCGGGTCGCGCTCGGCGACCAGGTGCTCGGCGACGTGGGCGCGGGTGGCCGCGTTTCCGCAGGCCCGGCAGGCATGGTCTGCGGTGCCGGTCATGTGCCCGCAGCCGGCGCACACCCGGACGCGTTCGCGGCTGATGGTCAGCGTCCCGGCCGACAACGCCTCAGCGATCATCTCCCGCGCCAGGTCGGCGACCGGGCGGTCGGCGTCGGTGACGATACCGCCCGGCGGCCAGGTGCCGGGGGCGTACTTGGCGGCGATCGCGTCGGCTTCGACGTCGGCCCGCGGCCGCCGGGGCCAGGTCGTGGTGTGCCGGTGGCGCAGGTCTCCGCTCAGGGTGACGGTGTTCCACAGGTGCGGCACCGGTGAGTGGCCCAGCAGCTGGTTCAGCGCCGCGGCGATGCGGATGCCGACCGCTTTCCCCGGCTTTTCCGCGAACGTGAATTCCTGGTTCTGTACCGGGCCGTTGAAGAAGAACAGGTGCCGCGCCACCATTGCCCTCCACTCTTTTTCTAGATCGACGGCGCGATAATGATCGGCCTTATGATCGCGTCACCGCGCATCTCATAACGGATAATCGCGGCATTAGGGATTTTGGTCTCACGGGATTCGGTGACGACCTCTTCAACAGGGCGCGCCTCCAGCAGAGCGCGCAACGCCAGGATCATCGTGTGATGGGTGATGGCCACCACCACCGCTATCCTCGCCCCGGATCCCGAGTCCGGGGCGGTGTCGGTGCGCAGCAGCGCGAGAAAGCCCAGCGCCCGCTGCCGGACGCCGCCGGCCAGGGACTCACCTCCGCCGGGCGGAGTCCACAGGTGTTTGCGCAGCCGCCGATCCTCGGCCCCGTCGGGGTAGGTGGCGAACAACTCCTGCTTGGTCATGTAGGTCGCCTCCCCGTAGTGCTGCTCATCCAGCAGCGCCGTGCGGCGCGGCCAGCCGCCGGGCAGGCCGGGGAAGGCCAGTTGCGCGGTGTCGATCGCCCGCCGGTAGGTGGAGGTGTAGACGCGCGCCCCGGCGCCCACCGTCTCGGCCAGGGTGCGCCCCAGCCACACCGCCTGGTGAAAACCCCGTGGGGTCAGCCCGACCACGGTGCGGGAGATGTCATGGGCCGCCTGCCCGTCGTACGGGCGCCGATCATGGTAAAAGCCGTTGTATTTATCGGCGTTCTCAATTGACTCAGCGTGCCGTACCACAGCCAATATCATGTATCTAAACTACCGCCCATCCCCCTACAATTGGTATCTGTGTGAAAGGAAAGAGCAGTGGGCGACTGGGAATTCATCAAACGCCGTACCGCCGCCGACGGCGAGGTATGGCGCAGCGCCGACGGTGTGCTCTACAAACGCACCGGCGACCAGAGCGTGGCAGCCGAAGCCGACTTCCAGCGCCGGGCCGCGCAGCTGGGCTACCCGGTGCCGCAGATCCTCGCCGACGGCTTCGAAGGCAGCGCCGAAGGCGGCCGCCACTTCTTCACCGAACACAGCCTCGGCGAGGCCTCCCTGCACGACGCCGCCCTGGCCGGCGCCGATGCCCAAGGCCAGGTGCCCGAGGACGTCGTCGACGCCGCGGCCGCCATCTCCGGGCACCTGCTCGCAGCCCAGGCCCGCAGCCCGCTGCCCGGCGGCGTAAGGGAGGTGCGGGCGTGGATCGAGCAGGCCGGGTTCACCGCGAACGTCTTCGCCGAGAACCCCGACCTGGACACCCCCCGCACCCACGCGGCGCTCGATCGCGTCGTCGAGCGATTGCGCGATGTGCCGATGTGCCACAGCCACCTGGACTACGGGCTGCCCAACGCCTTCCCCACTGGGGTGATCGACTGGCAGCACCACGGCCCGGCCCCGCTGGGATACGACGTCTACCCGATGCTCGACATCGTCGCCTTCAAAGGCGGTGGCAAGGGATACCGCATCAGCCCGGCGCAACGAGCGCGCTACCTGCTCGCCCTGGACTCAGCCGCCCTGGAGGCGTACGGCCGGCCGCTGAGCGGTTACCTGCCCGACTTCCTGCTGGTCAAATGCCTGTTCTTCCTGGCCCTGATGCGGCCCGCCGACCCGCAGCGCCGTGACAAGCACCTCAAATGGCACTACCGCCGCGCCCTTTTCCAGATGGGACTGGAGCACTATGAGGACTACACCACGATCGACACCGCCGCCTTCCCTACCCTGGCCGAGTTCACTGCCGGCGCCGCCACCACAACTCGATAACCCGCTGGAGAACCCGCTCGGTGGCCCGCTGCCGCTGGTGCGTGATCGCGACTACCTGATGGATCAGCATGGCGTGGTGTTCAAAGTCATCGGCGACGTTCATCCGGCCAGCCACTACCTCGGCTACGTCAAGTACCACCCCGACCCCCACGGAGACCGGCAGCTGCTGGGCCGCACCTACCGGCAAAACAGCGTGGTGTCGAAATCCTTCGGCATCTTGGCCGAGCGGCCCGAATGCTACGTCTACTCCGACGTGCTGGGCTGCGTCATCACCGGCCTGCCCCGAGGACAGGTGGCCCTGCACCACTCCTGCCGGGCCGCGCTGAGCACCATCCACGCCAACCCCCACCTGGTGCGGAACGCTCGCGCGGGCGCGGACCTGCTGGCCACCATCGACCGGATCGTCTCCCTAGGGGCTCGCGAGCTGTTCGGTATCACCGGCTCCTTCCTGGTCGGCTGCTTCAACGACCGCTCCGACATCGACCTGGTCTGCTACGGCCCCGACGGCTACGCCGCCGCCCGCGAGTTGTTCGGCGTCGGCGACCTGATTCGGCCCTACGCCGGCGACACCCTCATGCAGCTGTATCTGCGCCGGGCCAAGTACATGGCTGGCAGCGCTTTCGACACCCTTATCAAGCAGGAACGACGCAAGTTCCAAGGCCTCACCGCCGGCACCGGCGCGCACATCAACTGCGAGCCGATCCGCTGTGACTGCGATCAGACCTTCGCCCGCACCTCGGCTAAAGAGATCGGCCATATGGCCTTGCTGGCGAAGATCACCGACCACAGTGAAGGGCTGGTCACCCCCGCCCTGTACGGGATCAAGGTCAAGACGATCCTGTCGTCCACCGTGGACGAGCCCGACTCCTTCGCCCGCAAGATCACCCACATGCGGTCCTACCTGGGCGCCTACACCGGTGCGTTCCGGACCGGTGACATCGTGCACCTGTCGGGCAAACTCGTCCACACCCAAGACGCCCACCGCAGCGGCTTCGGCATCGAGCTCACCCCATGGAGCGTGACCGAGTCCTACCTGGCCACCCTCACTGGATAAGAGGCAGGGCTGCCGTCGACGAGCTCTGCGTCCAATACTCGGTTTCGGGAGTTCGATCGATCCACCATCCTTGGATGGCCCCCTCAGTTCCCGGGCGACTACGGCCGTGGCCGGGACCATCCCCGCAGGCGCGGGGCCGACCAGGACGATCAACGCGGGCGAAGTGGGAGGCGCGGACCATCCCCGCAGGCGCCGGGCCGACGCCATGGTCGGCTACCAGCCGCAAGATGAGGCGGGACCATCCCCGCAGGCGCGGGGCCGACATGCGCGGGATGACGCTCTCGGGGATGCCTGCCGGACCATCCCCGCAGGCGCGGGGCCGACGCGTACAAGCTGATCGACAGCGCCAGCAAGACCGGGACCATCCCCGCAGGCGCGGGGCCGACACGCTCTGCGCGGGACTGTGCGCCATCCAGGCGGGACCATCCCCGCAGGCGCGGGGCCGACCTGACGTTCCGCTGGCCGACGTAGTCACCTTCAGGACCATCCCCGCAAGCGCGGGGCCGACACACCAGTTGTCCACGCTCACGCCTCCAGCTCGGGACCATCCCCGCAAGCGCGGGGCCGACCGGCGCAGCGCCACCATGCAGGCATCGGCGCACGGACCATCCCCGCAAGCGCGGGGCCGACGCGAGCCACGCGCCAGTCGGAGCGGCAGCCGGGGGACCATCCCCGCAAGCGCGGGGCCGACATCAGGCGGACGAGCTCCAGGATCCGCAACGCCGGACCATCCCCGCAAGCGCGGGGCCGACCGAGCCGGTAGTGGGCGTCGCTCCAGTCGTGGTGGACCATCCCCGCAAGCGCGGGGCCGACGTCGGCGTGGCGTGCCCGGTCGCGGCCGTCGAGGGGCCATCCCCGCAAGCGCGGGGCCGACCCGGCCATGCAGCGCTGGCTGGCCTCCAGCACGGGACCATCCCCGCAAGCGCGGGGCCGACGTCGGCGTGGCGTGCCCGGTCGCGGCCGTCGAGGGGCCATCCCCGCAAGCGCGGGGCCGACCCGGCCA